>JAOBWI010000091.1 GCA_025463285.1 Acidimicrobiaceae bacterium | reverse complement strand
GGTCGAATGGCTTGGATGTTACTCGGGGTACGCCGTTGATGTCAAAGACGGCAAACCTCTAGCCGTCGGCGCCGAAGCCAAACGGATGATCGGGCGTACCCCGAGTAACATCCAAGCCATTCGACCTCTGAAGGATGGCGTCATCGCCGACTTCGAGATCTGTGAAAAAATGCTGCGCTACTTCATCCACCGGGTGCACCAGCGTCGCTTCGCCAAACCGCGCATGGTGATCTGCGTACCGTCGGGAATCACCGGCGTCGAACAGCGCGCCGTGATGGAAGCGGCCGAGTTCGCCGGCGCGCGCAAGGCGTACATCATCGAAGAGCCCATGGCTGCGGCCATCGGCGCCGGTCTTCCCATTCACGAACCGACCGGCAACATGGTGGTGGACATCGGTGGCGGCACGACCGAAGTTGCGGTGATCTCACTCGGCGGCATTGTGACGAGTCAATCCATTCGTGTGGGTGGTGACGAACTCGACGAAGCGTTAGTGGCGTTCGTGAAGAAAGAGTTCCAACTCGCTCTCGGTGAGCGAACCGCAGAAGAGATCAAGATGCAACTTGGTTCGGCCTTTCCCTTAGAAGAAGAGTTGCGCGCCGAGATTCGAGGACGCGACTTAGTCACGGGACTGCCCAAGACCGTCGTGATCTCGACCGAGCAGATTCGTGATGCTATTCAAGAGCCGGTCCAGGCGATTGTCGACGCCGTCAAAGTAACTCTGGACCGCACGCCGCCCGAGCTGTCCTCGGACTTGATGGAACAGGGCATCGTCATCACCGGCGGCGGGGCCTTGCTGGCGGGCCTCGCGGCCCGATTGGAGTACGAGACCAACATGCCGATCATTGTGGCGAACGACCCTTTGAACTGCGTGGCGCTCGGCAGTGGTATGTGCCTCGAAGAACTCGACGTCTTCGCGCGCATGTTGAAGACCAGTCCTTCGCGCTAGCGAGTGGCCACCGACCGTTCACGGCGGCGAACCTGGACCCTGAGTGTCGCCGTTCTCGCGACCCTTATCATTCTCTATCTCACGACGGGCGTGGCCTCGGGCCTTCGCAGCGGCGCCAATCTCGTGGTGACGCCTTTTAGTTGGGCCGTGAACGAGATCGCCCGGCCGGCCGGCCACTTCTTTGCGGGCACGGTGAACTACAGCGACGTGGTGGCCCAGAACCAAAAGCTTCGCTACCAGCTCGGTGAGGCCGAACAGCGTGCCAACGAGGGCTGGGCCTACGCCCGCCAACTACAACAACTCACCACCGAACTCGATGTCCCCTTCGTGGGCTCCCTGGCCACGGTGTCGGCCCAGGTCACCACGCTGTCGCCCACGAACTTTGCGGCCACGGTCGATATTTCGAAGGGACGCGATAACGGAGTCTTAGTCGGCATGCCGGTCGTGGCCAACGGGGGACTCATCGGAAGCGTCATCGGGACGACGCCCCACGGTGCGACGGTGCGGCTAATTAGCGACACGGCGTCGCTGGTGGGCGTGACCTTCGCCTCGGGCAAGACCGACATCGTGGTGGCCGGGCGGGGACTCAATAACGGCCTCAGCGCGAGCTCGGTGCCACTGGGCACTTCCGTAGTCCAGGGCACCCACCTCACCACCGACGGCTTGAACGGGGGCCTCTTTCCGGCCGGTCTACCCGTGGCGACGGTAAAAACGGTGACGCTCACTCCGGGTGCGGCGACCTACAACCTGACGCTGCAACCGGCCGCCGACCTTCGCCACCTTGCCTACGTGGACGTGGTTCTCTGGGAACCCTCGCCGTGAGGCGGCTCATCGTTCCGGTGACGCTCACCACCCTCGTCGTGGTGGCCGTTCAGCTGTCGATCTTTTCGTCCCTGCGCTTTGGCGGCGTCGTCGTCATGATCGTCTGGCTCTGGCCCCTGGCCATGGGACTCGCTGGTTTGACGGCCCTGGCTCTGTGGAGTGCCTTGATCGCGGGCGTCTTCTTTGACACCCACGCCTCGACGCCCTTCGGGCTGACGGCCCTCGTCGCGGTGGCCCTGGCTTATGGTGCGTCGCGTCTGGGCCGCGAAGGAGTGGGGGACCTCGACTCCGCGGCCTGGTGGGTCACTCCCCTGATCGCCGCCGGCGCGGGACTTGTCGCGCCTCTCATATTCGTGGGAGCGAGCTTCTTCACCCTGAACTTCTCGTTATGGCGAGACAGTCTGCTGTCGGCCATGGCCGTTAACGCCGTCGCGTTCTTTCTGCTGGCTCGGCCCATCACGCGCCTCGCGCGTTGGGTGGGATCTCTCGGAGGTTCTCGTCGGTGAGAGGGTCGTGGCGTGAACGCCGGATCGGCTCGTGGTTCTCTCGCCTGTGGCGACCGTGGGTGTCCTTGCACCCGTTTCGCGGACGAGGTCGCACTATCAACGAGCCTCGGCCCGTGGGCATCCGCGACCTCATGGCCTCGCCCAACGAAGTCACGGCGCAACCGCGGCGACGTTGGATGGTGATCGGGGGCTTTTTCTTCGTCCTCCTGGTCGCTTTGATCTTGCGACTCTTCTTCCTTCAGGTCGTCGACTACCAGGCCTCGGTCAAGGTCGTCGAGTCGAACTCGCTGCGTCTCACGACAATTCCCCCGACGCGCGGACAGATCTTTGACCGAGAGGATCACGCGCTGGTCACCAACGTCACGACGACGGAAATACGGCTCTCCAGAGCACTGGCCTCGCTCAACCCCGAGGTCAAGGGATCGTTGGCGTCGCTAACGGGCCTGAGCGTAAAGAAAATTAACAGTGACCTCAACGACAAGCAGTACGACCCGTATCAGCCCGCCCCGATCATGAGTAACGCCCCGGCCAGCGTGGTCGAGTTCATCAAGCTCCACCCCAAGGAGTTTCCCGGCGTCTCGGTCTTGAACGCCTCCACCCGGGCCTACCCTGACGGGGGCAGCCTGGCCTCGCAGGTGCTGGGGTACGTCGGCCCGAACGTGGTGCCCCACGACGGGTATCCCATCGACTCGACCATCGGCGAAACGGGCGTCGAGTCGTATTACGAGCAGTACCTTCACGGACATCAAGGCACGAGCACCATTGAAGTCAACTCGCTGGGCAGTGTTCTTGGCGTGACCAATACGACCGAGCCGGTCGTGGGGGACTCGGTGGTCTTGAACATCGACACGCCGCTCGAACAAGAGCTCGACCATTACTTGCAGAGCGAAATTCTCCAGGACCGCCGCTCGATCGACCCCGTCTCGGGAAAAGTACCCCAAGCCATCAATGGCGCCGCGATCGTGATGAATCCCACTAACGGCGAGATCTACGCCATGGCCAGTTATCCGTCGTACAACCTCAACTCCTTCGTCACCGGACTGTCCACGAGACAGTACGACCAGCTAAAAAGCGTGGGCGCCTTTAACAACTACGCCATCCAGGGTCTCTACACCCCCGGCTCGACCTTCAAACTGGCGACCGCCACCACCGAACTACAGACGGGCATCATCTCGGCGTATCAGAGCGTGAACGACACGGGGACCTTCACGGTGCCCAACTGTCTGAAGGGTACCAACCACGGTTGCGTCTTTCACGATGACGACAACCAAGCAGCCGGCCACGTCGACTTGCCCGCCGCTCTCACCGTGTCGTCGGACTACTACTTCTACAACCTGGGCTATCTCTTCTGGAACGACCAGAGTAAGTACGGTCAGACGCCCATTCAAAACGTCGCGGCCGAGTACGGACTAAGCCAAACCACCAACGTTGATCTGCCCTACGAGGCCCAAGGCCGGGTGGACTCTCCCCAGGTTCGAAAGGATCTCCACGCCCAAGCTCCGCAGGATTTTCCCAATGCCACGTGGTACACCGGCGACAACATTGAGATGGCCTTCGGACAGGGAACGACGGCCATCACACCGATCGCCATGGCCAACGCCTACGCCACCTTCGCTAACGGCGGCACTCGCTACGCGCCCCAAGTCGCGGCGGCGATCGTGAACCCTCACGGCAAGATCGTTCTTCGTTACGCGCCGCATGTGACCGGTCACGTGAGCTTGCCGCCCAGCGTGCGCGACCCCATTCTTCAAGGCCTCACCGGGGTGGTGGATAGTCCTCACGGAACCGGCTACTCCGCCTTCCAGGCGTACTTCCATCACTCGCTGGCGTCGTTTCCGATCGCCGGCAAGACCGGCACGGCGAGCAACGCCTTCGGCGAGGAGCCCAACTCGTGGTTCGTCGGTTTCGGGCCGACGAACCACCCCCAGTACGTGGTGCTCTGCGTGATCGACGAGGGCGGCTACGGTGCCGACGCCTCCGCGCCGGTCGTGGCCAAGACTTTCAACTACCTGTACTCGCACCCGGTGCCCACTTTGAAGCTCACCTCCACGCTGACGACGCCCGTAAAGAAGAAGTCGTCGACCACGACGACTGCCACGACGTCAACGTCCAGCACCACGACCACGGGGCCCTAGGGCGCGAGCGGGCCGCTGTTCAGGGCTTTCGAGACTCAAAAAAGGCAAAACCGAGTGGTCGTGCAGTAGCCTGGAGGAGTTGGGCGTACTGACACACCGGGTGCCAGACGCAAAGGAACGTCGCTATAACGCAGTGTTGCCGCTCCGTTACGCACAGTATTGAGGACATTTCGTGGTACACGTCAGTGCGCTACTGCTAATGAGTATCGTGAGCGTCCTCCTCTTGACGGCCCAACGAGCCCTTAGTTTCTCCCATCCGACTGACGTCGCGAGCACTTCGCCGCGCGCGGTCTCGACCCGTGGCGCCTCGCGCCACGCCCTACCCATCAAGAACTCAAGGAGTACCCGTCGTGAGCGACGAATCCATCCAGCCTTTACCCGTATCGTCTAGTCCTCGAATTGGCGACACTCGACCCGCACCGCAAATAGGCGATACCCGACCAGCGACGCAGCACGCCGCGTCCTCCGGGGCGCCGGCCACGTCCGCGCCCTCGTCGGCTCCGGGCGGAGGGAATCGACGACGACGAGGCGGCCGGGGCCGTTCGGGTCAAGGCAACCGCGAGCCGCGCGGCGACCGTGAGAGCCAGAACGGCCACAACGCTGCGCCGCGACGCATGATGGACGCCCCCGTCGAGGCCTCCGCCCCCGAGGCGGGCGTGGACGGCGGTGCCAAGCAGGGTCGTGGACGTCGACGACGTGGTGGCGAGCGACGAACGCGCGCCCAGGGCCGCTATCTCATGGCGGTGCACACGACGAGCGACGGCACTCACATCGCCACGCTCGAGGGGCGTTCCATGGTCGAGTACACCGTGGCGAAGAACGCCGACGAGACCAATCAGATCGACGGCAACATCTACGTCGGTCGGATCCAAAATGTCTTACCCGGAATGGAGTTGGCCTTCGTCGACATCGGTATTCCTAAGAACGCGGTGCTCTACAAAGGTGACGTCTCCTTTGACACCGACGACGTGGACGGTGCCCCGCGACCTGACAAGCGCATCGAAGAGATGATTCGCGCCGGTCAAACCGTTCTCTGCCAGGTGACGAAGAACGCCATCGGCGCGAAAGGCGCCCGACTGACTCAAGAGGTCTCCCTGCCGGGACGCTTCGCCGTGCTGGTGCCGAACTCGTCCACCATTGGCATCTCTAAACGTCTGCCTGACGGAGAACGCCGACGCCTTCGTCGCATCATCGACGACGTGAAGCCCGATCGTCACGGCATCATCATCCGTACCGCCGCCGAAGGGGTGTCGGCCGACGACCTGTCGCGTGACGTCACTTCGTTGGTGGAGAAGTGGTCGGCCATTGAAGCGGAAGTGGCCAAATCCAATCAGCCTCGGCTGATCTACCGGGACCTCGACCTGGCGGTGCGGGTGTTGCGCGAAGAGCTGAACGAAGAGTACCGAGCGGTGCTCATCGACGATCGAACCCTCTACGAGAAGGTGCTGGAGTACGTCAACGCCGTGAACCCCGAGTTAGCCGATCGCATTGAGTACTACGACCGCGAGACCGAAGATCTTCCCCTCTTTGAGCGCTATTTCGTGCACGAACAGTTGCACCGCTCGCTGGACCGCAAGGTCTTCTTGCCGTCGGGTGGTTCTCTCATCATTGAGAGGACCGAAGCCCTCACGGTCATTGACGTCAACACCGGAAAGAACGTCGGAACCAACAACCTAGAAGAGACCGTCTTTCGCAACAACCTCGAGGCCGCCGACGAGGTCGCTCGACAGCTTCGCCTGCGCGACATCGGCGGCATCATCGTTATTGACTTCATTGACATGGAGACCAGGGCCAACCGCGAGGCCGTGGCCTCCGCCCTTCGTCAGGCGCTGTCGCGTGACAAGACCCGCACTCAGGTCTTTGACATCTCCGAACTGGGTCTCGTGGAGATGACGAGAAAGCGCGTTAACGAAGGTCTCTTGGAGTCACTCTCGGTGGTGTGCAGTGTTTGCGACGGCCGCGGGTTCATCGTGAAGACGGGGTTGTAACTCGACGGGCTCTGTAGTCCGGCTAGTATGGAACCCTTATGTACGCCGTCATCCGAGTAGGAACATCCCAAGAACGCGTCACCGAGGGCCAAGTGGTCCGCGTGGACCTGCGAAGCGAAGAAGTCGGTTCTGACGTGGAGTTTCAGCCCGTCCTGCTCGTCGACGGCGATGAGGTCACGGCCGGTCCTGCGCTCAAGGGCGCGAGCGTCACCGCGAAGATCATCGGCGAGGAAAAGGGTCCCAAGATCCGCGCCCTGACCTACAAGCCCAAGGCCATTCAACGCCGCCGCTGGGGACACCGTCAGCACTATTCGACCGTCGAAATCACCAAGATTTCGGCGAAAGCTTAAGGAGTATCGATGTCAAAGACCAAAGGTGGCGGTTCTACCCGCAACGGCCGCGACTCGGCCGCCCAGCGCCTCGGCGTGAAGACCTTCGACGGCACGGTCGTCAAGTCCGGCAGCATCATTGTTCGCCAGCGTGGTACGCAGTTTCACCCGGGCCGTAATGTCGGTATCGGTAAGGACGACACGCTGTTTGCGCTCGCTGAAGGCACCGTGAAATTCGGTTACCGAGGCGGCAGAAAACTAGTTGACGTTCTCGCCGACTGAGTTTTCCTCCTAAAACTAAGATTCCCCCGGGCAGAGCCCGGGGGATTCTTAGTGAAACAGCGAAAACTACATTCCTTTGACGGCCTTTTTAAAGGTTGAGCCAATGGAGACCTTGGGGGCCCTCGAGGCTTTCACCTGGATCGCTTCACCGGTCTGAGGGTTGCGGGCGGTACGGGCCTTGCGCTCCACTCGTTCGAAGGACAAGAATCCGGACAACACGATCTTCTCACCCTTAGAAACGTTGCCGACCACCACGTCTTCAAAGGCCTTAAGTACTTCCGCCACGGTGTTCTTATTGGCGCCACTCTCGGCGACAATTGCTTCTACCAACTCGGCCTTGTTCACCGGTCGACTCCTTGCTCTCATTGAAACGGAACTGGGCGTTCCCAGCAGCCACCGTCAGTTTTACCGTAATTATGGGAAAATCCGCGGATATTGGTCTAAGAGTTGGCTTGTATTACAGTTTTGATTCCTTAAAGACCCTGGTAGATATGGGTTTAATTTGAGACCGGCTGGAATAATTTCATATTTCCCGGTCCCCCATCACCTCCGAAAGCGCCCGAACGCCAGCGATTGCAAGAAACTTTCTAACTGCTCCGTGGTGTCGGGCTGGTTGTTCGGGTCTCGTGGTGTTGCGGAAATATGAGCCTGTCGTGTGCCGTACTCACTGGCGTCCTTGCCGGAGGAGACGCGGCGGCCATGCTGGTGCTGAACGTCTCACGCAAGAATTGGACTGAGTGATCAGCCGCCAACTCGCAAATCTGGCGCGAGTCGCTTCGGCCCTTCAGGAGCTCGGTGCGCCTTCGAGTTGCAGGAATGACCGACGCGCCTTGGCGGTTCCTCCACTAGGGAGAAAATAGGCTGCGCCGTAGTATGAGGGGATGTCCGCCTTCGTCGACAGCGCTCAACTGCACGCCAAGGCTGGAAACGGGGGCGCCGGATGCGTCAGCTTTCGCCGGGAGGCCCATGTCGCCAAGGGCGGCCCCGACGGGGGCGACGGGGGACGCGGGGGCGACGTCTGGCTCGAAGCCGACCACAATCAGGCGTCTCTGCTCGGTTTTCGCGACCACCCCTTTCGTCGGGCCACCGACGGTCAGCACGGAACCTCGAAGCGCCAGCACGGCTCACGGGGTAAGGACACCATCGTGATGGTCCCGGTCGGCACCACGGTGTATGACGTCGACGGAGAAGTGCTCATCGATCTAAAAGGACCGGGCGATCGCTGGCTGGCGGCCGAGGGAGGTCTCGGGGGCCAGGGCAATGCCCGCTTTCTGTCGAATCAACGTCGCGCGCCCGCCTTCGCCGAGCAGGGAGAGGTCGGTGAAGAGCGCTGGTTCAACCTGGAGTTGAAACTGCAGGCCGACGTAGCTCTGATCGGGTTTCCCAACGTGGGCAAATCTACCTTGATCTCTCGTATTTCCGCGGCCCGGCCCAAGATTGCGGACTATCCCTTTACCACGTTGGTGCCCAACCTCGGCGTGGTGCGCGTGGGCGCTCGCGCGTCGCGACCGGGCGACGCCACCGAGTTCGTCGTCGCTGACATCCCGGGTTTGATCGAAGGCGCCGCGCAGGGACGCGGTCTCGGTCACGACTTTTTGCGCCACGTCGAGCGTGCTCGCGTCCTCTGTGTGCTGCTCGATCTCTCGGAGACCGCTTCGCTTTTGCCCGGTGAGCAACTCGACGTACTACTGCGCGAACTCGGCGAGTACCGCAGCGATCTTTTGGAACGACCGCGCGTGGTGGTGGGTTCTAAGGGCGACGTGGCGGCCCACGAACTCGACGGTATCGAGACGATCTCGGCGATCACCGGCGACGGGCTGGACCTCTTGGTCGCTCACCTCGCGCGACTGGTCACCGACGCGCGGGCCATCGAAGCCGAGGCCCTCGAGTACGACGTCGTGGTACACCGTCCGATCCCCGACGAGATCACGCTCGAGCGAGAAGGAGAGCGCGAGTGGATCGTCAACGGGCGCGCCGCGAGACGGGCGGTGCGCTTTCACGACCTCACCGATGACGAAGCTCTGGCCGAGATCGTTCACCGCCTGCGCGAACTCGGGGTCGAGCGCCTTCTCACCCGCGCTGGCGTGCGCGACGGGGACCTCGTCACCATCGGCACTCTCTCGTTCGAGTGGTGGCGCGACGCAGTGGGCTCGGGACTCGGCCGCGGCGAACATCACCGCGCCACGCGCCGCGAACGCTTGGCCCGACACGGTCGTCTTGATCTTGGAGACGACGATGGCGACGCGTAGCGTCGTCGTCAAGATCGGTACCACGTCGGTCACCGACGAGAAGGGCAACGTCGCGCACGAGGTCTTGGCGCGACTGGCCCAGGACGTCGTGACCCTTCGCGCGGACGGGTGGTCAGTCGTGGTCGTGACCTCGGGCGCCATCAGTGTGGGTTGGGCCGACGTCGGCCAGGGCAGGGCACGTCCGCGCGACGCCACCACCCTGCAGGCGGTCTCGGCGGTAGGCCAGCCGCTGTTGATGAGTGCGTGGCGCGACGCGTTCTCGGCCTTGGACGTACCGGTCGGCCAGGTGTTGTTGGCCCCGCTCGATTTTTCGCATCGCGGGCAGTACTTGCACGCCCGCGGCACGCTGGAGGCGTTGGCCGGGCTGAATGTGGTGGCCATCGTCAACGAGAACGACGCCGTGGCTGATGAGGAGATTCGATTCGGAGACAACGACCGACTGGGCGCTCTAGTGGCGAACTTGGTGGGGGCTTCGCACCTGGTGCTCTTAACGGACACCGACGGTCTCTTGACGGCCGATCCTCGCGTCGACGCGTCGGCCACCCTGATCGAAGAGGTGACCGCTTTCGACGCCGACCTTCTCAATGCGGCCGGCGCCAGCAAGTCCGGGGTGGGCAGCGGGGGCATGGCGTCCAAACTGGCCGCCGCCCACATGGCGACGTGGTCGGGCGTGACCGTCGTCATCGCCCCGGCTCGAGCCCCGCACGCGCTGCGCGTGGCCCTCGAAGGTCGCGCCGGCTTCGGGACGACGTTCTCTCCACGCCCAGAGCGGCTCTCGGCGCGAAAGTCCTGGATCGCCTTTGCCGTCGCGAGCCAAGGATCCCTCATTATCAACGAGGGTGCGGCGGACGCGCTCGAGCGAGGGGGGCGCAGCCTCTTGCGTGTCGGGGTGATATCGCACCACGGCGCCTTCGTTGAAGGGGACGCCGTGGAAGTGCAGGGACCCGACGGGGTCGCCATCGCCAAGGGACTGGTGCGGGTGTCGGCCGAGTCCTTTGACGACGGAGACGACGTGGTGGTGCACCGCGACGATCTCGTCCTCTTACGACGGGTCTAAGTCCGCCATTACGCTTGGTCCATGCCGGACCTCGCGTTAACCACCCAAGGAGTCGCGGTCAAAAGAGCAGCGCTAGCGCTGGGACGGGCCTCCAACGAGACCCGTAGCGCGGTGTTGCGCCTCGTGGCGGACCGACTGGACGAGACGAGGGACGAGCTCGTGGCCGTGAACGCTCTCGAGGTGGCCGCCTATAGCGACTCCGGTCCGGGCCGCGACCGACTCACCTTGACGCCCGAGCGAGTGGCCGCCATGGCTCAAGCCCTGCGAGAGATCGCCTCATCGCCCGACCCGCTCTTTGAGTCCCAGGACGCCTCCACTCGACCCAACGGACTGCGCGTCGAACGGCTGCGGGTCCCCCTCGGCGTGATTGGCGTGGTCTACGAGAATCGTCCGAACGTGACGAGCGACGTGGCCGGGCTCTGCGTGCGCAGTGGCAACGCGGCTTTTCTTCGCGGATCCTCGAGCGCGCAGTCGACCAACACCTTTATCGTCGGTCTCTGGCACGAGGCGCTCGAGAAGGAGGGTCTACCGGCTGCGGGCGTCTCGTTGGTGGAGGACCCCTCGTACGAGACGGTGAACTCCTTCATGCAGATGACCGACGTGCTGGACTGTCTCATTCCTCGTGGCGGCCCTCGGCTCATCGCGGCCATGCGGGAGAACGCCCGAGTGCCTTACGTCCTCGACGGTGACGGCAACTGCCATATATACGTCGACGCGTCAGCGAAGCTCCAGCAGTCCCTGGCCATTGTCAACAACGCGAAGACCTCGCGACCCGGGGTGTGCAACGCGGCCGAGACCCTGTTGGTGCACGAAGCGATCGCGCCGGCCTTCTTAGCTGAACTGGAAGCGGCACTGCCCGGCGTGGAACTACGCGCTGACGAGCGCGCGCGGGCCTACTTACCCAGCGCGTCGCTCGCGAGCGACGAGGACTTTCAACGGGAGTTCCTGGACCTGATCTTGGCCGTCAAGGTGGTGTCGTCACTCGATGAGGCCATCGAACACGTCGCCACCTACGGCACGGGCCACAGCGAGGCCATCCTCACTGACGACGCGCACAACGCCGAGGAGTGGGTGCGTCGCGTCGACGCCGCCGCGGTGTTGGTCAACGCCTCGACTCGATTCATCGACGGCGGCGAGTTGGGCCTCGGGGGGGAGGTGGGTATCTCGACCCAGAAGCTTCACGCTCGCGGTCCCATGGGTGTGCGCGAACTGACTTGTCTTAAATGGGTGGTTCGAGGAGAGGGTCAGATTCGATGAGTGCTCTCGACCCCCGCGAGGAGCTGGCCCAGCGTCTCGGTCTAACGAGCGTGCCCCCGGTGCGCTTCGACTCGCCGGCCGCGGTGCAGAAACTGCTAGCGGAGAATGACTACTTGAGCGACGAGGCCATCGCCTCGGTCATCTATCTGGCCGACCGTCTGGCCAAGCCGGTCCTGGTCGAAGGACCGGCGGGTACCGGCAAGACGGCGCTGGCGAGAGCGGTGGCCGAGTCAATTGGCGCACGACTGATTCGTCTGCAGTGCTACGAAGGGCTGGACGAGTCGAAGGCCCTCTACGAGTGGAACTACCGCAAGCAGCTGTTGCGCATTCAGGCCGGACGACCCGAAGGGGCACGCAGCGAGGAGTGGCACGACCTCGAAGACGACATCTTCGCCGAAGAGTTTATGTTGGCGCGCCCCCTGCTGGAAGCGATATCAGCCAGTGATCCGGTGGTGCTCTTGATCGACGAAGTCGATCGCGTCGAGCTCGAGACCGAAGCGTTGATGTTGGAGATCCTCTCTGAGTACCAAGTCTCCATTCCCGAGTTAGGCACCGTTCGGGCCCGGCAGATCCCGATGGTCTTTCTCACTTCGAACAACACGCGAGAGCTCTCTGAGGCGCTCAAGCGACGCTGCCTGTATCTCTACGTCGGCTATCCCACGGTCGAGCGTGAACGCGACATCATCCTCTCACGGGTGCCGGGAATCTCGAGCGCGCTGGCCGAGCAGATTGCCCGGGTGGTGCGCTCTTTGCGCTCGCTCGATCTAAAGAAGGCGCCCTCGGTGTCTGAGACGCTCGACTGGGCCCGCACCCTCGTCGTGCTCGGCCGTGACGAGATCGGCGACGAGGACGTCACGGCCACGCTGCACATCTTGTTGAAGTACCAGTCCGACATTGCGCGAGCCAGCAAAGAGTTGCTCGCACGCTCGAGGCCCGTTGCTTAATCTGCTGGGGGAGTTCATTGGCGAGCTTCGCGTCGCCGGCATTCCCGTGTCCATGAGTGAGCACATCGACGCCGCTCGGGCCGTCGAGGTCATTGACCTTTCCAGTCGCTCGTTGCTGAAGGTCACCCTGGCGGCCACCTTGGTCAAAGACGGGGATCACTTGGCGGCCTTTAACACCGCCTTTGACGTCTTCTTCGCGGTCCGCTCGTGGGAGAGCGCCGATGAGCTACTCGGAGACGAGGTACGCGCGGGCTCCGATCGCGAGGGCGCCCCCGGGACCGGCGCGGCGGGACCGGGACGCGCACGAGGCGGCGGCACCACTTCCCTGAGCGCCCAGGAGCTCTCCGAGAGGCTCTTTCGCGCGCTCATGAGTGGCGAGATGGAGGCCCTGCGCGCGGGAGCCAGCGAAGCGGTCTCGCGCTACGCCGGGATGGAGGCGGGTCGCCCCGTCGGGGGGACCTACTACCTCTATCGAACGCTGCGCAGCCTGGATATAGAAGCCCTCGAGCAGCGCCTCGTTGAGGGCACGGTGCGCGCGAACGCCGATGAACTGGCTGAGCGAATCGCCCGGGACGACGCGCGCGCGCGTATCGCTCAGTTGAAGGCCGAGATCGAGCGAGAGATCAGAGAGCGCTTGGTCGAGGATCGTGGCTCACAGGCGCTAGCCAAGTCGGTGCGCAAGCCGCTGCCCGAAGACCTCGACGTGATGCACGCCAACCGCGAGGAGATGGCTCAGCTAGAGCGCGCCCTGCGACCTCTCAGCCGGAAGTTGGCCGTGCGCCTGGCGCGCAAACGGCGTCGACGACGACGTGGCCCGGTCGACCTGCGCCACACCGTGCGGCGCAGTCTCTCGACCGGGGGAGTGCCCCTGGACCTGCGCTTTAAGCCGCCGCGTCCGGCCAAGCCCGAGATCTTCGTCATCGCCGACGTGTCGGGCTCCGTGGCGTCCTTCGCGCGCTTCACCCTGCACCTGGTGCACGCGATTAGCTCACAGTTCTCGAAGGTTCGCAGCTTCGTCTTCGTCGACGGTCTCGATGAAGTGACGCGGCTCTTTGACGGGGTGGAAGACCCGGCCGACGCGGTGGCGCGCATAAACGCCGAGGCTGACGTGATCGCCTTCGACGGCCACTCGGACTACGGACGGGCCCTCACGACTTTTCACGACCTCTACGCGAAGGACCTCACCAAGCGTTCGACGGTGTTGATTCTCGGGGACGCGCGCAACAACTACCACCAGGCGCACGCCGAGTTGTTGGCCGACCTGCGCTACCGCGCCAAGGCCGTGTACTGGCTCAACCCCGAGCCGACCAGCTACTGGAACAGCGGAGACTCGATCGTGAATCTCTACGCGCCCTACTGCGACCGGGTCATCGAGTGCCGTACGCTGCGCCAGCTCGAAGCCTTCGTGGGAGAGTTGGCGTGAGCCTGGTCGAACGCCTGCCCCCCGAGGGATTCCGCCAACGCGGACCACTGCCCACGGGAACTCGCCTGCTCATGATTCGTCACGGCCAGTGCGTGGCCAACCTCGAGGGTCTCGCCGGAGGACCGCTCGGCGACGGCGGACTGACCGACGCGGGCCGCGAGCAGGCTCGCGCCCTGGCTCGCCGTTTGGCCGCCACCCAGGAACTCGCCAGCGCCAGCGCCTTCTATACCTCGAGCTTGCCCCGGGCCATCGAGACCGGCGAGATCATCTTTCCCGCCATCAACGAGTCGATCGTTCCCGTTCAGGACGAGGACTTAGGGGAGCTGCGAGTGGGCGAAGCCGACGGGCTGGCCTGGGCCGAGATCGAAGAACGCTATGCGTTACCCAACTGGGACGTGGACCCCACGCAGGTGAACGTGCCCGGCGGCGAGTCGCTGGTGAACTTCTATGAACGCTGCGTCTCGGCGATCGATCGCCTGGTGACGCGACACCCCGGCCAGCTGGTCGTCCTCGTGGTGCACGGAGGGTTCATCGAGCAGGCCCTGAAGCTCTACCTAGAGAGCGGTGCGGGGACGCGTCTGCGGCCACGAATTGAGCACTGTTCGATGAGCGAGATTGAGTTTGGCTTCGAAGGAGACCGGCGCCGGCTCCTTCGCTACAACGACCTCTCGCCGATCGGCGTGGAGTAACGCTGCAGGTACTCGGCCACGTGAAAGGCCATGTCGAGGCTCTGCGTGGCGTTGAGACGGGGATCGCAGATCGAGGTGTAGTTCGTCTCTAAGTCGGTCTCGTTGAGCCGCGAGCCGCCGCCCAGGCACTCGGTGACGTCGTCACCGGTTAACTCCACGTGCAGACCGCCCGGCCAGGTGCCGAGGGCCTGGTGTACGAGAAAGAACTGCGAGGTTTCCGAGATCACGTCATCGAAGCGGCGCGTTTTCTGTCCGCCCGAGGCGACGAAGGTGTTGCCGTGCATGGGGTCACAGGTCCACAGTTCGCTTCGTCCCTCGTCGCGCAGGGCCTCGACGAGGGGGGGTAGCAGCTCGCTGACGCGTTCGTGGCCCATGCGCGAGATCAGCGTCAAGCGGCCCGGCGTGTTGGCGGGATTGAGCACGTCGACGAGTTGTCGCAGTTCGTCGACCGTGGTGGACGGTCCGAGCTTCAGTCCCAAGGGGTTGGCCACGCCGCGCAGGAAGTTCACGTGCGCCCCGTTGAGTTGCCGCGTGCGGTCGCCAATCCACAGCAGGTGCGCCGAGCAGTCGTACCAGTCACCGCTCAAAGAGTCTCGACGGGTCAGGGCCTGCTCGTAGGGCAGGACCAACGCTTCGTGGCTGGTGTAGAAGTCGACGCTCTGCAGGGCACTGTCGTCGAGGAGATCGATACCGCAGGCCTTCATAAACTGCAGGGCGCGCTCGATCTCGTCGGCGATGACCTCGTAGCGCTTGCCCTCTAACGAGTTGGCCACGAACTCTTGATTCCAAGCGTGGACCCGTGACAGCGCGGCGAAGCCCCCGGTAGTAAAGGCGCGTAGCAGGTTGAGGGTGGAGACGCTCTGGTGGTAGGCCTGTAACAACCGCTCGGGATCTGGACGTCGGGCCGCCTCAGTGAACTCCTCGGAGTTGACGATGTGGCCGCGAAACGCGCTGAGGCGAACGCCGTCTCTCACTTCGGAGTCGTCGCTGCGGGGCTTGGCGAACTGACCAGCGATCCGCCCGACCTTGATGACCGGCACGCCCGCGGCGTACGTCAGCGCCACCGCCATCTGCAAAATGACCTTGAGCTTGTCGCGGATGACGTCGGCGGAGCCTTCGTGAAAGGACTCGGCGCAGTCTCCCGCCTGCAAGAGGAAGGCTCGTCCCGCTGACGCTTGAGCCAGCTGCTCTTGGAGGCGGCGGGCCTCACCGGCGAAGACGAGGGGAGGTTTGGTAGCGAGATCACGTTCCACGCGAGCGAGATGCTCCGCGTCGGGCCAGGTGGTGTTCTGCGCGACGGGGTAGTCGCGCCACGAGGCGGGCGTCCACTCGAGAGACGTCGAATCCATTCATAAAGAGTAGGGGTTTTTAAAAGCGGGTCCACAATCTCGTAGGATTCGTCAGTGAAAGATCGGCGCGTGGGCCTCTTCGGTGGCACGTTCGACCCGCCGCACTTCGGTCACGTGGCGGCCCTCGAAGCGGCCGCGCGCACCGGGCGCTTCTCGCGCCTGATCGTCACCGTCGCCGGGGATCCTTATTTTAAGAACGACGACGTCCATCCCGCGTGGCGCCGCCTGGCCATGGCGCACGCGGCCTTCGACGACGTGGCGCTGGTCGAGGTCTCCGACGTCGAAGTTCGCCGCGAAGGGCCCTCCTACTCCATTGAGACGGTGCGCGAGGTGTTGCGCGACGCCGATGCGGTGGACCTTCTGGTGGGCGCCGACTTGGCCACCCAACTTGACCACTGGCACGAAGCCGATCAGTTGCGAGAGTTAGTGGACGTGGGTATCGTGCCTCGTCCGGGTGCTCAAAGCGCCGCGCCCGAGGGGTGGCGCTGGTACGAAATTCCCATGACGCCCGTCGACCTCTCGAGTACGTTCGTGCGTCATCTGCCCACCACCACGAGCGACCTGGAAAAATTTTTGCCGCCCGGTGTTATTCCGCTCTTCGAAGAGGCCCGAGGCTAGAGTCGTGGCAATGGCCGTTCGACTTTTCGACCTGACCGAACCACAGTCGTCACGGCTGGAGGGTTTGGAAGCGGTACCGCGACGTCGCGACATACGGCGCGCTCGACGCCGGTACGCTTGTGTTGGTGTCCTCTCTCTGGCGATTCCCTTCTTTGGCGCTCTGGTCGTGCTCGGGGTGGCGCACTGAGTGACGCGGTGACGAGCGGCGAGATCTCTCGCGGCCCTTACTCGCCGTACGTCAGTACCCTGGTTAACGCCGCCGTGGTGGCCTGCGAAGAAAAGCTCGGCCTCGACACCGTGGTACTGGATCTTCGTGAATTGGTGGACTCCTTTGACGCGCTGGTGATCACCTCGGGCCGTAGCGATCGACAAGTGCGCGCGATCGCCGACGAGGTGGAGCGACTGGTCGAGTTGGCCCTCGACGTCAAGCCCATCCGGGTCGAAGGTCTGAGCCAAGGCGAGTGGGTGGCCATCGACTACGGAGACGTCATCGTGCACATCTTCGATGACAGCGCTCGCGAGTACTACGACCTCGAACACCTCTGGAGCGCCGCGCCAGCGCTGCGACCCCAGCCCGCGACTTAACTGGCACTTCGCACTTGAGCTGGGCCGCAGATGTGGGCAAGTACGTAGTCGCGCTCGATGGTCAGCGCGGGCAGCAACTCATCGTTGGCGCGTTGGGTGAGGAGGCCTTTGGTGATCATTCGGCCACGACCGACTCCAGCTCAGACACGGGGTACGGCCACGCGACGCCCCAACTCTTGTCGATCCAGCCATTCTCGCTGCGCGCCCTACGGTCCAACTCGACCAGAGAACGCCAGTCGGGTGGTTCCAGCCCCTGCGCCACCGGTAGAGAGAGGGCGTTCGCCAACGATCCGATCCGTCGGTAGGCGGGACCGGCGCTGATCTCACGAGCGAGATCGCGAAGTCCGGCAATGCCGTCGGCTGCGGCCAGCGCCTCGGCGACACGGGATGCGCCCCCAACCAGCGGGGACGCGATGCCGCGTCGAGGAGTGCACGGGGCACCGTCGCGATTCGCGACGGGCCGAGCGGCTCGGTCCCGATGAGAACAGTCTTCTGGTCCTCTCGGATTACGCGAAGCGGCCGACCGGTGAGCGCCTTCTCACGAGGCCGATAGGGGCTGGCTACTTGCACGGGGCGCACCGGGCGTACCAGTAGGCCATGGTGGTCCAGAGCGGCGAGGAATCCGATCCGATGAGGGTGGCCGACGAACACGGCGGCGACGGCAGAGCCCAGGTCGTCCCACACCGCCGCAGTACCCAGGGCACCGATCTGGCGGATGGCGTAGCGCCCGACCGCAAGACGATCCACCAGGCCGACGCTCGTCCAGCGAGCGAGCAGGTTGGAGGTCGCTTGGGGCGACGTTCCCAGGGCCTCTCGAACCTCGGCGGCCGAGAAGGCGGTCCGACCTTCACTGGCGAACCGGTCAAGGAGCTTCAACGCCCGTTGATTTGCTATAGATGTCTCCAGTTCACGCTCAGCGTGTATTAGAGGATAACTGTGCGCCTATTCTTTGTCGAAGATGGCGTTTATACATGTTGAACGTGAACTAGCGCCCACCAGGACAAAGATACGCCCGATCCTCCGGGCACCAGCTCCCTCGACGCCGCCGAGCCGAGGGCGCGGCCAAGGTTGTCAGAGGCAGCCCGGTCCCGCTCCTCAATGACGTGCGCATAGACCCGCAGGGTCATCGACGGGTCAGAGTGCTGCAGTCTTCTCGCCACCGTTCGGACGTCGACGCCCGCGCCGACTCACGAACGAGTTTCTTTGCTTGCCAGGTCTAGTGCGAAGGAAATTCGAGGATCCTGCTCGGTCCACGATTCCGTGGGACAGGCGATCTCCACGCGCTCAAGTGCGAAGTGCCACTTAACTGTGCAACAGACTCTGAAAGTCTTGCTGAGTTACCAGCGTTTGGGGCTTCCCACTCGGCGTGGGCAGCGCCTGAACCACGCCCGCGACTTTGACCACGACGCCCTTGGTGGCGCCGACGTCGTAGGCCGTGAGAACGAGTTGACCGATGGCAAGCATCTCCTCAGCTCGCGGAAGCGATCGAAGAGAGGTAGCGAAGTCGAGATACCCGACTTGACGGCGAACAAAAGCGGAGACGAGAACCAGGTTCTCTGGCAGGGCCGACGATTCACCGACCAAGCGTTCAATGGCCAAGGGACCGAGGAGTAGCTGTTGAATCACCGTGGAGAGCGCGGCCGGCGTGGGCACGATGCGACTGGAGGGGGCCAGTAGTCCGGTGGCGTCAACGATGTAGACCGGTTGGGTATTGAAGCGCACGCGCGCGCCGTTGGTACCGGGAATGGTGGGACTGAGAAGTTCCAGCCCGACTCTCGATTTCGCGATGTGAACCGGCGTGGCGTTGGGAGAGACCAGGGTGCAGCTAGAGAGGACCAGCGCGCCGAGCGCGACCAGAAGGAGAATCTGCAGCCGTCTCACGGCGAGCCTTCCTCGACTAGAGGGAGCAGAATCTGAAATCGCGCGCCGCCGTCGGGACTCTCGAGCACCCGGATGGATCCGCCGAAAGCTCGGACGTGGTCGCGCACCAGAGCGAGGCCGAGGCCGGTGCCCCGGGCCGTGCTGCGGTCGTGAGCGGCCCGTCCGCGAAAGAAACGCTCGAAGATGGCGTCACGCTCGTCCAGCGGCACACCGGGCCCCGCGTCGTCGACGTTGATCGCGAACTGTCCGGCCTCGTAGTCCAGGCGCACCGCGGTGGCGTCGCCGGCGTAGTGGTGGGCGTTGTCGATCAGATTGGTGATCACGCGTTCGAAGCGGCGCCGGTCCACCGAGATCAAGGGGTCGGTGGTGGCGGCGGCCACCTCGACGGGCGGCTCGGCCAGTCCGTGTCGGCGCGCGGCCGAGCGTACCGATTGACGAACCAGCTCTACGGCGGCGATCGTCTCAATGGACAGGGGCACGGCGCCCGCGTCGCTGCGCGCCATTTCGAGAAGGTCCTCGACCAAGGACTGAAAGATGGCCAGGTCCGCTGTTAACAGATCGAGGCTCTCCTGGGCTGACCCCGATAGTTCGTCGCGGTGGGCTTGAAGCACCGACGCGGTGGTGGCCAGCGTGGTGAGAGGGGAGCGCAGCTCGTGGCTCACGTCACTGGCGAAGCGGGCGTCGCGCTCGAGTCGGTCGACCAGCTGGCTCACCATTTCGTTGAAGGAGTCGGTGAGCTGTTGCACTTCACGGTCGGCGCGCGTGACTTGCAGTCGCGTAGTGAGGTTGCCCTCCGCGATGGCCGCCGCGGCGAGGGCGACCTTCTCCAGTGGCCTCACCGTGCGCCGCGTTACCCAGAGGCCCCCGGCGATCCCGATCAACGTGGTGACCAGGGCGCCCGCGCCCAGAACCAGCATGAGCAGCCGCAGCGTGTGCTCAAGGGACGCAACGCTAAAGACCTCAAAGAACTGCGTCTCGACCGCGGGAATGGGTATCCCGACGACGTAGATGACCCGTCCGCCGACGACGAGTATCTGCGCGGCCGCGTTGCCCTGGGAGACCGTCTTGGTCATGCGATGGTGCACGTCGATGGTTTTGGCGCCCTGACTTCGTGAGAGCCACTCCCCATCGGTCTTGACGAGCACGCTCGAGCTGGTGGCTCGTTCAATGGAGTTCAGTAGCCTCGCCAGCTCCGGCGGCGAGGTGTAGAGAGTGCTACGCACCAGAGCGGCGTTGGTGTAACTCTCTTTCAAGTCGGTCTGTTGCAAGTCGTTCACCAGGACGCGCTGGACGCCTTCGTAGGTGAGAACGGCGAAAAGCCCGCTGAGTAGGAGCGCCCCCAGTCCGAAAGTAATGAGCAGACGAAGTCGAAGACTTCGTTGTCGCATTAGAGAACCAGCTTGTAGCCCGTTCCTCGCACCGTCACGAGGTAGGTGGGACTAGCGGGGTCTGGTTCGATCTTCATTCGGAGTCGTCGAATGTGCACGTCCACCAAGCGGCTATCGCCGAAGTAGTCATATCCCCAGACGTGCTCTAAGAGGTCTTCGCGCGAGAGCACGCGCGCGTTAGCCGAGGCCAGCTCGGTCAGCAGACGAAACTCCGTCGAGGTGAGGTGCAGCTCGGTTCCGTCGTGGTGTCGCACCACGCCCTCGTCGGGAATGACGCGCAGTTCGCCCAGTTGGAAGGCGTTGGTGCTCTTGTCCGGGCGTCGTCGCAAGTGTGCTCGCACCCGAGCCAGCAGCTCTTCGGGCACGAAGGGCTTGGTGACGTAGTCATCGGCACCCGACTCCAACCCGAGCACCACGTCGGCCGTGTCGTCGCGCGCCGAGACGATGACGATCGGTAGGTCACTGGCGCCACGCAGGGCCTGGCACGTTTCAAATCCGCTCATGCCGGGCAGCATGATGTCCACGATCGCCACGTCGCAGCTCATGCGCGAAAAGAGGGCCACTCCCACCTCGCCGGTGGGTGCGTCGTCGACGTCGAAGCCCTCGCCTTCGAACATGAGTCGAAGCGCGGTGCGAATGTGGTCGTCGTCTTCGACGATCAAGATACGGGGCAACCCAACTCCTTTGGAATCTTGGACAAGACTAGTAAGGGGCGAAAGCGGGCCGCATTTTCACTAGCGTGAGAGGCGTGTCGGCGCGAAATGACGAGCGGGCCCCGGCCCCGTGGCGGTTACAGGGATACGGCGACACCCTGCGCGCGGCGGACCGGGCCGTCGCCACCCAGCGGGCGTATCGCAGCGACGCCGAAGCCTTTGTCGAGTGGGCCAGCGAACGAGGCACCGAGACGCCGTCGTCGATCACTCAGAAGGACCTTCGCGAGTACCTGGTTTTTATGACTCGCCGGGGCGACGAGCGTTCCTCGATACTCCGTCGACGAGCGTCGCTTCGTAGTTATTTCTCGTGGTTGGTAGAACGCGGCCACATCGACGCCAACCCCGCCGCGCGCCTGTTGGCCCCGCGCGCGACTCAACACCTGCCCAAGATCGTGGTTCGCGAGCAACTCGACAACCTTTTAGACGAGGACTGGGGTGAGGATGAGTGGGCCGTCCTCGATCGCGCGGTCTGCGAAGTCCTCTACGGCGCGGGGCTGCGCGTCTCGGAACTCTGCGGCCTCGACCTTTCGAGCGTCGACTTCACCCAGGGACTTCTGCGCGTGCTCGGCAAGGGGAGAAAGGAGCGTGTGGTGCCTTTACACCGCCGAGGTCTTGAGGCGCTGCGCCTGTGGATAGAGGACGCGCGCGATGACGTGATTCGCCCCGAGTCGCCCCGAGAAGCGCTCTTTTTGAACCACCGCGCTCATCGACTGGGGCCGCGTGACGTGCGCCGAATTCTCGACCATCGCATTGCGCACGGCCACGTTCATCCCCACGCCCTTCGTCACACCTACGCCACCCACCTCGTCGAAGGCGGGGCCGACCTGCGCGTGGTGCAGGAACTTCTCGGTCACGAGAGTTTGACCACCACCCAGATCTACACCCACGTCTCGAAGTCGCGTCTCCAGAAGGTTCATCGTCAGACCCACCCGCGGGGCTAGCGAGGTCTTTCTATTATGATGGTCAGGCTCTCCCAGAGTGGGCGAGCAGTGAGTTGTCCCCGAGGTTTCGTACGGTCGCCGTTCGCGGTGCTCCTCGGGGTTGAAGCAACCATACGAAAGGAAACTAGAACGTGGCTCTCGTCACTTTGCAGGAACTGTTGGACTCGGGCGTGCACTTCGGGCACCAGACCCGACGCTGGAATCCCAAGATGCGTCGCTTCATTCTTGGCGAGCGCAACGGCATCTATCTCATCGACCTTCGCAAGACCCTGGCGGGGATCGAGACGAGTTACGCCTACGTGCGCGACCTGGTCGCCGAGGGCGGCGTCATTCTCTTCGTAGGCACCAAGAAGCAGACCCAGGGTCCTATCGCGGACTACGCGCAGGCCTGCGGTATGCCTTTCGTGAACCAGCGCTGGCTCGGTGGCATGCTCACCAACTTCTCCACCGTGGCGGGACGCGTGAAGCGACTGATTGAACTTCGCGCCATGGAGCGCGCCGGCGACTTCGCCGCCATGCCCAAGCGCGAGGCGCTTCGCCACTCGCGCGAGCTCGAGAAACTGGATCGCAACTTGAGCGGTATCGCCAACTTAGAGCGCGTGCCCGACGCCGTCTTCGTCATCGATACGAAGAAAGAGCACATCGCCGTGACCGAAGCGCGCAAGCTCGGTCTGCCGGTGGTGGCCGTCGTCGACACCAACTGTGACCCCGACGTCATTGACTACGTCATTCCCGGCAACGACGACGCGATCCGCGCCGGATCGCTGCTCTGTCGTTTGGTGGCCGACGCCGTGACCGAAGGTCGTTATATTCGCCAGAATCGCCCCGCTGTCACCGTGAGCGCGTCAGCGGCCAACGCGTAGCTTTTCTAAGATTCATAGAGGAGACCAAGGTGACCACCACCGCAAAAGACGTACAAGCACTGCGACAGGCCACGGGCGTGGGCATGATGGACGCGAAGCGAGCCTTAGAGGCGAATAACGGCGACATGGAAGCCTCCGTGCAGTGGCTGCGCGTGCAGGGACTCGCTTCGGCCGCCAAGCGCGCCGACCGTGAAGCGAGCGAAGGGGCCGTGGCCGTCGTGCGTGACGGTAACGTGGCCGCCATTGTCGAGCTTCGCAGCGAGACCGACTTCGTGGCGAAGTCCGAGGAGTTCGTGACCTTGGCCGACGAGATCGCCGCTCACGTGGCCGCCGAAGGCCAAGAGTCGCTCGCCCACTTCAAGGCCAACATCGAGACGATGCTCACCACCTTGAAGGAGAACATCTCGATTGGACGGGTCTACCGCCTCGAGGCCGGACCCGGCGAAGTCGTCGACACCTACGTCCATCACCAGTCCGGTCGTGGCGTGAACGCGGTGGCCGTGGTGTTAAAGGGCGCGAACGAAGAGACGGCTCACGAGATAGCCGTACACATCGCTTTCGCCAAGCCGCTCTATCTGTCGCGTGAGGACGTGCCCCAGAGCGACGTCGACGCGGAGCGCAAGACCATTGAAGAGATCACGCGCAACGAAGGCAAGCCCGAAGCGGCCATGCCCAAGATCATTGAAGGACGACTGAACGGTTGGTACAAAGAGCGCGTCCTGCTCGAACAGCCCTACGTCAAAGACGAAAAAGAAACGGTGCAACAGTTCTTGAAGGGCGCGACCATTAGCGCCTACGCTCAAGTCGTTATCGGGGGATAGGACATCGTCGTGCGTCGAGTGGTGTTGAAACTGTCGGGCGAGGCCCTGGCCTCGGCCGCGAGTGACGAAACCATCGACGCCTCGACGGTTGACTTCTTGGCCCGCGAGATCGCGGCCGCCATGGGCCGCAGCGCACTGGAGTTGGCCGTCGTGGTCGGTGGCGGGAACATCTGGCGCGGGGCGACGGGCGCCATGGCCGGCATGAACCGGGCCAACTCCGACGTCATGGGCATGCTCGGCACGGTGATCAACTCACTCGCCCTCCAAGACGCCATCGAAAGCCACGGTCGCGCCACCCGAGTGATGTCGGCCATCAGCATGGACCAAGTGGCCGAGCCCTACATCCGACGCCGAGCCGTGCGTCACTTAGAGCGCGGGCTGGTGGTGATCTTCGCCGCCGGCATGGGCAACCCGTACTTCACGACGGACACCCCGGCCGCCCAGCGCGCCGCCGAGATTGAAGCCGAGATTGTCCTCAAGGGCACGCACGGCGGCGTCGACGGCGTCTACGACGAGGATCCGCGAGTGAATCCCCACGCCGTTAAGTTCGACGAGATCTCCTTCGACGAAGTGATCGCGCGTGACCTGCGCGTGATGGACATGACGGCCATCACCTTCTGTAAGGACAACAACTTGCCCCTTCGCGTCTTTGACCTGATGGCCGAGGGAAACTTAGGGCGCGCCCTCGACGGGTTCCCCGTCGGTACGCTGGTGAAGTAATGGATAGCGAACTCGTGGACCTCGTCATGGAAGACACGCGTGAACGAATGGTGAAAGCCATTGAACACGTCAAGAACGAGTTCGGATCCATTCGAACCGGGCGGGCCACCTCCACCCTCATCGAAGGCCTCCTCATTGACTACTACGGCACCGAAACTCCGCTGAAGCAGTTGGCCAACTTTTCCGTGCCCGAGCCCCGGCTCTTGGTGGTCTCGCCCTTCGACAAAGGGTCCATGGCGGCGATTGAAAAGGCCATCGGCAACGCCGATCTCGGTCTGACGCCGTCGAATGACGGCAACGTGATACGTCTGGCCTTTCCCGCTCTCACCGAAGAGCGGCGTAAGACCTTCGTGAAGATGGTGAAGACCAAAGCCGAAGAGGGGCGCGTCGCGCTGCGCGGAGTTCGACGTCACGCCCGTCAGGAGCTGGAGTCTCTCGAAAAAGAGCAGAGCCTCTCCAGCGATGAGATCGAGCGACTCGAGAAGATTCTGGACAAGATGACCCAAGACGAGGTGGCCGTGGTGGACGCGATGCTGGCCCATAAGGAACGAGAACTTCTTGAAGTCTGACGACGGTCCCTTCGACGACGAGCCCACCGGCCAGTACCCGGTGGCCAGTACCAACGACTCGCGCGTCACTATCACCGGGGCCGAGATGGCCACCGACCTCGTCGAGGACACGCCCCAGATCGACCCCGACACCCTTCTGCCGCACTGGACCGACGCTCCGACCGGTCAAGTGCCCATCGTGGTCGCTCGCGAAGCGGCGCTGAACGATGATCCCTGGTCCGCCATTCCCGCGCCCGCCTGGCGCGAGGGCGAAGCCGACTGGGTGGCGCACGAAGATCAGTTCGACGCCTCGATCCTGGCCGGTGACGACAAGGTCGACGACGCCCGTCCGTGGGAGTTCTTCCTCGACGAGAGCGAACCGGTCGAAGAGATTGAGGCCGAAGCCCCGCGCCCCGAACCGACGGTGGTGCCGAGAACTCGTCATCGCGCCTCGTCGAACCCTCTGGCCGGTCGCGCCGTGCGTCAGACCTCGTCGAACAGCGTGTCCCTGGCGACCGGAACGGGGGTGCTTCTGGCCATCGTCGTCTTCGCCTTCTTCCTTGCCGGTCCTCTTCCTTTGACCGTTCTGATACTGGTGGCTCTGGGCTTTGCCAGCGCCGAAGCCTTCGCCGGTTTTCGCCAGGTGGGTGCTCACCCCGCCACCATCTTGGGCATCGTGGCCGTCGTTACGCTCGGCGTGGCGGTCTACAACAAGGGACTGGTCGTGGTCGGCGCGGTGTCGGTGCTGCTCATCATTTTTGGCTTCATCTGGTACATGAGCGCCCAACGAACGATCGACGTGCTGGACGGCATCGGCGCGACGGTCTTCGTCTACGTCTGGGTCGGGGTGCTGGGTAGCTACGCCATCGCTCTTCTCTCACCTCACACCTATCTCGACCGTCACGGAATGGCCTATTTGTTCGCGGCGGTGGCCCTGACCATCTGTAATGACGTCGGCGCCCTGTTCTCGGGTCGCTGGTTCGGTACGCGTCCACTGAACGCCGCTCTGTCACCGAACAAGACCGTTCAAGGCGCCATCGGGGGTACGGTGTTGACGCTCCTCGCGGGCGTGGTGCTGTTGCCGCTGATGAGTCCCTGGACGAGGACCCACGGTCTAGAAGCCGCGGTCGCGCTCTCGGTCGTGGTACCGCTCGGCGATCTCTTTGAGTCGATGGTGAAGCGGAGCCTCGGCGTCAAGGACCTCGGCCGTCTGCTGCCGGGACACGGGGGACTGCTCGATCGCATCGACGGTCTGTTGTTCGCGCTCCCGACGATGTACTACCTCCTCCATTTACTCAAAGTGAGCTAGCGATGAGCCAGGCGCGTCGCAGCGTGTCACTACTGGGCGCCACCGGGAACATCGGGGTGCAGACCCTCGACGTGCTGCGCGTAGAGCGCGAGCGCTTCGAACTGGTGTCGGTCGCGGGCGGCGATCAGCTGAGCGAACTGGCGGCCATCGTGCGCGAGTTTGACGTGAAGAACGTGGCGGTGAAGAGTGAGCGACATCGCGACGAGCTCGTGGATCTACTCGACGGCGGGGTCGAGGTCCTCGTGGGCGACGAGGGACTGACGGAGCTCTCCTCGAGCGCCGACGTGGTCGTCAACGCGGTCTTGGGTTTCGCCGGTCTGCCGGTCACGCTGGCCGCGCTCGCGGCGGGCAAGCGGTTAGCCCTCGCCAACAAGGAGTCACTCATCGCGGCCGCGCCCCTAGTGGCGCGGGTGCGCGACGCCAAAGGCGCCGAACTTCTCCCCATTGACTCAGAGCACTGCGCCATTCACCAGTGCTTGGCGAGTGCGCCGGCTCACCCGGGCTACCCCGACGTGAAGCGACTCTTGCTCACCGCTTCGGGGGGGCCATTTCGCGGTTGGAACGACGAGCAGTTAAAGGGCGCGAGCAAAGAGGACGCCTTGCGCCACCCCACGTGGTCGATGGGCCAGAAGATCACCGTCGACTCCTCCACCTTGATGAACAAGGGGCTCGAAGTGCTCGAGGCGTCCGCGCTCTTTGGCATTGAGGTGGACCGAGTCGACGTGGTGGTGCATCCCCAATCCATCGTGCACTCCATGGTCGAGTACGTCGACGGCTCGGTGCTGGCCCAACTCTCGCGGCCCGACATGCGTCTGCCCATCGCGTACTGTCTCGGACTACCCGAACGACTGGCCCATCACTTTGGCGAACTCGATTTCACTCGAGCGCTCGAGCTCACCTTCGAGCCGGCGGACCTGGTGGCCTTCCCGGCGGTCCCCCTCGCCTACGAGGCCGCTCGACGGGGTGGTGCGGCGCCCGCGTGGTTGAGCGCGGCCAACGAAGTAGCGGTCGAAGCGTTTCTCGCCGATCGGATCAACTGGTTCGACGTCATCCCGGTCGTGGCCTCGGCCATGGATCACTACGTCGCCGATCCGTTGGATTCGCTGTCGGCGCTGTATGAAAACGATGCGCTCGCTCGACAGTGGGCGCACGATAGCCTCGCTAGGTGACCGAAGAAGCACCTGCGTCACTGCGTCAGTCCCCGGTGGCGCTGCTCGTCGGGGTGGCCGCTTTGGTGGCCCTGTTGAGCGTTCTGGTGGGCTGGGCCCTGCCGCTGGTGATCTTTCTCATCATCTTGATGGTGATGGGACACGAGTTCGGCCACTTCATTACGGCCAAGCGCGCGGGACTTCTGGTGACGGACTTCTTCGTGGGCTTTGGGCCGATCATCTGGTCGACCACGCGGGGTGAAACGCGCTACGGGGTTCGAGCGCTGCTGCTCGGGGGCTACGTGAAGGTGCCGGGTATGACCTGGGGCACGCCGGTCGACCCGGCCATCGAGCCGCGCACCTACCGCGAGGCCTCCTATCCGAAGAAGGTCCTCTTCGCCTCGGCCGGATCGATCATGCACTTGATCATGGCCCTGGCCCTGGCCTGGGCGTCACTGGCCTTCATTGGGGTGGCCTCCTCGAGCCGGGTCGGCGTTTTGGCCTTCGACGCCTGGCAGGGACACAAAGAGAACGCCGCTCAAGTAGCGGGACTCAAGGTGGGCGACCAAGTCGTAAAGGTCGACGGGGTGGCCATCACCAACGAAACCCAACTGGCCAACCTGGTGCATCGCTCCGCGGGCAAACGACTTACCTTGCTCGTCGATCGCGCGGGACATGACCTCACCGTGCACGCCACCCCGGTGAGCGGCACGACCATCAAGGAGAACGGCCGCTCTCTATCGGCGGGGGGCTATATCGGGATTCAGGTCGGGGGCTTGAGCGTGCACGAGTCGGCCCTGGCGGCCGTGCCGCATGCTTTCGACCAGATCGGCACCACGCTCAGTCAGGCGGTCCACGCCCTCGTTCACGTCTTTTCGCCCGGTCAGTTCGCCAGCCTCTTTCATCAAGTCGGCTCCGCCAAGGCCGCGACGAACGTGAAAAATGAGGACACGAGACCCGTGTCGATCGTGGGAGTCGGACGCATCGCCGTCGAGGCCGCCAACGCCGGGGCCGGTCAACTTATCGCCATTTTGGTGGCGGTGAATATTTTTGTGGGCGTGCTCAACATGTTGCCGATGTTGCCCTTAGACGGGGGGTACGTGGCTATCGCCACCTACGAGCGCCTGCGCACGCGTCGCGGACAGGTTCGCTACCACGCTGACGTCAATAAGTTGGCCCCGGTGGTCTACGCCTTCATGGGCGTTCTGCTGGTGTTGTTCGCCTGCACCCTCTATCTCGACGTCGCTCATCCCATCGCCAATCCCTTCGGTTAGGACGACACCGCCCAGTTCGGCGCCTCTCAGACTCGTAGCGCCACGGGAGGGTCTGCGGCACGGCAGAATGGACGGGTGGACGTGAGCGCTAGTTCCTTATTCCCTCGCCGTAGAACGCGACAGATCTCCGTGGGCTCGGTGAAAGTCGGAGGGGACGCGCCGGTGTCGGTGCAGTCCATGACGACCACCAAGACGGCCGACGTGGAAGGAACGCTGCAACAGATCTACGCCCTCGCGGCCAACGGCGCCGACATCGTGCGCTGTACTTGTAACGAACAGGCGGCGGCCGAAGGGCTGGCCCAGATCGTCCCGCGCTCGCCGGTACCCATCGTGGCCGATATTCACTTTCACGTGGAGATGGCGCTCGCCGCCTTAGAGGCCGGCGTGCAGGGGCTTCGTCTTAATCCGGGCAACCTGCGCAAGCCCGAAGAGATCAAACTGGTGGCCAGTGAGGCGCGCGACCGTGGCGTGCCCATTCGCATTGGAGTCAACGCGGGCTCCTTGCACCCCGACATCTACAAACGCTTTGGCGGCGCCACGCCCGAGGCCCTGGTCGAGTCGGCGCGTCTGGAACTGGCGTACTTCGAAGAAGTCGATTTCTCTGACGTCAAGATCTCCGTGAAGGCCTCCTCGGTCGCCACCATGATCGCGGCCTACCGTCTGGCCTCGGAGACCTTTGATCACCCCCTGCACTTAGGGGTCACCGAAGCCGGCCCGTTGCCCGGAGGTCTCTTGAAGGGGACGGCCGGCATCGCCACGTTGCTGGCCGAGGGCATCGGCGACACCCTGCGCTACTCGCTCACGGCCGATCCCGTCGAAGAGGCGCGCGCCGGGCGTCAGCTTCTCGAGGCGCTAGGCCTACGCGAGCGAAAGGGTCTGGACCTCATCGCCTGTCCCAGTTGTGGACGGGCCGAAGTGGACGTCATCAAAGTGGCCAACGAAGCCCAAGAGGCTCTACGGGCCTTGGACGTTCCCTTGCAGGTGGCCGTCATGGGCTGCGTGGTGAATGGACCCGGCGAAGCTCGTCACGCGGACTTAGGCATCGCCGCGGGCAAGCACCGCGGTCACCTCTTCATTCAAGGACAGATCGTGCGCGTGGTGAAAGAAGACGAGATGGTCGAGGCCCTCGTCGACGAGGCGAAGAAGATCATCGCCGAAGGCATCGAAGCGCGCTTGCTGGCGCGTGACCTCTCCGCCGAAGCCGAAGCCGAAGCCGATCGAGCCGAGTTGCTCGACGCGCGCGGTGCTGACGCCAACAACGCTCACGTGCGCATCGAGAAGATTCGTCGTCACGCCGAAGAGTAGGGCCCTCGCTAGAGTGGGTCGCTACGAAGGAGCGACGTGGCCGCGCAGAGTGTTCTGACCCCTCAATCAGAGGACTTTCCCCGTTGGTATCAAGACGTCGTAGCTAAGGCCGAGATGGCCGACAACGGCCCCGTGCGCGGCACGATGGTGATTCGTCCCTACGGCTACGCCCTGTGGGAACGCATGCAGGCCGAGATGGATGCGCGCATCAAAGCCACCGGGGCGAAGAACGCCTACTTTCCCCTCTTTATTCCCCAGAGCTACTTCTCCCGAGAGGCCGAGCACGTCGAGGGCTTCAGCCCGGAGCTGGCGGTGGTGACCTTCGCCGGCGGCGAGGAGTTAGCCGAACCCGTGGTGGTGCGCCCGACCTCCGAGACGGTGGTGGGGGAGTTCATGGCTAAGTGGGTGCAGAGCTACCGCGATCTGCCGTTACTCCTCAATCAGTGGGCCAACGTGGTGCGCTGGGAACTTCGCCCTCGGCTGTTCCTGCGCAGTTCGGAGTTCCTCTGGCAGGAGGGACACACCGCCCACGAGAGCTACCAGGACGCCTCGGCCTACGCGCGGCGTATTCACTACGAGGTCTACCACGACTTTCTGGTCAACGTCTTGGCCTGCCCCTCGTACCTCGGTATCAAACCCGCGAGTGAGCGCTTTCCCGGAGCGATCAACTCCATGACCGGCGAGGCGGTAATGCGCGACGGCAAGGCCTTGCAGATGTGCACCACCCACGAGCTCGGGCAAAACTTCGCCCGCGCCTTCGACATCTACTTTCAGAGTGAGGCCGGAGTGGCCGAGCTCTGTTACACCACCTCGTGGGGGGCCTCGACACGACTGGTGGGAGGTCTCATCATGGCCCACGGCGACGACCACGGTCTGCTCGTCCCGCCCCGCCTAGCGCCCGTGCAAGTCGCGGTGATCGCGGTGCGTGACGACGCGGACGTCAACGAGGCCTGCCAGAGAGTGGCGGCGAGCCTAGGTGAGGCCCACGTGCGCGTTGAAGTGGATCGCGCTCGGGGCAGCTTCGGTCGTCGAGTCACGGACTGGGAGATCAAAGGCGTGCCACTACGTATCGAGGTCGGCCCGCGCGACCTAGCCCAGGGTCTAGTCACCGTCGTGCGGCGTGATAACGGAGAGAAGACGACGCATAGCCTCGACGGGGTGGCTGGCGAGATTCCGGCTCTACTGGAGCGTGCCCAGAGCGACCTCTTAGCCCGGGCTGTGGCGCACCGCGACGCCCACACCTACGACGTGACGACGGTCGAGGAGGCCTTAGAAGCGGCCAACGACGGTTTCGCGCGTTTGGCGTGGGACGTCGTGTCGGGTGAAGGGGAGAAGACCTTGAACGCCCAGGCCGTCAGCGTTCGTTGCCTCCAACGTCAAGACGGCTCCCTACCGGTCAACGAAGACGAGCAGGGTCTGGTCTGTTTGGTGGCCAAGTCCTACTAGGGACTCTTCCAGACGTTTTTCTCATCCTCTCTACGTTTTCTCCAACGTCCTCCCGTTGTGAATACAGGCCCTGACTGCTACAATTGATTCCCACAGTCCGCTCAGGACGTTTGGACTCGTTTAAGCGCGGGCCTCGGGCCCGCGCTTTTTAATGTCTGAACGTCCTCAGCGAGCGCGAGAGGAGACGGGCATGGAATGGGACACCACGATACGTCCGCTGCTCGCGCCCCTGGGTCTGGAGCTCTACGACGTGGAGTTTTCTGCAGGATCTCTCAACGTGGTGGTGAGTCGAGCTGGTGGGGTCGATCTCGAGTCGCTCACCAGAGCCAACCGCGTGATATCGGAGTGGCTGGACGCCCACGATCCCATCGCCGGACGTTTCACCCTGGACGTCTCGAGCCCGGGCCTCGAGCGGCGACTGCGCACGCCCGAACACTTCAAAAGCGCCGTGGGCGAAGTGGTGACGTTGCGTGAGCTTCGAGGTAACGAACCAACACGACGTCTCGAAGGCACCGTCGTGGAGGCCAGCGCGACGAGCGTGACGCTGGACGATCACCAACTGGGCGTGGTGGCGATCAATCTGAGCGCCATCGAACGCGCGCGCACCGTCTTCGAGTGGGGCGCCACCAAGCCGGCCTCGAGTAAAAACGCGAAGACCTCCTCGACCAGCAAGAAAGGCTAGGCATGGCTAACTTCGAATTTCTTGAGGCACTCGGTCAGATCGCCCGCGACCAGAATATTGATGAGGGCGAACTCTTAATCGCCTTGGCCAACGCGTTGCTCGCTGCCTACAAGCGCCGTCCCGACTCGGCCGAAGACGCGGAAGTCGAAATCAATCCCGAGACCGGCGAGATCAAGGTGTGGGGACTAGAACTCGACCTCGAAGGCAACGTCACGCGCGAGTGGGACGCCACCCCCGAGGACTTTGGCCGCATCGCCGCCCAGACCGCCAAGCAGGTCTTGATGCAACTCATTCGCGACATCCAGCGCCGTCAGATGTACGAAGAGTTCGCCAACCGCGAGGGCGACATCGTCTCGGGCACCGTGCAACAGAACGACAACCGCTACACCTTGCTCGACCTCGGCCGAGTGGAGGCGTTACTACCCCAGGCCGAACAGATCGCCTTTGAACGCTACGAGCACGGGGCGCGCATCAAGGTCTACATCGTCGAAGTGCGAAAGACTAACAAAGGCCCCCAGATCGTGGTCTCACGAACGCACCCGGCCCTGGTGGCCAAGCTCTTCGAGATAGAAGTGCCCGAGATCGCCAACGGCATCGTGGAGATCAAGGCCCTGGCTCGAGAACCCGGTCACCGCTCCAAGATCGCCGTGGCCTCGAACGACCAGATGATTGACCCGGTCGGCGCCTGCGTGGGCGCGCGGGGCTCGCGCGTGCGCAACATCACTAACGAGCTTCGCTCCGAGCGTATTGACGTCGTGCCCTACAGTGACGACCCGGTGGAGTTCATCCAGTCCGCCCTGCAGCCCGCACGCGTGCGAGAAGTACGCCTCGACGAGGTTGAAGGTATCGCTACGGTCATCGTGCACGACCAGCAGCTCTCCCTGGCCATAGGCAAAGAGGGCCAGAACGCCCGATTGGCCGCCCGGCTCACCGGCTGGCGCATCGACATTCGTTCCGAGAACGAAGGCAACGACGAGGTGGTCGAAGAGGTCTGGACCGACGGTGACGTCGTGGTGGACGAGACGGCCAGCGTGGTGCTCGATAACAGCGGCGAGGCCGCGGTGGTCGTGGACGTGGCGCAAGACGCCGAGGGCCACGTGATGGAAGTCGTCGAGGTCGACGTCGTCGAAGAGTCGGGCGAGGCGATGGGCGAGGACGCCAGCGACGTCGAGGTGGTTGTGGAGGACGAGGCATAACGCCGCGGCGCACCTGCGTCGTGTGCCGCACGGTACGCGACGACACCGAGATGCTCCGGGCGGGCCGCGACGCCCAGGGGACGTGGTACCTGGGACGCGGAGTGGGCCGCGGTGTGTGGTGGTGCGCGGTGGGTGGCTGTGAAGAAGAAGTACGAGTGGCCCACGTGGCTCGGGCGTTGCGTAGCGCGGCGCACCAGAGTGACGTGGTGGCCTTGAAGGGTCTCTCGACCAGTAAAAGGCCGTAGTTGTGAAAGAATAGGAAACTGTGTCCGGCGAACGCGCGGGCACGCGATGTAAGGGAACGTTTTGGCGCCAAAGAAAATTCGAGTGCACGAGCTCTCTAAAGAGCTCGGTCTGACGAGCAAAGAGTTGCTCGCACTCGCCCAGACCTTAGGTATCGGCGCCTCAAGTCCGTCGGCCTCCATCGAGGATGCCCAGGCCGACCGCATCCGCCGCCGGGCCGACGCGGACGGACTGCGTCGCGAGGTACCGGCCGAGCCCGCGGCGAAAGCCGCCAAGGCGACCAAAGCCACGAAGTCCGCCACCAGCGAGGCCCCCGAGATCGCTGCACCCGCCAGGCCCACTGAGGCGCCGCGCGTGACGCGAGTCAGCGCGCCCAGCGCGCCTAGCGCGCCCGAGGTCGAAGTAGCCGCCCACTCTCCGGCCCCCGCGGCCCCCGTGGCATCGGTGCCAGAAGCCCCCAAAGTTGTTCGATCGCGCGCCATGCCGGTCAAGCCCGCCCCGACGCGCAGTGTGTCTCCCGATGGTCCCACCACGATTCGCCCCACGCAACGCAGTGGTCCCGGCGAAGGCGACGGCTCGAACCGTCCGCCTCTCAGTTCCACCGGCCGACCGATTCCGCCGCCTCCCGGACGGCCCCTCAGCTCCACCGGCCGACCGATTCCGCCGCCTCCGGGCGCGCGCCGTCCGATGCCTGCCGGGGCCAGTCGCAGTGGTCCCTCCAGTGGTCCACGTCCCATGAGTGCTCGTCCGAGCACCGGCGCTCCACGAACCGGCGGCCCCTCGCGTCCGGGCGGAGGATTCTCCTCGGCCCGTCCCGGCGCCCCGACCAGTGGCGCCCCCGCGGCGGGCGCCAGTCGAAGCGGAGGACCGGCCCGTGGTGGGGGCGGTCCGCGCGGTTCTCAACGCAAGGTCACGCGCCGACGTCGTCGCAACGTTGAAGAGCTCGAGCCCACGCAGATGACCACCTGGCAGCCGAGTAGCGCTCCCGTTCCGGAGGGCGAGATCATCATTGAGCGCGGTTCGACCGCGAAGGACGTTGGTCCCAAGCTCAATCGCAGCGCCGCCGACATCATCCGTTTCCTCTTCCTGCAGGGCGAGATCGTGAGCGCGGTGCAGAACCTGAGCGACGACATGATTGAGCTCTACGCCGCCGAAGTGGGGGCCGAGGTTCACCTGGTTGATCCGGGTGAACAAAAAGAGGCCGAGCTATTGGCCAAGTTCTTCGACGAGGACGACGAGGACGAAGTGGTACCGGTCGCGCCCCGACCGCCCATCGTCACGGTCATGGGTCACGTGGACCACGGCAAGACCTTGTTGCTCGACAAGATTCGAAAAGCCAACGTCGTCGCCGGCGAAGCCGGCGGCATCACCCAACACATTGGCGCCTACCAGGTCGCCTGGCACGCCAAGACCATCACCTTTCTCGACACCCCGGGCCACGAAGCCTTCACCGCTATGCGCGCGCGCGGCGCCAAGGTCACCGACGTCATCATTTTGGTGGTCGCCGCCGACGACGGGGTTATGCCCCAAACGGTCGAAGCCATCAACCACGCCAAATTGGCCGCCGTACCGATCATCGTGGCGATCAACAAGATGGACCGTCCCGACGCCAACCCCGATCGGGTGCTCCAACAGCTCTCCGAGCAGGGACTGGTCCCGGAAAAATGGGGCGGCGACACCATCGTGGTAGAGATCTCCGCCCTGCAGGGAACGGGCATCGACGACCTGCTCGAACAGGTACTGCTCGTCGCCGAGATCGCCGAACTCTCGGCGCGACCCAGCGGACGCGCCGTCGGCACCGTGTTAGAAGCCAACCTCGAAGTGGGTCGTGGACCGGTGGCCACCGTCATGGTCCAAGAAGGACTGCTTCGCGTGGGCGACCCCGTCGTGGCCGGACCGGCCTACGGCAAAGTGAAGGCCCTCATCGACGACCAGGGCAAGCAAGTGAAGAGCGCCGGACCGTCGACGCCGGTGCAGATCCTCGGCTTCAGCGAACCTCCCTTCGCGGGAGACGAGATGCGCGTGGCCAGCGACTTGGCGCACGCTCGCTCCTTGGCTGAAGCGCGAGCGCAACGAACGCGTCTGGTCGGACAACAGCCCGTCGCCTCCTCCAGTGGCGCGCGATTAGAGGATCTCTTCGAGCAGATTCAACGAGGCGAGACGGCCACCCTCAACATTGTCTTGAAAGCGGACGTCCAGGGTTCCCTCGAAGCGTGCACCGAATCGCTGCACAAGCTCGAACGTGATGACGTCAAACTGGTGATCGTGCTGCGCGGGGTGGGCGGCATTACCGAAAACGACGTCCAACTGGCCAAGGCCTCGAACGCCACCATCATCGGTTTTAACGTTCGTCCCGACAAGCGCAGCCGCGAGCTCGCTATCAGCGAGGGTGTGCAGATTCGCACCTACGAGATCATCTACAAGTTGATCGAAGAGATCGAAGCCGCCATGCTCGGTCTCTTGACGCCCATCTACGAAGAGGTTGTCACCGGCGAAGCCGAAGTTCGCGAAGTCTTTCGCATTCCGCGCATCGGGGCGATCGCTGGTTGCTTCGTGCGCGACGGGGTCATCACGCGTGGATCGAAGGTTCGATTCCTTCGTGAGGGCACCATCATCTGGAAGGGCACGGTCACTTCGCTTCGTCGCTTCAAGGACGACGCGCGAGAAGTGCCCGCGGGCTTCGAGTGCGGCGTGGGGCTCTCCGACTACCAAGACCTAAAGGCCGGCGACGTCATCGAAACGTTCGAAGAGCGCGAGATTCCGCGCACGGCCTAACCGTGGCTCGCTCCTCAGGCTCGCATCACCCGTACCCGCGCTCGGCGCGGGTGAACAAGATTCTGCGCGAGGTGATCTCCGATGAGCTGGTGCGAATCTCGGACCTCGACGAACGACTCGGCCTCCTGACGGTGACCGGCGTCGAGACCACCCCCGACATGCGCCAGGCCATGGTCTACTTCGACTCGTTGTCCGACGGCGCCAAAGCGGCGCTCGAGGAACGGCGCGGACAGATTCAAAGCATGGTGAACGCCCAGACCCGTTTGAAGCGAACGCCCAAGCTCTCCTTTCGGGCCGATCCGGCCGTCGCCAGCGGCGAGGCGGTGGAGGAGTTGCTACGGCGCCAGCGTCATGACGACGAATAACGGACTCCTTCTCCTCGACAAACCAACCGGCGTGACCAGTCACGACGTGGTGGCGCGCGTGCGCAAAGTCGTGAACGAACAGCGCGTGGGACACGCCGGCACCCTCGATCCGATGGCCACCGGCCTCTTGGTCGTGGCGGTGGGCCCGGCCACTCGGCTCCTTCGTTTCGCGCAAAGCCAGACCAAGCGCTATAGCGGCGTCGTCACCTTCGGTATCGCCACGGATTCTTTGGACGCCGACGGCGAGGTGCTCGAACGTCGCGAAGTACCGCAACTTACCCATGAAGCGGTGAACGAGGTGGCGCGAGGGATGCTCGGCCCTCAGCAACAGACGCCGCCGATGGTCTCCGCGCTCAGAATCAATGGTCGGCGTCTGCACGCCCTCGCCCGCGAGGGCGTCGAAGTGGACCGACCGGCTCGCGACATCACGATCGAGACGTTCGCCTTAGAGGCGCTCGCGTCGCCCCACGAGTGGTCCTTTGAGGTGACCTGTTCGGTAGGAACGTACGTGCGAGTGGTCCTAGCGGATCTGGCCGCGCAACTGGGCACCATCGGGCACCTCAGTGCCCTGCGCCGACTGGCCAGTGGGACCCATCTGGTGGAAAACGCTCTAACCCTGGACGAGTTCGAACGTGGGGTGAACGGTGGCAACAGCGCGATGTTGGCGCCGCGCGCCTTGGTCGAGCAGTTAGAGGCCATCGTCGTCACCGACGACGAGGCGCGGCGACTTCGTCACGGCCAGCGGGTGAACCTCGCCGCGTCGGCAGACGGCGAGATCGCCGCTCTGAGCGAGCGAGGCGCGCTGGTAGGAGTCCTACGCCGACGCGGCGATTTGTGGCAGCCCACCGTGGTCATGCCCGACGAAGAGACCGAAGTCCACGAGTAGGTTGCTGACGTGCTGATTCTCCGCGACGACGACACCGCCACGTCCGCGGAGCCGAGCGTCGTGGCACTGGGCGTGTTCGATGGCCTGCACCGGGGCCATCAGGCCGTCATTGAGTTAGTGGTCTCACTGGCGAGAACTCGTGACGCTCGGGCGGCTGTGGTGACGTTCGATCCTGTGCCGGCCGTGGTGTTGGCACCCACGAAAGCCCCGCGGTTGCTCGCCACGTTGGAGCAACGTCTGGAAGGGCTCGCCGCACTGGGCATCGATGTGGTGCGGGTGCTGACCTTTACCAAGGAGATGGCCGCTGAGTCGGCCGAAGACTTCATTGACCGGGTCCTGGTGCGCGAGATGCGTGCTCTGTGTGTCGTGGTGGGCGAGGACTTTCGCTTCGGCCACGACCGGCGGGGCAACGTGTCGATGCTGCGCGAACTCGGTCCCGCTAGAGGATTCGAGGTGGTGGCCGCGCCGCTCTTTGGCGAGGGCGAGCGCTGGAGCTCCACCTCGGTGCGCCAGGCGCTGGAGCGGGGCGATCTCGAAGGGGCCTCTCGGGTGCTCGCTCGACCCTTCAGTTTGCGCGCCGACGTAGAGCACGGCGACCAGCGGGGAAAGTCGTTGGGGTTTCCCACGGCCAATCTCACAGTGTCCCCGTCTCAAGAGCTCCCGTGCGAAGGCGTCTACGCCGGCGCGGCCCGGGTTGACGATCGGTGGTGGCCCGCGGCCATCTCCATCGGAACCCGCCCACAGTTCTACGAGAACGGCGAGCTCTTAGTCGAGGTTCATCTGGTTGGTTTCACAGGCAACCTCTACGGGCAGTCGATCGACGTGGTCTTTTTGGAGCGTCTGCGGGGTGAATCCGTCTTCGCTGACGCGGAGGAACTGACGAGGCAGATCGCCCGCGACGTCACCAAAACCCAGGAGATCTTTGATGGTTTCTCGGACGCGGGCTTTCAACTGCTAGAATAGATAGTCGGTCAGCGACGCTGATCATGTGGGTCGTCTCGTTGGCGGCTCGCACCGGGACCCCCGACTCAATAAGGCACACACGTTATGGCTGAGAAGCAGGAGATTATCAAGGACTTTCGGACGCACGACACGGACACCGGCTCGCCCGAAGTCCAGGTCGCGCTACTGACCGACCGGATCTCTCACCTCACCGAGCACCTCAAGGTACACAAAGGCGATCATCACACGCGCCGTGGCCTGATGAAGCTCATCGGTCAACGCCGTCGTCTGCTGGACTACGTGCAAAAAGGCAACGTGGAGCGCTACCGCGCTTTGATTGGCCGTCTCGGAATTCGTCGCTAGCCGAGACATACCCACGTCGACGCCGTCGACGTGTTCAACACATCCGAGGCCTCGAAGGCCAGTGGAGGACAGTCGCCCAACAGCGAAGGTCGCCCACTGGGATTCGGGCGGAGTGTTGCTACAACAAGGAGCAATTAATGACTGACGCAATCCGCGTAAGCAGTCCCATCACGGGTACCGACAAAACAATGAGTTTTGAAGCCGGTCACCTGGCCCAACTAGCCGACGGCGCCGTTCTGGCGCGCATCGGCGACACCATGCTGCTCGCGACGGTCACCGCCGCGAAGACCGCCAGAGAGGGCATGGACTTTTTCCCTCTGACGATTGACATTGAAGAGCGCGCCTACGCCGCGGGCAAGATTCCCGGAGCGTTCTTTCGACGCGAGGGCAAGCTCTCGGACCAAGCGATTCTTATCTGTCGTTTGATCGACCGCCCTCTGCGCCCGTCCTTTCCCAAGGGCTTTCGCAACGAAGTCCAGGTCGTCGGCACGATCTTCAGTGCGGACCAGGAGAACCCCCACGACATTCTGGCGATCAACGCGGCCTCGGCCGCACTCATGATCTCCGGCATTCCCTTCGACGGTCCCATCGGGGCCGTCCGCATGGCCTACACCACCGAGGGCGTCTGGGCGCCTCACCCGACCTACGCCGAAGGCGACGCCGCGGTCTTTGAACTCGTGGTGGCCGGTCGCGCGCTGAGCGAGGACTCCGAGGCCGACGTGGCCATCATGATGGTCGAAGCCGGCGGGACCGAAGGGTCCTTCGAGAAGTATCTCGACGGCGCCCCGAAGGTATCCGAAGACGTCTTGGCCGAGGGCCTCGAAGCGTCGAAACTTTGGATCCGCGAGGCCATTAACTTACAGCGCGCCCTGGTGCGCGACTTCATCGCGGACCGTGGTCCTCTACCCGTCTTTCCCTACGAGACGTTCGCCGACTACCAAGAGGACGTCTTTACTCGCGTCGAAAGTGTCGGCGGCGCCGCTCTGGCTGACGCGAACCAGCTGACCACCAAGGCCGCTCGAAACGAGGCCCTGGACGCGGCGACCAAGTCGATCACCGAGCAGTTGGGCGGCGAGTTCGAAGGCCGCGCCGGTGAGATCAAGGCCGCGGTTCGCTCGCTCACCAAGAAGCTGGTGCGCAAGCGCATCGTCGAGGACGGCGTGCGCATTGACGGACGGGGCGTGGCCGATATTCGTCCCCTCTCGGCCGAAGTCGACCTCTTTCCCATGACCCACGGCTCGGCGCTCTTTCAGCGCGGTGAGACCCAGGTGGTCAACGTGACCACGCTGGGCATGCCTCGGATGCGTCAACAGCTCGACACCATTTCCCCGGACGAGTTCCGTCGCTACATGCACCACTACAACTTCCC
>JAOBWI010000058.1 GCA_025463285.1 Acidimicrobiaceae bacterium | reverse complement strand
GCCCGCCGAGGTCGAAAGGAACTACGCTGACCAATCTCGCGCCAGTGCGGCATGAGAAAACCAATCAAACGAGCCTCCGGAATACCCAGGCCGATTCATAGTGACGGCATCGGTGCCCGTGTTATTGACCGATGCTTGATTTTCGTACGAGTACCCATCCACTGTTCTGGTGTCTTTCCAATTACTATCGGCTTGCGCTGCAAATGCGGCCATCGCGCCCGCCGGAATGAGCACACCTACCAAAAACGCGCATACGACAAGTCTCCTAAGACTTCTGTTCTCTTTTTCTTTCATCCCTACTCCTAACTCGTTCCAAGTCTTGGAACACGCCAGAAGGTACGACTGGCGCGACAAGCTGGAATAACGTCATGAACAAATATCGGCGGGACATTTAGTCGAAATACGTCGATGCAACTAGGAAGAATGCGCATTGATTCGAGGAAGATCGCGGGCGCCTGGGACGTGGCAACGGGGAATTTTAGTTTCTAGTTTAGGAATTTTCTTTTCTCAATTTCTCGACCTCCAAACGCCGAGTTCGAGTTGGATAATCACTGCACATAATCAAGGGTGCGTCAGATACGGATCTCTATAACGACATCGTGACCATCTGCGAATCTATTCTTGACAATCCTGCATGGGCGTCGTCTGGATCAACTGCAATGATAATGAAGAACGGCATGCGATTGCGATTACCGGTGCCCAGCCGCTTCCCACACAAAGTCTTTTGGGCTTGCGGCGGCCCTCGAAACGAAGCCAGGTTGGGACTGCTGAAGGTTCGGTTGACATCTAACTTGTGAGGATTCACCTCACGGAAAGATGGCAACAATGGCGAGAGCCTATCCAGCCGAGTTCCGCGACGACGTCGTGGCGGTTGCTCGAAAACACGAGGCCCCGGTCAGCCAGATTGCGAAGGACTTCGGCATCTCCGAAGCGACCCTGCATAACTGGCTGAAGAGAGCCGACATCGAAGACGGCGTTCGACCTGGTGTGAAGCAGGTCGAGTCCGAACGAGAGCGAGCTCAGCGAAAGCGCATTAAGACCCTCGAACAGGAAAATGAGATCTTGCGCCGAGCGGCCGCCTACTTCGCCAAGCAGCTACCCCCAAAATGAAATACCCGCTGGTCCGCGAACTGAGCCGTGAGGGCATTCCCGTCACGGTGACCTGCCGGGTGCTCGAATTCTCTCCTCAGGGCTACTACAAGTGGCTGCGCGAGCCCTGGTCGCCCCGCGACTACGAGAACGCCTATCTCACCAACGCCGCCTTCGACGCGCACCGCGACGATCCGGCCTTCGGTTATCGCTTCATCAGCGACGAGCTCGAGGCCGCGGGACTAGGTGTCAGTGAGCCGGGTCTGGCGTCTCTGTTCGGAGCAACGGATCTGGAGCAGTTTCGTGAAGAAGAGCCGCTCTGGCAAGAAGCCCGGCCCGCCGGTCCACGATGACCTGGTGCAACGAGCGTTCGAGGGCGAGAGCCTCGACGCGATCTGGTTCACCGACCTGACCGAGCACAACACCAACGAGGGAAAGCTCTATCTGTGCTCATTGATGGACGCGTGCTCGACGCGCATCGTCGGCTACTCCCTCGGTGATCGGATGACGGCGGACCTGGCGGTCTCGGCCCTCTCGAATGCGATTGCGCTGCGTGATCCCGACGGCACGAAGGTCCACAGCGACCGTGGATCTCAATTTCGGTCCAGAAGTTCGTGACGGTGCTGAAGAACAACGGCCTCGTCGGCTCGATGGGACGAGTCGCATCCGCGGCCGACAACGCCGCCATCGAGTCGTCCACGCACTGTTGCAGAAGAACGTCCTCAACACTCGACGCTGGGAGACGAAGGAAGAGTTGCGACTTGCCATCGTCATCTGGATCGAAAAGAAATACCATCGTCAGCGTCGCAAGCGTCGGCTCGGGAGACTTACCCCGGTCGAGTTTGAGGCACTGCACCGGGGGACAAAAGCAGCATGAAACTACACACCAAAACTGTCAACTACATCGACAGCAGTCCCCTTAAATCGATTGTTGACGTTGCCGAATCTCGTCTGAACGCACTCTTCGCTCCCTGATTTAGTGATTCTTGCAACGACTCAACGAGGATTGTTTGTCGCCCTCTTGGCGGCCAGAGCGGACGGCCATTGGTCGGCGGCCGATTTGCGATTCAGCAACCCAGCACTAAAGTCGTGCCAGGCGTGACAGAACTTGCCGATACGCGGCAATCCACTCATCCATTTCTGCTCCGTCGTAAAACGTCGCCGAGTCAACACCATTTGCATCATCGAGTTCCAGACGCGCTCTGATGTGGCGAATTACACTTTTCTCGGCTTCAGACCCATCGCCGGAATACGCAACTTGCACCGAACGGTATTCCATCTTTGTTCGGCCAAATTTGGTCTTTCGACTGACACTCCTCGTAATGTTCAGTCGATGACCGACGCCGGGCGCGGGCTCAAAAGTGCATCCAAAATCCCTGAGGCGCCTCTTCAAGCGGTGCCATTTGACGACGCGTTCACCACGCTGCACCGGACGAGAGTTGCTGCGAATCCAACGGGCCAGTTCGAGCACCTCTCGGTCGGTCATCTCATTGACGTGACCTGTTACGAGTCCATGCTTGGCCAACGTCAGCGTCACCCTTAGCAACTCTTCCTGGGAGCAGGTCAAGATCTTGCCATTTCGGTCAAGAAAAACAATGAGTGCGACAAGCCCCGTTCGCTTGTTCCCATTGAAGAAGGCATGGTTGTGCACGATGGAGTGGAATAGTGCCGCTCCCGCCATTTCCGGAGTCGGATACTTCAGTTCGTCTCCCAACGAAGTCAGGGGCCTGGATAATGCTGAAGAGAGCAGAATTTCACTCTTGAGTCCCGGAGGCTCGATCGGATCTCCCGAGTCCTGCGCCTCATCCGCGAGAACCTCATGAATCGTCAAAGCGTCCTGTTCGGATAGATACGTGGACACCTGCCCCGAACCAACGAGTTCCCACTCCAACGGCTGATACATCGCATCGACTTCAGTCGCCTCCGCCGTCGCGCGTACTTTCACTTCGTCCGGGAACAGGTTGCGGAGTCGGCGCAGTCCGTTGCGCGGAATCCTGCGTGACTGAGGAGAGAGGGTGAGACCCAACTCTGCAAGAGCCGAGGCGAGTTCGTCACGTGTCAGCTCACTTCGCTGCAGCCAGTAGTCAACCGTTAGTACTTCTCGGTCATCCTCCAGTCCAACAGCCTTGCGTGCTTTGCGCAAATCTCGCTGGTTGATGAACGACGTCTCATCCGCATCGATGTCGGCCATCCAAAGGGTCACAAGCGCTTCGTCAATATCGATGTCGGCTTCTCGCGCCAGATCCTTCACACGAACGCGCTTGGTCCCCATGTGACTACGGGCGGCCCATTCCACGTGACTCAGTAGAATAATTCACGAGTGCGGGAATTCGTGGGAACACATGTTAATCGTACTAAACGTCACACTTCTGTCGCGCTGTCTGAGTCGTTTCAATTGTCCGACTGGAGATCAGCTTCACCACGCACGCGACTGCACCGGCCACCCACAATGTCACGTTTGCGGCGATACTGGTTCAATGGAAATCACCTCGGAACCAACGGCGGCTGGGGCTGGCTCTGTAGTGAGACAGCTCTAAGGTGCCCCCAATCCTCGTTGGCCTGGCCGATTATTTCGCCAAACACCGCGAAGCGGAACCGGCATTCACCGCGTATCGCAACTACGTCGAGGACCTGGAACGCATCATTGCGTTGGACTACGGCAGCGTCGAGGAACGCCACGCCGCGATAGTCGCCGCTACGCGAGTGCTTCCAGCTGTAGCAAAATTGACCAAACGCACGCTGACGCCAGAAGAACTCGCCGACGTGAAGAAGTGCCTTGAGCGAGCATGGGGCATGCTGAGGGCGATGTGGGTGCCTCTCGACCTCGACGAGTTCATCACCGAGTTCAATTCCACAATCCCGATAACTTCCTACTACGCGGCGTATCACGCATTGCTCGCCACGACGGCCGCGACTAGTCATCGCGGGAACACTACTCATCGTGCGACCCTCAACGACGCTTCTGCGTTGGTCGGTCGTCAACTACTCCCATGGCCATGGTCTTCAACATGTGAAGGATGTCCGCAACTCGGCGAAGAGACCTTCAAGGGATTTGCACGCCCGATCGACGAAGTGCACGTCTTCACTGCATTGTCAGACGATGAACTTCCGCACCGTCTGGGTGGACTTCTCAAGTCCACGCGAGACAAGGAACTGGGCGCACGATTTGACAATGAACGGAAGAGAATCCAAAAGGTCAACCGCAAGAACCTGAAGGCAGGCGAAAAGCGCAAGATGGCCAGTGGTCTCGCCCCGACGACCATATTCGATGTCCTCCGGCGAATCCGTGAAAAGGCTAACTACGAAGGCGCTGACGTCTTTGTTCTCGGGGCGCCGAACTCCGACGAAGCGCGACGCTTCGGCGCACCACTCATCACTGTCGTGGATGCCACAATCGTCGCCCTTGAAACGCTCGTTGACCGCGCTGTGGGCGATGGACGGGTTGCCACCTGGCTTGAGGCGTACAACCAGCGCTCAGGCGGGGTCGCGTGTCTCAAGCGCCATCTGGATGCACTTAGCTAAATCCTTGGAGCGAGATATTAGGTCTATTGCCACAAGGCGGTACATCTCACTCTGTTACAGGATCATGTCTTAGGGTGTGACTGGAGCGCCGGAAGACGCCTCTCTCGAAATCATGAGGAAGTTGAAAAGTGGAAATCCCAACAACAAACGCGCCGAACTCGATTAAACGATTTCTTAAATTGATGGGCGATGTGTCAATGGCCAATTTCTAGTCCCCGCTGGTGGCCACGAAAAGTCC
>JAOBWI010000048.1 GCA_025463285.1 Acidimicrobiaceae bacterium | reverse complement strand
CAAGAATGCCACCTGGACCGCCACCGGGGGTTCGATACACGGTTCCCGTTGACCCGTCGGCCAGCTGGACGGGCTTGTCGATCCCGGCGGGGTTCGCTGCCCAATTCCTCGCGTCTTGAGCGTATTGCTCAGGTGCTTCACCGGCTCCGTGCGCTCCGTAGTGATAGTTGAAGCTCTCCTCGTCGGACATGTTGGTTCCGCGCCAGCCCTCAGCGAGGGAACCTCCCTCATCAGCGGCGGTTGCTCCTCGGATCGCATTGACGGCCACTCCACCACCGACGACGGTGCCCACAATGCCTATCCCGGTACCAAGGCCGTATATCCAGCCCAGTTCGCCGCAGTAGGGCTCGGAGATGTGGACTTGACCAAATGTGACCGTAGAGACGATGCCGTTGCCCACACCAGCCAGGTAGTTCGCTTCATTGCGCCACCGGTTTGGGTCACTGAGGAAATGGCCTGTATCGGTCGCCGCCATGTTGACCGCACTGACGGCCTTGCCGCCCGTGTCGTTCCACGCTCCCGTAATGGTGCCCCAGCCCAAGCCGAGCCCTAGCGGGTCAGTTCCATCAACCGGATCGTCATTCACGTAGGCGTAAGGCTGCCCCGTTCACACTCGTCGATGAGAATGACCGTTCCATACATATAGAACAAGGCAGAACGGCGAGAAATTGGACAAACCATCGGCGCGCCGCAGGGTACATTCCATCTCGACGCCACGAACCAACTCCCACACATCACCGTGAAGCCCGGGGTAGCAGTCAACGGGTAATCGTCGGGAAGGCACGAGGGCTACCCAACTGCCGGATCTAGCGTGCCCTATCGTTGGAATGGTGCCGTACACATGAATTCGTCGACTCCCAAGCGCACGTTCAGCCTCAGAGCGCGACGGCCAACTCGCGCACTTCGCATCTGCGGGGTGATCAACCTGGCCTGCGCTGTCCCGCTTACGATCGCTGGCGTCGGTTTATGGATTGCCCTACCGGTAGTAGCAGCCGGGACCGGAGGTCTGATTGCGCTTGCGAAGTGGGCCCTCATCTGTTCGTTATTCGGCCCGCTCGTAGCGTGGTGCGGCCTCATGATGCTTTTTAGGGTGGTCGCGCTTACGGCGACCCGCTTAAGCTCGGGGAGTTCGCTTCGAGTGGTGCGTCGCTGCCCGCGCGATGCCGTCGTCGCCATCGACATCCGGCAGCGCAACTTCGGGCGAGCCCCTCGAGCTGTTCCGTTCGCGGTTCTCGGCGACGGCACCAACATTCCGCTGATGCCCCTCGCCACCCTTCTCTCGAGGACTGGGCGCCAACTCGAGATCCAGCGGACCGTCGTCGGGGACCTCCGGCGGGCGCTTGGAGTCGAGGGCACCGACTTGGCGGGGTCAGAAGTGCTATGGCCGACGGCCCGAGTGAAGTAGCTCAGAGCAGCGGCGGCCACCACATCTCACGACAGCGTAGCCATTACGCGAGCCCCCGATCGAGCCTATTCGCTCACTCTCGACGCACGCTCACGCTGTACACTCCACTACGAAGACTGCTGGCGCTTAAAGCGGCTCCGGCTCTTCACCGCGGACACGAGTCGTATGGCACCCAAGGCGAAGATGACAACGCCGACGGCGATCACGCCGAATCCGACCAGCCTGATAGGCGCCGTTCCGTGGGTGGGGAGCACAAGTACAAGTCCAACAATCAGGATGAGCCACGCCCGCACTACCCACAGCGCTCCCGAGAGCGACAACGTGACACTTGCTATCCCTTCGTTCGGGATCGACTTCGCATATTTGGAAGTTCCCTGCCTCAGATGTCTCGCGAGAACGCGTTCGAGCCGAGCGCGCTCGATGGGAAGCATGACCTTGCAGCCCTCCTCGAACTGGGCATGTTGGTCAGGAGTCAGATCCGAGATGTCGATCAGACTAGGGCTCCGCATAGTGTCACGGGTGGATCGACTACCGGGATCCACAATCAGGGCCGTTCAACAAGTTGGCAATTAGGGTGCTGATATCCCAGGTCAGGCCGGCCGCCCCGAAGTTCAAACTGAAACCACCAAGAAGGCCCGTAAGCAACGAGCCTGCCAGCGATTCATCGGCAACTCCGCCGATTGATGCGAGTAACGGACCCCCACCTGCCAAGGAACCAATGAAGCCCAGTCCAGCACCGACGCACGCAGCGGTTGATCCGCTTCGACAGGCCCCGTAATCGAGGGCCGAAGCGCCTAGGCCCGTCCCAACAGCGGTTGCACTAAGGATCGTCGTTGCCACCGCGCCTTCGACGAGAAGACCGGCTCCTCCCGTCGCAACGGCCACGATGCCCAAGCCGACTCCGATTGCTTCCTTCGGATGGGTCGCTACATAGTGAACGGCCTTTCCGCCGGAGTCGTTCCACGCCTGGGTCACGTCGGAGATGGGGTTCCAGCCCCACAAGCCCAGAGGGTCGGTTTCATTCACGGGGTTGTCGTTGGTGTACGAGTACGGCTGGCTCGTGATCGATACCGCCGGGTCCACCGACAAGAACTGCCCGGTCGCCGGGTCGTAGTAGCGGTTGATGAAGTAGGAGAGACCGGTCGAGTCGCTGTACCCGCCGGCAAAGCCGAACGGCGTGTAGGCAGAAAGCCCGCTAGTGGTCTCGGGGTTACCCCAGGCGTCATAAGAGGTAGAAGCGGTCAAACTGCCCGACGAGCTCATGACTCCGCGCACCGAGCCGAGAGCGTCGGCCACCAAGAAATGAACCGTTCCCGTCGATAGGTTCAGTTCTTCGAAGGGCGTGCCGAACGGCCCATAGACGTAGGCGTTGGTCGAGTCCTGGAGTACTTCGGGCACGGACCCCGTGGCGTCCCAGACGAAGTTCTGCGTCGATCCGCCAATCGTGTCCGAGGTACGAAGCCCGGTGGCGTCGTAGGTGGCCGCCGTCATGTCCGCCGTCGACGAATTATCGTACGTCGTCAGCTCGTTGTTACCGTTGTACGTCGCGGACACCGCGGTGCCGACGCTGGCCCCCACTCGATTTCCGGAGGCGTCGTAGGAGTAGCTGGTCGTGCCCCCCGACGTGAGCTCCGAGGCGTCGTTGTAAGTGCCACTCGCCCCCGAAGGCAGGGTGGTGACGTTCCCGCTCTGGTCCTCGGTGTAGGAGAGTGCGCCCCCCGTCCCCGGGGTGTCCTTCGTCAACCGTCCCTGGGCGTCAAAGTTGTAATCGGCGGGCGAGAGGGAGCTGGAGGGCGTGTCGGTCTCACTGGCTACCGCGCCCGAAGGCTCATCAGAGTACGCGAACTCCTGCAGCGTCGTGCCATTGCTCAGCGTCATGGACGACGGCTCGTCGTTCACCCCGTAGGCCGTGGTCAGTGTCGGACCGCTCGTGCCGTAACGCAGGGTGGTCGGCGCGCCGTCGGCGGAGTAGCCGATGCGTGAAACCGCCCCTTTGAAGTCGGTCGCCACGGTCAACTCGTCCGCGTGATCGAACT
>JAOBWI010000034.1 GCA_025463285.1 Acidimicrobiaceae bacterium | reverse complement strand
TCGGCCAAGTTAGGACGTCGACCCAGGGGGCAACGCCGTAGGGGTCTAGTGAGGGTGTCCACCCCCCATGAGGTCGAGAGCGTGTTCGAGTACGTCACTCACCGCGTCGAAACACTCGGCCACCCCCTTCGGTGATCCCGGGAGGTTGAGAACCAGCGCCTGGCCGACGGTACCGGCGACGCCGCGCGACAGCCGACCCAGAGGGTTGATCGCGCGCATCGCTTCACTCAGTCCCGGCGCCTGACGCTCGAGGACCCGAAGTGTCCCCTCAGGAGTTTGGTCGTTCACGGCAAAACCCGTGCCCCCCGTCGTGACGACGAGACCACTGAAGCCCTCGCAGAGGTGGCGAAGGGTGCGCGCCACGTTATCGGCTCCGTCGCGAGTGACTACTCGATCAACCACCGTAAATCCCGACTGGACGAGCCGGGCGACCAGAACATCACCGGAACCGTCGTCGCGTGTCCCGTCGGCGACCGACTCTGAAATGGTCACGGCCTTGGCTTGGCGTATCAAGGCTAGATGTTCACTTCGTCATCCGCCGATCATCGACATCGAGCGAGCGGGACGTAAGAAGTCGGGTTCGTTAATGGCGTGCCCCGGGAGCTTTTGCCAGACGGCGCGGCGAAGCAGTAGCGCGAGTTCGTCATCTCCGGCGCCCTCTCGCATCAGATCGCGAATCGAGAGCTCGTCATTGGAGAAGAGACAGTTACGGATCGCTCCGTCGGACGTCAGTCGCAGCCGGTTGCACGTGCCGCAGAACGGCTCAGAGACCGACGAGATGAGGCCGATTTCGCCGCGCCCGTCGCTGAACCTAAATCGCTCGGCCGGCGCCGACGAGTCGACGTCGATCCTCTCGAGCGGCCATCGCGCGGAGATTCGCTCGTAGATCTCGCGACCGGGAACCAGTTGACCCTTGTCCCACGTTCCCTGCGCGTCCAGCGGCATGAACTCGATGAAGCGAACAATGCGTCCCGTGTCGCGCGCGAAGGAAGCGAAGTCGAGAATCTCATCGTCGTTCACTCCGTGCAGGATGACCACGTTTACTTTCAGCGGAGAGAGTCTGGCCCGCTCAACAGCGTCCATTGACGCGAGCACCGTGGCCAGGTCGCCTCGTCGACGGATCGCGTTAAAGCGCTCCGGACGCAACGAATCACAACTGATGTTCACTCGCGTGAGTCCGGCCTCGGCCAAGGCGCGAACCTGCGGCGCGAGGAGCATCCCGTTGGTGGTCATGGAGAGGTCGCCAAAGCCCACGGCCGAGAGGCGAGCGACCAGCGAGACCAGACTCTTGCGCACCAGAGGCTCACCCCCCGTCAGGCGCAACGAGCGCACACCGAGCGAGTAGGCGAGCGTGGCCACGCGAACAATTTCGTCAAAGCTCAGCAACGCCGAGGGCGGCTGAAACGTCATGCCGACTTCGGGCATGCAGTAAACGCACCGTAAATTACAGCGATCCGTCACCGATATCCGTAGATCGTCGTGGACCCGTCCGTACCGGTCGGTGAGAGGACCGTCCAGTCGCATGGCCTCACCCCGCCCGCGGGTCGTCAGCGAAGCGACGTCCTCGCCGCGTGGGTGCGATCGCACAGACACGGGCACACGAACCGGTAAGGGAAGTCCCATGGAGTTAACGCCTTCTTGCGCTGGCGTCGAGTTCGTGCGCGAAAAGTATGTTCACCACCACTAATGAGTCTAGGGCGGATAGCTGCGAGCGACTCTGACGGTGTTTCTGTTGTGGCGCCAGGAGACGACCACGAGCCTCTCTCAGTCTTCGCTCCCTAGAGGCCGCTTCGCTCGCTGGTTCTGCGTGGAGTTATCCACCAGTCGTCCCCAGCTGCCCGACTTACCTCCCTCCTTCTTCAAGAGCACCAGCTCGTCGATGCGCGCGTTCGGGTCGGCGACTTTCAGAGAGTCCAAGATGCTCAACGCGGCGAAGGCGCAAGCGGTGAGCGCTTCCATTTCAACGCCCGTGCTCTGGGTTGCTTTCACGCTGGCCGAGACTTCTACGCCTCGATCATGCTCACGGAGCTCAATGTCAATGTCACTCAGATTGAGCGAATGACAGAGTGGGATAATGTCCGCGGTCTTCTTGGCGGCGAAGACGCCGCACAGGCGAGCGACGTGCCCGGGGTCAAGTTCGTCCTCGCGAGGTTCGAGGGTGGCGAGCGCGGATTCGGTGACGACCAAGCAGCTGGCGAGCGCCGAACGTTGGGTCGCTCGCTTGTCCGTAATGTCGACCATGCGCAGTTTTCCGTTCGCCGCAAGATGAGTAAAGGGACGTTTCATCGGACCTCCTTTCGGTTTACTTCGCGGCCTGGCGTGATTGCGACGAAGTGTACCCTTCTCTATCGATGTAGTCGACGTCGCGCGACCTCCAGCAGGAGTACCCCGAGAACGAGCACCACCGCTCCGAGCGCCGCGTACCCGCCGTGACCACTCATCGTGGACCCGTGGATGACGTTGACGCCCTGGAGGATCCACACGACTCCCGCGATACACAAAATGACACCGATGACTGCTCGAACCCACATGAACCACTCCTTTTTAATGATGTACGTTTCATCGCCGCGCCGCTTGGAGCTTCTGCAGTCGGCCCCCTACTCGGGGTCGCTCACGTTCTTCACCGCGGTCGTCTCGTCGAACCAGGCCCTAGCGTGGTTCTTGGCCCAGGAGGCGCTGACCCACCCCTTGAACATCGAGCGCAGCGAGTCGCGATGGGTAAGGGCCATGTAAATGTGTCCGATAACCACCACAAAGATGGCCAAGGCGAAGACGTCGTGGGCGAAGGTCGCGCCTTGTCGCAGATCAACCGAAAAGAATCGAAACCACTGCAACATCGACCCGGTGATCAGCATGACGACAATGGCCACCGAGACAAAAATGGCGTTGAGTTTCTGGCCCGGGTTGAATTTGTCGGCGTCGAGGCGCGAACGCCCGAACGTGCGCAGCCAATGGATCTCGCTCTTCGTCCAGTAGTTAATTCGTCGTACGTCGTGTCGCATACCGCGTCCCCAGGGGCCGAGGAGCGAGAGGACGAGCGGTACGGGTAGCGCGAGGCCACACCAGAGGTGGATCTGTTCGATGAGATGTCGCGGGAGGACAAGACCGAAGAACGAGCCAAAGTACAGCGGTATGGCGGTGAACATCAAGGCACCAAATAACACGGCGTTGGCCCAGTGCGTTGCTCGCTGCACGGGATCGAAGCGAAGAATTTTCATGGTTGTCTGAGAGGCTGTGCGGGTAAGTGACATAGTCCTTAGGTGAGGCTGGGGTCGGGATCAGTCGGGCCGGTCGCGCCGTCGAGCCAGCCGTTCACGGGGTAACCGTTTAACTCCCAGAAGCCGGGTTGTTCCTGATCGACCACGCGAATGGCGGAGAGCCACTTGAGCGACTTGTAGCCGAACATGGGAGCGACGTACAGGCGCACCGGTCCGCCGTGCTCGGTGGTGACGGGAGCCCCCAACATCTTGTAGGCCACGATGACGTCGGGCAGGCGAGCCTGGTCGAGGGTGAGGCTTTCGGTGTCCGCGCCGTCGTAGGACTCGAAAGTGAGGGCTCGACCCTGGGGCTTGACGCCGACCGCGTCCAAGATATCGGAGAGGAGAACTCCCTCCCAGGCCACGTTGGGCACTCGCCACCCGGTGACGCACTGAAACGCCTTCACGAACGAGGTGGGGGGCATCGCCTTGAGGTCGTCCAGCGTAAAGATCTTGGGATGTTCGACGAGACCGCTGACCCTCAGTCGATAGTCGCTGTCCTTGATCTTGGGGTACTTGCCGGTGATGGAGTAAATCCGGAATCGGTCGCCGCCCGGCAGGAGGCCACCGAGTCCCGAGCCCAGCGCGTCGCCGACGGAGTTTTGTATTCTCGATCCGAAGGCAACGCCCAGCGCGCCGAGGGCCGCCAAGCCGAGAAAGACCCTGCGGCCGACCGGAACGCGTTCCTCGAGACCACCGCTACTCGTCATCTACGTATCCTGCCAGCGGGGCCTCGCGAGATACACCGCGGGGCGATAAGAAGTTGCTAAGCACTCAGTTTTGCCGCGGTGATGGTGGTGCCGCTCAGCGTTCCGGTCACCGTCACCAGCGCGCCCTTTTTTAGGTTCTTCTTCGAACCCATCACCCAGTGAGTCATGGAGTCGTAGTGCACCGTGTAGATCTTCATGCCCACGCTCAGGCTGAACGACTCGGTGGTACCCATGGAGGCGTTGAGCTTGTCGACCTTGCCGTGCCACGTCTTTACTCCCATCGTCGAGTGACTCTTCTCAACCGCGTTTACCGGCGCACTCAGCGTTATGTTCACGCCCAGCGTGGCGAATACGAGTGCTACCGGTAGTGCCCACCTCGTTAGTAGGTTTTTCATGCCTTCGTTCCTCTCTTCGACCACGTCACCGACGCGGCACTGGTTACTTCGAACACTTCGTTCACCCTTACCGTCTCGCCCGCTCGTACGAGCGTTACAGGTCAGCTTCCAAGAAGCGCCGGTCGTTAGGCTTTCGCCATGCTTGAGCACCCAGGATCCGCTCGGCCACGGATCGGGTCACTGTGGCGCTATCCCGTGAAATCGATGCAAGGGGAGAGTCTGAACGAGCTCCGCTGCGAGTCCAACGGCGTGGCGGGCGACCGCTCCTACGGCGTGCTCGACGTCGAATCAGGAACGGTCCTCTCCGCCAAACGCGAAGGCCGGCTGCTCGAGGCGGCGGCGCACTGGCGCGCGGGCGTGCTGGTTGTGCGACTTCCCGACGGGAACGAGTTTCACCACGGTTCTCTGCTGGACGAGGCTCTATCTGACTGGCTGGGTCGTCGAGTGAGAGTGGTTCTGGCCGCCACGTACGGCAGGGCGACGTTCCAAAGCCCGGAAGATTTCGAGCACGACGATTCGGCGCTGGTCTCTTGGGAGGGGACGAGCGGTTCTTTCGTCGACGAGAGCGCCCTGCACTTCTTGACCACGGGCGACCTGAGGCGACTGAGCAAGGAGCGGCCTGACCTGCAGTGGGACGTTCGACGTTTTCGACCCAATATCGTGATCGACTCGCCCCACAGCGTGAAGGTGGTGCCCGGCGGAGGGATCTCCCTCGGCGAGGTCGAAATCGAAATGGTGAAGGCCTGTTCTCGTTGCGTCATGACGACCCGAGCCCAACCGGGGAACCTCGAGCGTCAGTTAGACGTGCTGCGCCATGTGAGTCGGACACACCACGGTGAGGTCGGGGCAAGGGCGTGGATCAAGCGCGCGGGCTCCCTACGGGTGGGTGACGAGGTCACTATTCCCTCGTAATCGGGGGCGGCGCCCTTTAGCGGCCCGGGAGCTCTCCGGGCGCCCCAGCCCCCGACTGGGCACCAACAGCTTCTTCGGTACTGAGGTGCGCCTTGTTTCGCAGGGGGATCTCCTTCATGAGCCACGCCACGACGAAGGCGACGACGGCGAAGGGAATGACGACAATGAAGACCGTCTGCAGCGTGTGACTAAAGGCCTCGATGATCACGGTACGTGCGGCCACCGGAAGGTGGCTGATTTGGGCGGGGTTCTCTGAGATGTCGCTACCTCCGATGCGCCGGAGCAACGCGGGAGGTGCGGACGCGCGAAGATTGGCGAGCAGTCGACTGTTAAAGACAGCACCGAGAATCGCCACACCGAAAGCGCCACCGATGGTTCGAAAGAACGTCCAGGTGGCGGTCGCCGTGCCGAGTTGGGAGTGGGGCACCGAGTTCTGGACCGCCACCAGCAGAACCTGCATCACGAGACCGATGCCGAGGCCCACTACGAACATGTCGAAGGCGGCCAGGCCGTAGGAGGAGTGTGATCCCAGTTCCGCCAAGAGGCCAAGGCCGATGGTCAAGACGCCGGAACCGAGAATGGGGAAGGGCTTGTAGTGGCCGGTACGCGACACGAGTCGTCCGCTCGCGATGAACGTGATCAACATCCCTCCCACCATCGGGAGGAGTTCGAGCCCCGACAAGGTCGGCGAAGCCCCGTGCACAATCTGAAGGTACAGGGGCAGGTAGACAATCGAGCCGAACATGGTGAAGCCCATGACGAAGCCCACCGTGGACGCCACGTTGAACGTTCGAATCCGAAAGAGGCTCAGCGGGATAATCGGCTCCGCGACTTTTGACTCGACCCAACCGAACACGCCCAGAGCGACCACGCTACCCAATCCCAGGAGAAGGATCGTCGACGATCCCCAGGCGTAAGTGATACCACCCCACGTCGTCAAGAGGATCAGCCCTACGACGCCCGCCGAGAGAAGTACCGTGCCCCACCAGTCGATCTGGTGATGAACTTTCTTCACCGGCACGTGCAGCACAACGGCGATAACGAAGAGTGCCGCGATGCCGATGGGGACGTTGATGTAGAAAATCCAACGCCACGAGACGTGCTGAGTAAACCATCCGCCAGCGAGCGGGCCGAGGATGCTCGACAGGCCAAAAACCGCGCCGTAGTACCCCATGTAGCGGCCTCGCTGGCGAGGCGGAATGATGTCACCGGTAATGGACATGGAGCCCACTATCAGTCCGCCAGCGCCGGCGCCTTGAATGGCTCGACAGATGATGAGTTCGAGCATGCTCTGGGAAAGGCCCGACAGGATCGAGCCGACAAGGAAGACCACGATGGCGAGCTGGAAGAACATCTTGCGCCCGTAGAGGTCGCCGAACTTTCCCCAGAGGGGCAGCGTAATTGTCGACGTAATGAGGTACGCCGTCACGACCCAGGCGAGGTGATTGAGGCCGTGCAGATCCCCGGCGATGGTGGGCAAGGCCGTCGCCACGATGGTCTGGTCGAGCGCGGCCAGGAACATGCCGAGCAAGAGGGCCGACAGAATCACCAGGACCTTGCGATGCTCTTCTGGGGTGAACTCGTGATCCTCGGGCGCCTGGACGGCGCTAGCTACGTCCTCACTCACGGTTACTCTCCATTTCTTTTTTCAGCGCGTCGGCGAATTTGCCCATCGACAGGGTCAACTCTTCGATCTCTGGCCTGGTCCAGTCGGCGAGCAATCTTCCGAGGCGATTTTTTCCGGCCGCCAGCACCCGCTGGAGAGTTTCATCGCCACTCGCCGTGAGCGCGACGCGTTTGGCGCGCTTGTCTTCTACTTCGGGTTGAATCGAGACGTAGCCCAGGCGTTCTAGCTGTTGAACCTTCCGCGTCACACCGGGTGTATCAATGCTGAGGAGCTCAGCCAACTCACTGATCCGAAGGGCGCCTTTCGCGTAACGCAACTTGTAGAGCAGTATCACGCCGGCTCGATCAATGCGAACGCCCGCCTCGCGTAGCAGGAGTTCGTGAGTTCGCGCTTGATTGAAGTAGCGAGATAAGACCTGCAAGCTGGCCGTTATCTGGTCGAGTTCCGCGGCGTTGGGGGAGCAACCGGCTACCCTTTTCGGCGAGATAGTTGCTTTTGGCATACAACTACATTACCAGGGATTCCGATAGCCTGTTCACCCAACAGTCACGTAGGCAACGCCGGCTACCCCCTCGCTTCACCTACTGAGAAGTGCGTGAGGTTTACATGTTTCGTCGGTAGACCCCACCCACATCGAAGAGTGTCTTCGTAATTTCGCCCAGCGACGCACTTCGAACGGTCCGCATCAACGCGGCGAAGACGTTGCCACCTCGCAACACGGTGTTGCGAAGCTCAGTGAGTGCTTGAGCACTCTCGTTGGCGTGGCGGTGCTGAAAGTCGTGGAGGCGTCGTATCTGACTCTCCTTTTCTTCCTCCGTCGCGCGAGCGAGTTCGACGGAGGCGGGTGGATCAGAGTTCGCGGGAGAGATGAACGTGTTGACCCCCACGATCGGCAAGGATCCGTCGTGTTTCGCGTGCTCGTAGAGCATCGAGTCGTCCTGAATTCGCCCGCGCTGATAGCCCGTCTCCATCGCCCCGAGCACCCCACCGCGTTCGGAGAGCCGGTCCAGCTCATCGAGAACGGCCCGTTCTACGAGGTCGGTCAGTTCTTCGACCACGAAGCTCCCTTGCAAGGGGTTCTCATTCATGGCAAGCCCCCACTCGCGATTGATGATGAGTTGAATGGCCAGTGCTCGACGAACCGACTCGGCGCTCGGCGTGGTCACCGCCTCGTCAAAGGCGTTGGTGTGAAGGCTGTTGGCGTTGTCGTAGATGGCGCACAGTGCCTGCAGCGTCGTGCGAATGTCGTTAAAGGCCATCTCTTGGGCGTGCAGCGACCGCCCCGAAGTCTGCACGTGGTACTTCAACTTCTGGGATCGTTCCGAGGCTCCGTAGTGCTCGCGCATGGCGACGGCCCAGATGCGACGGGCCACCCGCCCGATCACCGTGTATTCGGGGTCCATGCCGTTTGAGAAGAAGAAGGACAGGTTCGAGGCGAAGTCGTCAATCGACATGCCGCGAGATAGGTACGACTCGACGTATGTGAAGCCGTTGGCCAGGGTGAAGGCCAGTTGCGTGATGGGATTCGCCCCGGCCTCGGCAATGTGGTAGCCCGAGATCGAGACCGAGTAGAAGTTCTTGACGTCATGGGCAATGAAGTACTCCTGGATGTCCGCCATGACGCCGAGGGAGAACTCCGTAGAAAAGATGCAGGTATTTTGACCCTGATCCTCTTTCAGAATGTCCGCCTGCACCGTTCCGCGGATCGTGCGCAAGGTGTTCGAGCGAATATCGTCCGCTTCCGCGTCGCTGGGCTCGCGACCCGCTTGCCGAGTGAAGCGATCGAGTTGCTGGTCGATGGCGGTATTCATGAACATGGCCAAGATGGTGGGCGCCGGCCCGTTGATCGTCATGGACACCGAGGTGGCCGGGTCGCAGAGGTCGAAGCCGTCGTAAAGGACCTTCATGTCGTCCAACGTGGCGATGGACACGCCCGAGGTTCCGATTTTTCCGTAGACGTCAGGCGGCGTGTCGGGGTCTCGCCCGTAGAGGGTAACCGAGTCGAAAGCCGTCGAAAGGCGAGTCGCCGATTGGCCCTCGGAGAGGAGGTGGAAGCGGCGATTCGTGCGATAGGCGTCGCCTTCGCCAGCGAACATACGAGCGGGATCCTCGTTCTCTCGTTTGAGGGGAAAGACCCCGGCTGTGAAGGGGAAGTGCCCGGGAAGGTTCTCCGCGCGAAGCCAACGATAGAGATCGGCATTATCGCTGCATCGCGGCAGCGCAACACGGGGAACCATCGTGCCCGACAGCGACTCTCGCTTGAGAGGCGTGCGTCGCTCGCCTGAACCAGCCACCGTCACCAGCTCGTCGTGGGAGAACTCCTCCTTCAGGACGACGAATCGCTCCAGTAACTCTCGGCTCTTTCCATCGACGCGCCGCGCCGTCTCCTCGGCGAGCGTGACTAGTTCGAGCGGCACCTCGTCGACTGATCGCTGCGATAACTGCTCGATGGTTCCGGCCACCTCGTCAGCTCGGCGAATCGCACGGGCCTCGCGCTCGGTAGCGGCGTGGTAGGCCCGCAGTGAGGTGGCGATCTCGGCGAGGTAGCGAATTCGCTCGGCCGGCACGATGGGAGACGACGATACCGAGATCTTGGCGGTCGTCGCAGGCAACAGCGCTTCATTGATGACAAGACCTTTAGCGTGCAACTCGTCGCGGACGTATTGATACAGCGCGGTTGTGCCTTCGTCATTAAATCGAGCGGCGATCGTCCCAAAGATCGGCATCTCTTCGTTCTTCATGTCGAAAGCGACGTGACTTCGCGCCCACTGGCGACAGACCGATCGCCACGCGTCGTCGGCTCCTCGGCGATCAAACTTGTTGATGGCCACGACGTCGGCCAGATCTAACATGTCAATTTTCTCCAGCTGCGAGGCGGCGCCAAACTCCGGCGTCATAACGTAGAGAGCTAGGTCAGCGACGTCGGTAATGGCGGCGTCGCCTTGTCCGATACCGGGCGTCTCCAAAATGATGAAGTCGTAGCCGGCAGCTCGACAGGCGGCAATGACGCCCAGGATGAAATCAGGTATCTCCGAAGCGCTGCCGCGTGTGGCCAGTGATCGAAAGAAGATCCGTGGTGAGTCGATGGCGTTCATTCGAATGCGGTCACCCAACAAGGCGCCACCGCCGCGGCGCTTAGTGGGATCCACCGCCAAAACGGCGATGCGCAACTTGTCACCTTGGTCAAGGCGAAAGCGCCGAATCAGCTCGTCGCTGAGGGAGGACTTGCCCGAGCCACCCGTGCCGGTGATGCCGAGTACGGGAGCGACTTTACGGTTGGCGGAACGTACTAGCTCTGCCATAATCGAGGGATCGAGAGAGTCGACCTCGAGAGCGGTGATCACCCGCGCCAGCGATTTCACATCTCCCAAGAGAAGTTCGTCAAGACTTCCTAAGGACTGGGTCGCCAGGTCAACGTCGCACTCCGCGATGAGCTGATTGACCATTGCCTCGAGACCGAGGTGCTGGCCGTCGGCCGGAGAGAAGATCTTGCGAACGCCATACTCTTCGAGTTGAGCGATCTCGGGGGGGATGATGACCCCGCCGCCTCCACCAAACACCTTGACGTCGCCTCGACCCTCGGCGCGGAGCCGGTCGACCAGGTACTTGAAGTACTCCAGATGGCCGCCCTGGTACGAACTAACGGCCACGCCTTGAACATCCTCGGCGATCGCCGCCGCGACGACTTCGTCCACGGATCGGTTGTGACCGAGGTGAATGACCTCCGCCCCTTGCGCTTGCAGAAGACGGCGCATGATATTGATTGCTGCGTCGTGCCCGTCAAAGAGACTGGCGGCAGTGATGAAGCGCACGGGATGGCTGGGCTTGTGCAGCACAGCGGACGTAGCCATAGGGAACACGATAGTAGGATGTCCAACTAAATTCGCGGGCGCGCATATTCCTTGGTCCGAGGCGTGAAGCTCGGTCACTGGGCGGAGTCGCTGGTAGCCTCGAACCTCTAGGGCCGTTGGTCTGGTGACCCTTTGGCACAACGAAAGTGGGCACGTGGTTCCATCGAGACCACTCAATTTCGACCCGATCGAAGAAGCCCGCCGTCAGTGGAACGAGCACGGGTGGCGAGCTGCCGCCGACGGGATGGCCTTGGTTACGTCCGTGATTCGCGCCCAGCAGATTTATCTATCGCGCATCGACGCCGAACTTCGACCGATCGGCCTGACGTTTGCGCGATTCGAGATTCTCACGCTCCTCAGTTTCACGAGATCCGGGTCAATGCCCATGAGCAAGATCGGCGTGCGACTCCAGGTTCATCCGACCAGCATCACGAGTAGTGTCGATCGTCTGGAGGATCAGAACCTCGTGAGACGTCGAGCACACGAAACGGACCGCCGCACCACCATGGTCGAGATCCTTCCCGCGGGACGACGAATTCTGAAGAAAGCGACGGCGGCACTCAATGACAAGGTCTTCGCCGCGCCGGGCGTCTCCAAGAAAGAGACGGATGCGCTCTTCACCTTGCTGAAGTCGCTCCGGGCCAGTGAAGGCGACTTCTCCAACGCGTTAGACCATCCGACGTCGTAGTCTTCTCGCTCCAACGAGTCCGCAGGACGAGACGAAACCTGAAGTTGATCTCGACGGTCTCTACACTGGCCTCGATGAGTGGACCACTCGAAGGACTTAAGGTACTGGAGCTGGGTGGCATCGGGCCCACTTCGTACGCTGGCATGTTGCTCGCGGACTCGGGTGCTGAGGTACTGCGACTGGAACGCGGAGACTCTGACGCTTCGAATGGCGGCCCGGGGGACATTCTGAATCGATCTCGCTACTCAGTCGCGGTTGATCTAAAGAGCGACGGCGGGCGAGAGTTGGTGTTGGAGCTGTGCGAACACGCCGATGTGCTGATCGAAGGTTTCCGACCTGGAGTGACTGAGCGCCTCGGTCTGGGGCCGGAGGACGCGCTGTCTCGAAATCCTCGACTCGTCTATGGGCGGATGACGGGTTACGGCCAAGAAGGCCCGCTGTCGGATCGCGCGGGCCACGACATCAATTACATTTCCATCTCCGGTGCGCTCTGGGCCATTGGTCGTGTAGGGGAGAGGCCCGTCCCGCCCCTCAATCTGGTGGGGGACTTTGGCGGGGGTGCCATGTTTCTCCTCTTCGGGGTGCTGGCCGCGGTGTGGTCCTCGCAACGCACAGGAAAGGGGCAGGTGGTGGACGCCGCGATGGTGGACGGGTCCGCGTCGATGATGGCAATGACTCATTCGTTCGTTAACAGCGGACTCTGGACCAACGAGCGCGGCGTCAACTTCCTCGATACCGGTGCGCCGTTCTACGAGGTCTACGAGACGAAAGACCATCTGTTCATGGCCGTCGGTGCGGTAGAGCCACAGTTCTATTCCGCGTTTGTCTCGGGGCTTGGAATTCCGGAGAGCGAGGTGCCACAGTGGGATCGGGCGCGCTGGCCCGACATGAAGAAACGCGTGAGCCAGGTCTTTCTCTCCAAGACGCGCGACGAATGGATCGACATCTTTCAAGACGTGGACGCCTGCGTGACGCCGGTGCTGGCCACCGCCGAAGCACCCCACCATCGTTACAACACGGAGCGCGACGTGTTCACGAAAGGCGACGCTCCTCAGCCGCGCCCGGCCCCACGATTTTCACGAACGCCCAGCGCCATTGGTCAGCGAGGGCCCGGTGCGGGGACCCGAGTGGGACTGTCCGCGTGGGGAGTGAGCGATCAACGGATCGCGGAACTTCGCGAGCGCGGAGCATTCGGCGCTTCGCTCACATAGCGCTAGTCCTTGGGTCCGCCCGCGACGTAGACGACTTGTCCGCTCACGAACGATGCGTCGTCGCGCGCGAAGAACGACACCATCGCGGCGATGTCCTCGGGCTGGCCGACTCGAGCGACGGGAATCTGACTCGCCGCCCCGGCCTTGAAGTCCTCAAAGGTGATGCCCATCCGCGTCGCCGTGGCGGCCGTCATCTCTGTTTCAATAAAGCCGGGCGCCACGGCGTTTACCGTTACCCCGAATTTTCCGAGTTCGATGGCCAGCGTCTTGGTGAAGCCCTGAAGGCCGGCTTTGGCGGCCGAGTAGTTCGCCTGTCCGCGATTGCCTAGCGCCGAGGTGCTGGACAAGTTCACGATGCGTCCCCACTTGGCCTCGGTCATGTACTTCTGGGCGGCCCGACTCATCAAGAACGACCCTCGCAGGTGTACGTTCATGACTTCATCCCACTCGCGAGCGGTCATCTTGAAGAGTAAGTCGTCGCGCGTGATGCCAGCGTTGTTGACAAGGACCGTCGGGCCACTCAAACCCTCGGCGACGTGCGCGACGGCCTGCTCGACGGACTCCTCGTTGGATACGTCCACCGCCACCGGCAGCGCCGAGCCGCCCGACGAGTTGATTTCGTCGGCGACTACCTTGCACGCGCCTTGGTCGAGGTCGAGGATCGCGACCGCAAAACCATCGCTGCTCAGTCGCTTGGCGACCGCGGCCCCGATGCCTCGGGCCGATCCGGTGACGATGGCGGTGCGTGGTTGATTAGTCATGGTTTCTCCTGGAGATGAAATTGGTGAGTGAGAAAAGTGTACGAGACGCGTCCGATCTTCAATCGTTATCGTGTCGCCGTGCCTTTCGCTTCGCCAATAACTATACGTACATCCCCTACCTAGGAGACCCCGAAACGACAAATGTTGCGCCGACCTCTAACCCAAAGTTAAGTCCACGTCGGCTGGGATGTGTCCCCTTGAGGAGGCGGGACAGCGCAAAACGGGCTCAATAATGTCGACACCATAACCCGCGCTGGGTTTTGTTACTCGCAAGTAGGCGGCTACTCGTTTTCGTCGCCATCGATTGCATTTTCGAAGGAGCGGCTACATGGAGTGCAGTTACATACTGGAACGGCAATTTACAACGGCGAATTGATCCAACTGCGGTATCGGCTTGCACCAGGTAAATATATTTCCGCCATCACCGATGCAACTCATGACGCGTGCTTTGTGAGGGGGGAATCAATGATGAAGCAACCGGGTTTGGCTGGGTCGAGGACCAAGTTCAAACGCAGGGTCGGACGTTGCTTACTCGGAGAAACGTCATGGCACCAGAAATTGCGCCAACAGGCAGTGAATTCACCATTGG
>JAOBWI010000015.1 GCA_025463285.1 Acidimicrobiaceae bacterium | reverse complement strand
GAGTCGGTTCGGGTCGTCTCCAGTCAGGATGCGCGGTGGTTCTTCCATATTGTTCGACGGGAGGAACGAAAGAAGGTAGCGAACTTCGTCGAGCACGCTCTTCTCGTCGGGCAAGACAAAGTGCGCGACCCCGGACTTCGTGGCGTGGGTCTGCGCGCCACCGAGCTCTTCGAGCGTGACGTCTTCGCCCGTTACCGACTTCACCACGTCGGGACCGGTGATGAACATATGGCTGGAGTCCTTCACCATGAAGATGAAGTCCGTCAAGGCCGGTGAGTACACCGCCCCACCCGCACACGGGCCGAGAATCACCGAGATTTGGGGCACCACGCCCGACGCACGAGCGTTTCGACGAAAGATCCCGCCGTAGGCGTTGAGTCCGGCCACGCCCTCTTGGATACGAGCGCCCGCTCCGTCGTTCAGGCCGATAATGGGTAGCCCCATCGTCGTGGCCAGGTCCATAATCTTTTGGATCTTCTCCCCGTGCGTCTCACCCAGTGCGCCTCCGAAGACGGTGAAATCTTGGGAGTACACGCAGACTTTGCGGCCGTCGATCTTGCCGTAGCCGGTGATCACACCGTCGGTGAAAGGACGCGACTCTTCGAGGCCCATGCCCGAGGCGACGTGGCGATTCAACATGTCGAGTTCTTGGAACGAGTCCTCGTCGAGGAGGTATTCCAGGCGCTCTCGCGCGGTCATTCGGCCCTTCGCGTGATGACGCTCGATGGCCTTCTCACCACCGGCCACCAGCGCTTCGGCTTTGAGAGCTTCGAGTTCCTTCAGTCGTTCAGCCATCGAGTGTTCCATGGAGTCAGGCTAGCCAGGACGTACGCACGATTTCTAGGAAGAACTCGCTCGCCCGGGGCCGTTTCGCGCATCTTTGTGACGTGGTATGCGTTACCGCGAAGTAGGAATTTCTCGTTACTCGTAAGTAGATGTTTCGAACTCACCAGTAACTATTACTTCGCCGTTCGACTACCCGCCGACCTCGACGAGTTCGATGAGTGTGCCGAAGGAACCTTTGGGATGGATGAAGGCAACGGTGGTTCCTCGGGAGCCGGGACGAGGACTCTCGTCGATCACTCGGCTGCCCGACTGCTTGACGACCTCGAGCGCGTGCGCGCAGTCGTCCACGCGATACCCGACGTGATGAAGACCCTCGCCCCTCTTCTCTAGATACTTCGCCACGGGAGAATCGTCCCGCGTGGGGGTCAGTAACTGCACGTACGAATCGGCCACGCGCAACAGAGCCTCTTCTACCCCGTCGGCCTCTACGATCTCTCGGTGTTCGACGGTGGCGCCAAAGACGTCCGCGTACCACGCAATGGCCGCCTCCAGATCGAAAACGGCGATGGCCACGTGGTCAATCTCGGTGAGCAGTGAGTCCATGATTACCCCTTGTCGTGACGAAAAATAGTGAGTCGATCTTCTCCGACGGCCGCGCGCAGCGCGGGATCACTGACGCCGAGGCCCTCGCGTGGAGCTAGGCAGAGAATGCCGATTTTCCCCTCGTGGCGATTGTGCTGCACCTCGAACGCGGCCTCACCGGTCTCTTCCAGAGGGAAAACGGCCGAGAGCGGCGGAACGACGCGACCGTCGACGATCGCCTGATTGGCGGACCAGGCCTCACGGTAGTTGGAAAAATGCGAACCCTTGATGGTCTTCAGTCTCATCCAGAGATGACGGTTGTCGTACTCGATCATGTAGCCGCTGGTCGCGGCGCAGGTCACAATAGTGCCGCCGCGCTTGGCCACGAAGACGCTGGCTCCCATGGTCGATCGGCCGGGGTGTTCAAAGACGATGTCGGGATCGCTTCCCACGAGAGATCGAATGTCCTTACCGAGGCGACGCCACTCGCTCTCGTCTTGGGTGTGCTCGTCTTGCCAGAAGTGGTACTGCTTCTCCTCGCGATTGATCACGTTCTCGCACCCCAGTCTCTTCAACAGTGCCGCCTTGGACGAACTCGAGACGACCCCGACCGGCACCCCGCCGGCGTTGAGCACGTGCTGCACCGCGAAGGCGCCCAGTCCCCCGGACGCCCCCCAGATGAGAACCTTGTCACCCTCTCGCACGGGCGCCCCGTTGCGCGAGACGAGCATGCGATACGCCGTCGAGTTGCACAGGGCGTTCACGGCCGCCTCTTCCCAGGTGAGATGGGTCGGCTTGGGCATGAGTTGATTGGCCTTCACCACGGCGATGTCCGCGAGACCGCCAAAGTTTGTCTCAAATCCCCAGATCCGTTGGTTGCTCGCGAGCATCGAGTCGTCGTGGCTACTCGGATCTTGGTCGTCGACGTAGTTGCAGTGCACGGTGACTTCGTCGCCGACCTTCCAGTTTCGTACCAGCGATCCCACCCGCACGACGACGCCGGCCGCGTCCGAGCCCACCACGTGGTAATCGAGCGCGTGTCGCCGTCCCCAGATCGACTCGCTGCCCAGTCGATCGAGAAAGCCGAACGTGGGCAACGGCTCGAAGATGCTCGTCCAGACCGTGTTGAAGTTGATCGACGAGGCCATCACCGCGACGTACACCTCGTCGGGCGCCAGCTCGGGCACCGCTACCTCATCGACGCGCAGGCTTTTGCGGGGATCCTTGTCGCGACTGTCCAGGCCTTCGAACATGTCCTGATCTTCGCGGCGTACGAACACCGCGCGGGTGCTGCGCGGCAAAGGAATCTCCGCCAACGCCTCACCCGATGCGCCCGCCACCACGGCTTCTAGAAGTTCACTCATCTGCGCGAGGCTAGTAGGCCTCGACCCGGCCTCGTCGTTCCAGGGCAACCCTGGACCGCCTCGACGAGTCAGCGCCTATCGTTTTGAGGTGTCCCTTTCGGGCACGATTCGAGGAGCCACTATGTCACGCAGCGTCATCGTCGCCGGCAGTCGTACCGCCATAGGCAAACTCTCAGGCGCCTTCGCCACGCTCAGCGCCCAGGATCTGGGTGGCGCCGCCATAAAGGACGTGCTGGACAAGACGGGTGTGGACCCCGCGGGCGTTGACGCCGTCTTGATGGGCCAGGTCATCCAAGCCGGTCAGGGACAGATCACGGCCCGCCAAGCAGCCGTCAACGCGGGCATTCCAATGACCGTTCACGCGACCACCATTAATAAAGTCTGCCTGTCCGGACTGCAGACCATCTACTTAGCGGACCTCATGATTCGAGCGGGCGAAGCCGACGTCATCGTGGCCGGCGGCATGGAGTCGATGACGAACGCGCCGTACCTCTTGCCCGGAGCCCGCGCGGGATACCGCATCGGCGATCAGAGCGTGGTGGACTCGATGATGTTCGACGGCCTTACCTGCAGTTTCGATCACTGCGCCATGGGGCTCGCCACCGAGCGCTACAACCGCGGTCAGATCACTCGGGCCCGTCAGGACGAGTTTTCCGCGCGGAGCCACCAATTGGCTGCCGCTGCTATCGAGTCGGGCGCCTTCGCTCAGGAGATCGTCGGCGTGGCCGTGGCGCAACGCAAAGGCGATCCGATCATCGTCTCGGTCGACGAAGGTGTGCGGGCTGACACGACGGCTGCGTCGCTGGCTCAGCTTCGCGCCGCTTTCGAAAAAGACGGCACCATCACCGCGGGCAACGCTTCGCAAATCTCCGACGGTGCGGCCGCGGTGCTCGTCATGTCCGAAGAGCGAGCCCGAGAGCTGGGTCTCACTCCGCTGGGTGAACTGGTCAGCTACGGCCAAGTCGCTGGCCCCGACACCTCGCTTCTCACCCAGCCCTCGCGGGCCATCATGCGGGCCGCGCAGAAGGCCGGCCTGGACATCCAGGGACTCGATCTCTTCGAGATCAACGAAGCGTTCGCCGCCGTCGGACTGGCCTCGGCCGATGACCTGGGGATCAGCGAGTCAAAACTGAACGTCAACGGCGGCGCCATCGCTCTTGGTCACCCCATCGGGATGTCGGGTACCCGACTAGCTCTCACGACGCTGTTGGAACTTCGTCGCCGCGGCGGTGGTGTCGCCGCGGTCGCGCTGTGCGGCGGGGGCGGACAGGGCGACGCCGCGATACTTCGCTCGCTCTAGTCCGGCACGTAGCTCGCGACGAGCGGATACGGCCCCCGGCCGACCTGTTGGTCGTCGGGAAGTCCGAGGACGTAGGCGCCCGCCAGGGGGTACCCCTCGCGTAACGCCCGGGGAAGCTCATCGACCAACGTCCAGAGCAGATCCAACACCGTGGGGCTGTGTCCGACCACCACGAGCGACGTCGTCACCGGGTCCACGGCGGCCAGATCCATCAAAACATCCTCGGCCGACACCTCGTACACTCCGTTGTAGATCAACTCGCTGAAGACACGAGTAGCGATGAAGGGCGTGCCGTCGAAGGCCCGCTCAAATGTCTCCCTGGTGCGCGCCGCCGCGCTCACCAGGGCCGTGGTGGGACCGTAGCGCCCCAGTTCCTTTTTGCTCTTGGCCCAGGCGCGTAACACCTCGCACTGGCGACGACCACGCTCGTTCAAGCGCCGGTCAAAGTCGCTCCGATCGCTCGCGCCTCGCTCGGCTTTAGCGTGGCGAACAATAGTGAGGTAGCGCACGGGTCCAGTCTCTCGCACCGCTTGGCTGAGGGCGAAACGACGGCTGGTTTAGCGTAGAAGGGTGCACGCTTCGCTCAGCTACTTTCAAGCCATCGTGATGGGCCTCGTTCAGGGAATAACTGAACTCTTTCCCGTCTCCAGCCTGGGACACGGAGTCCTCGTGCCGGCCCTGTTCGGATGGCACAACCTCGTGAGCAGCCAGATTGTCAAGCAGTCATTTTTTCTCGTTTTCTTAGTGGGACTGCACGTCGGCACGGCGATCGGTCTGGTGGTGTACTACCGCGCTACGTGGCTCGACCTCTTTCGCGGACTGTTCCGTCAACTCGGTCGCACGCGCGCAGAGGGCGTTTCGTCGTTGTGGCGACTCAGTGACGACGGAGTCGATTCTCGCTACCGACTGCTCGCTCTCCTGGTCGTGGGGTCAATCCCGGTGGGCGTTGTCGGTGTGCTCCTCGACAGCAAGCTTCGTGAACTCTTCGCCAAGCCCCTCGACGCAGCGATCTTCCTCACCATCAATGGGGTGATCTTGCTGTTCGGCGAGAAGCTGCGCCGAGGACGAGGCCGCCACGCCGCCCACACGACACTGGACGACGTAACGTCGGCCAGCGCGCTCGGCGTCGGAAGTGCGCAAGTCTTTGCACTCTTGGCGGGCATCTCGCGCAGCGGCGTCACCATGGTCGCGGGACTGCTCAACGGACTGGACCACGAGCAGGCGGCGAACTTCTCTTTCCTGCTGGCCACGCCCGTCATTTTGATGGCGGGGCTCTATAAGTTGCCGGAACTCTTTGGGTCACTCGGCGAGGGCGTCCGACTGCAGACGTTGGTCGGTGCGATCTTCGCCATGGTGAGTGCGTACATCGCGGTTCGTTTTCTCACCCGCTGGTTCAAGTCGAACACGCTGACGCCCTTCGCGATCTACTGCCTCGTGGCGGGAGCACTCTGCGTGGTTCGCTTCGCCTGACCTACGTCAGTCGCTCAGCACTCGCCGACCATCAATGGCTCGGCCGAGCGTGAGGTCGTCGGCGAACTCCAAGTCACCCCCGACCGGTAGTCCACTCGCTGGTTGCGACACGACGAGGCCGGGCACCTGCAGCAGTCGACTTAGGTACATCGCGGTGTGGTCGCCTTCGACGTTGGAGTTGAAACAGAGAATGACCTCGTTGACGGGACCGTGAAGTCGTTGGATCAACTCTTGGATCTTTAGCCGATCGGGCGTGACTCCTTCGAGAGGATTCAGAACACCGTGCAGTACGTGGTAGGTGCCGTGAAAGGCTCCCGAGCGCTCCACGGCGGCGACGTCGGGTGGACTCTCCACGACACAGATGGTCGTCTGATCGCGACGAGTGTCGGCGCAGATCGCGCACAGTCCGCCTGATTCGGCGATGTTGCAGCACCGCTCGCAGAAGGACAACTTGGTTTTCATCTCACTCAGCGAGGCAGCCAGGCGTTCCACGTCCTCACTAGGCTGACGCATTAACCAAAATGCGATGCGCTGAGCTGACTTGGGGCCCACGCCCGGGAATCGTCCGAGTTCGTCCACGATTGCCAGCAGGGCGGGTGGGTAGTTCACGAAATCTCCTCGGAGCCGGGAAACATCTCAGTAATGAGGTGATCAGCCGCGGAGTCGACGAGAAGCACGGTCTCCTCGCCCCCCTCCCACTCCTCCTCGACCACTGGCGACTTCAGCGCGGTTCGTCGTTCGGGTGCAGGAGCCGTCGCGAGAGACGGGTCCACCGTCCAAAAAATGGTAAGGGGAGTTTTGAACTCATGTTCGAGAGCACCCTTCAGACCTTGAGAGATCAGTTCGGTGTTCTGGCGCATCTCTTCACTCTGCACGGCAATGGTAATAAGCAGTCCCTCTAACGATTCAATCTTCGCCGAACGAAGGAGTAGTTGTGCGGAGCGAGAGGTACGCGGCACCACCCGTTCGACGAAGCGCGCGCGAACGTCCTCCAATGTCAGCGAGGGTGCGCCCTCGGTCGTCACGCTCCCCGGCCGAAGTGGTGACTCGTTGATGGCGGAGGGAGCCGGCATTGGTGTCGACGTTGGTGTCGGTGTCCGAGGTGGTGCTGGCGCTGGCGCCGCGGCGGTGACGCTCGATCCAATGGGCCGTAGGGCGGGCGCCGGGGTCGGCGCGGCGGGAGCACTTCGCGGCGCGGCGCGTTCAAGACGCGTCAGGCGCTCGTCGAGTGATTCGAAGGAGTGGTCGAGTTCTGGTTTCGTCAGCCGCACCATGGCGACCTCGAGCATGACAATTTTCTCAGGAGCGCTCTTCATCTCTCGGATCGCTCGCCCAACGGTCTCGAGGATCCGCACGCTCTTGGCTAGTCCGAGTTCCTGACCCCACGTCAGCAGGCGATCACGGTCCGCGTCGACGGCGTCGGCGACGTCAGGAGCTACCTGCAACAAGAAGACCTGGCGGACCTCGGCGGCGAAGCTCTCGGCCAGTTGCTCCGGATCCCATCCTTCGCGCGAGAGCACCGCCAAAGAGCGCAAGGCTCCGACCGCGTCATCGCTCACCAAGGCCGCGAAAAGTCCATCAAAGACGGGCTGCGCTTCATCGAGGGACCCCGTCGCCAGGAGTTGATCCAAGGCGCTCAGGGCGTCCCGGGCCGATCCGCGTCCCAGCCGCACCGCCGCTTCAATGGTCGCGTCGTCGGCGCCCAGGCCCGCCGCACCTCTCACGTCGTGCAGCAGCGTCGCCAAGGTGTCGGCCCCGATCAGGCGAAACTCGAGGTGTTGGGTACGCGAGCGGATGGTCGGCAGCACTTTGTGCGGATCGGTGGTGGCCAGGACGAAGACGACGTGCGGGGGTGGCTCTTCCAGAGTCTTCAGTAGTGCCGCGGAGGCGGCCTTCGAGAGTTGGTGTACTTCGTCGAAGATGTAGACCTTCCAGCGGCCCGGCGTCACGTGCCAGGCCCCGGCGATGATGTCGCGAATGTCGTCGACGCCGTTGTTCGAGGCGGCGTCGAGTTCGATGACGTCGAGCGAGGTGCCCTTGCCAATGGCGAGACAGCTAGCGCAGAGCGCGTCGGCGTCCCCGTCCACGGGATGTTCGCAGTTCAGCGCCTTCGCCAGGATCCGCGCGGTCGTGGTTTTGCCGGTGCCCCGCGGGCCAGAGAACAGGTACGCGTGAGAGATTCGGTCGTTTCTTACCGCGCCCTGCAGGGCGCGAACCACGTGATCTTGACCCCGAAGTTCCGCGAATCGGGCGGGTCGAAAACGGCGATAGAGCGACGTGACGCCCTCGACGGAGGTAGGAGTTGCTTTCGCGTCCGGCATGCACCGATGCTAACGGTGAGCCGTACGATGCCGAAGCCCAAAGCGGTGGCCAGGCGATCCGTGGCACCCAGCACAGTTCGCTGAGAGCTGCTGGCTTCCACCCCTGACTCGGTTCACGAAAGGCCGTCGCACGGGACCCGACCACCGCTTTCAACCTCGGCGGTAAAAGGCTACTGGAGATTCTCACCGGTAGCCGAGAGCGCGTGGCGCTCTCCGCTTCGACTCAGCGTGCGGAGAATCGCTGCTTGACTGAGGGGGTGGCGAGTACGACGGTGACTATTTACGGAGTCTGCGCACTGACCTTCATGATGACGATGTACGCGCTCGAAGGGCGACATCGGAGATATCTCCTGGCGTTTTCGCTGGGTTGTCTACTCTCCAGCGCCTACGGGTTTCTCTCGGGCGCGTGGCCCTTCGGAGTGGTGGAGTTCATCTGGTCGGGTATCGCCCTTCGCCGATACTGGAGCGCCGTCCCCCACTAAGGCCTCGCGGGTCTCAAGTAGCCTTGCTAGCCGGTATTCATTTCAACGTGAATCTCCATGGAGGAGTGCGAGAGCGGCCGAATCGGCACGATTGGAAATCGTGTGAAGGGAAACCTTCCGTGGGTTCAAATCCCACCTCCTCCGCCGCTCGCCAGCCGATGGCGGTCCTAACGAAAGTGGACCCCATCTTCCAACGAAACTCGGCGAAAGACGCACCGGATGAAAGATTTTGGACATCCGCCTGCTCACTTGGCAAGAGTGGTTCCCGTCATCTACTCGAAAGCATCGCGTGGCGGCTATATGGCCCTGTCCGTGGCCATGAGAAAGTATCCGCTGGTGGCCAATTGAGGTCCCCGCTGGTGGCCACGAAAAGTCCCCACTGGTGGCCAGGAGAAGTCCCCGCCCCTCATTGAG
>JAOBWI010000086.1 GCA_025463285.1 Acidimicrobiaceae bacterium | reverse complement strand
CGACAAACACGGTACTCGTGACGGGCATTCCCTTTCGTAGATTCTCTCGAGCCCGCTGCGACTTCTGGGCGCGTTCGTAACTACTCATCGTCACGCCAATGGTCTCTAAAAACAAGCGACGCAAGTGTCGCTCGCTGTAGCCAAGCCGCGCGCCGATGGATAAAGCACTGTTGGCACTGCCCCGTTGCTCCAGCTCTCGACAGGTGGCGATGACTGCCTTCAGCGAAGGATCGCTCACTTCGACTTGGTCCGGGCGACATCGCTGACAGGCTCTGTAACCCGCCACGCTGGCCTCTAGCGAGGTCGCGAAGTATTTCACGTTCTTTCGCAAGGGGCGGCGAGCGCTACAGCCCGGTCGACAATAAATCTTCGTCGACGTCACGGCGTAGACGAAACACCCCTCTAGCGACGTGTCTCGTTCCTCAACTGCGCGCCATCTCGTTTCTTCGAGTTCACTCATATGTCGTAATCTACGGACGAAATAGCGCACTCGCATTCCGATTCCGGACGCGGAACTCTCTCCACGTCCTCTCGCTAAAGATTTACGCGATTGACTCGGCCGCGGCGCGAAACCTTCACGGGATTCTTACGTCGCCCATTTAGCGTTGAGGAATGGCACTGAGTCCTTCTTGGCTTCCGCGGCAAGGTCCACGCTGGATACGACTGAATACCTCGAATGTCGACATCATTCCACCCCGCCGTCTCGACGCGTTCTATAACAATGGCCTCTGGCGCCACCCCACGAGCGTTTCCGCGTTCTCCGAAGTGGAGCGGTGGTACCACCTCGAGTTTCGAGTCCCGAGGCCTCCACGCCAAGAAGGCTGGCCCCACTGATCTCTCGCTCGATGCGTGGTCGAGCGAACGGTCGAAAGCTCCTCGGTAAGGATCTGACCCAGCGCGATGCTGGTCGCCGATCCCGGTGGTTACCGATACACCATCGCGACTACGACGCCATGGACGCACCGATCAGTTCGACGCACGTGTCGGTGGTTACCAATTCGCGAAGTTCATCGCCACCACGTTCCACGTCGCGACGTTGCAGGCACCTTGATACTCGCAAGATTCACCGAACCGTTGACGACGCGTCATTGAACTCTCAACTCTCACTCCTAGCATTACTCCACACCATCGACCGAGGAGGGGACGTGAACGTACCTCGCAGCGTGGACCAGCTCTTCGCCCTGTACGTAGAAAAAGGAAACGACCTCTACGGGGAGTCACTCACTCAAAGTGAGCACGCCTTGCAGTGCGCGGCGCTCGCTCGGGCCGCCGGCGCGAGCGAAGAGTTGGTCATCGCCGCTCTCTTTCACGACGTGGGACACCTGGTGGTCGATGTGCAGAACGACCCGGACTTCGTACTCGAGGAAGACAACGACGATCACGAAGCCATCGGCGCGAAAGTTCTCTCCCCGCTCCTCGGACCGGCCGTCGCTCGACCCGTCGCACTACACGTCACCGCCAAACGGTGGCGCTGCGCACGCGAACCTGACTACATTGAGCGGCTCTCGCTGGCGTCGCGCGCGACCCTGCGAGCCCAGGGCGGTCCACTCGGCGACGAAGAGTGCGACCGATTTGAAGAACAGCCCGGATTCGCCGACGCTCTGGCCCTTCGCACGTGGGACGACGAGGGCAAGGTCGACGGTCTCGAAGTGGGAACGTTGGCCGACTATGTCGACACCGTCAACTCGCTGGCTGCGACGCGGCTACCAGAACGTCGCGCGCGTTAACGCTCACGTCCACACGAGTGCCTACGTCCAGGTCGTCGGCGAGGCTGCTGCGAACGTCGGCGCGTAGGTTGGCACCCGCGACGCCCACCCCCACGCGGGTCGTGGCACCTAGGAAACTTCGGTGCGTGATGACGCCCAAGCCCGTCGGATTCACGGCGACGTCGAGGTCCTCGGGGCGTACCAGGGCCTCTAGTTCGCCCGTCGGCACCGCACTCAGATCTCCGCGGATCTTCACCTCGCGCCCGAGGATCTCGACGTGGTCGCCGCGTCGAGTGACCGAGATCCTGCTCGAGACGCCCACGAACTGGCCCACGAAGGGCGTGGCGGGCTGAGAGTACAGGACGGCCGGCGTGGCCACTTGTTCGAGGTGCCCGCGGGACATCACGCAGACCCGGTCAGCCATGGACATGGCTTCTTCTTGGTCGTGGGTGACGAACACCGTGGTGATCGCTAGTCTCTGCTGGATGGCGCGAATCTGATCACGTAACTCGGCGCGCACTTTCGCGTCCAGCGCGGACAGCGGTTCATCCAGCAGGAGCACACGCGGCTCGATGGCCAGGGCGCGCGCTAAGGCAACACGCTGCTGCTGACCGCCCGACAACTGGTGGGGATACTTGCTCACGTGTTCGCCAAGACCCACCAGGTCCAGCAGTTCAGCGGCCTTGGCCCGGCGCTGGGACGAGCGCTGGTGACGAATGTGCAGGCCGAAAGCGACGTTGTCGCGAGCGTTCATATTGGGGAACAAGGAGTAACTCTGAAACACCATTCCCATGTTGCGGTGCTGGGCCGCAACGGTCGAGACGTCCTTTTCGTCCACGAGAATGCGACCACTGTCGGGACGCTCGAAGCCCGCGAGCACTCGCAGCGCGGTCGTCTTGCCACAGCCCGAAGGGCCGAGCAGAGCCACGAGTTCGCCGGGCGCAATATTGAGGGAGAACCGGTCGAGCGCCGTGGTGGCACCGAAGCGACGGGTGAGGTTGTCAAAGACCACGGGGGCCCCACTTAGCGTGTGAACGTCAGCGCCCACCGGTGTCGATACGTCGGTTACCGAGGTCATGCGCTCCTCCGGGAGTTTCGAGACTGCGATCGATCCAGCGACACAATGAGAATAAGCACCACGGCCGTCGCAAGCAAAGCGATCATGGCGACCAAGGTGTTGATCCGAGGGTTGTCAGTGGGGGCGAGGTAGATCCACACCGGGATCGTCTGCCAGTTGTCGACGTTGGCGATGGTGAACTCACCAAAGACCAGGGCCAAGGTCAGTACGGACGCCGACATCAGCGCGGCGCGCAAGTTGGGGACGAGGACGCGCCAGATGGTCATCAGCCAGCTCGAACCAAGGGACCTCGACGCCTCCACCAGCGTTTTCACGTCCAGTGCCCCGAGCCCCGCGTCGAGAGACCGGTATACGTAGGGCATCGCCAGAATGACGTAGACGATAGCGAGGAGATACTGCGAATTCCTCAGCCACTGCGGCGCCGACTCTAAGACTCCCACGGAGTAGGCGATGGGCGGAATGATGATCGGAAGAATGGTGATGACTTCCATGACGCGTCGAAATCTCGGCAGTCTGAGGTGCACGTAGATCACGGTCGGCACCATGAGCGCCATGACCACCACCATGGTGATCACCGCGAGCTGCGTCGAGAGCCACAGCGCCGACGCGAAGCCGGGAGCCGAGGCGATCTGGCTGAGAGGGGTTAACGAGAAGCCGCCCGTGGGGCGCTGTAACGAGTACTCCATTCCCGCGTAAAACGGCACGACGAAGTAGGCCGCCGTGACGATCAAAATGGCGCCTCGTCCCCAACGAAATCGACGTTGAGGTTTATTGAGGGGCGCCTCGGCCCCGTAGGGTGCGTCGATCTGAGAGGGATCGGCGATCTCGGCGCCCAGCTCTAGAGAAGCCACCGAGACGTCCTTCGTCGCAAGAGCACGTAGATGACGACGGACACGAGCAGGATGACGATCATGGCGAAGGCCAGGGCGTAGGCGATGTTCTGCTCCCCGGCGATGACGTTGCCCTGCAAGATCGAGCCGATCTGAATGGGCGTGATCGAAATCGTTCCTCCCGTCAACGCCTCGGCGGTGGCGTAGGCCGAAAACCCACTACCGAAGAGCAGGAACATGCTGCCGAGTATCGCGGGGGTCAGGACCGGGATGCCGACGTGGCGCCAAAAACGCCACCGAGACGCGCCCAGACCTTCGGCGGCTTCGCGCCAGGCCGGACGCAGTCCGGCGAAGGCGGGCGTGATGATGAGCACCATCAGAGGAATCTGAAAGTACATGTAGACGAACGCCACCCCCCAGAATTTGTACAGGTCGAAGCCGTGATTCCAGGGGTCTAGCCCAATGGCCGCCAGCCACTTGGTGACCAGTCCGTTCGTTGCGGCGAGAGTAGCGATAAACATAAAGGCCAAGTTGACGCCCCCGAATTGGGCCAAGACGCCCGAGGTGGCCGCGGTAATTCGTTTGAACGCGGGATGTTCTGATGTGGAGATGGCGTAGGCGATGATCGTTCCTAGAACGCCGGGAATGACGGCGGTGACGACGGCCAACTTGAGACTGTTTTCAAAGCCCGTTCGGAACTCCAGCGTCTGGGCCGTGGTTCCGAGAATGGTGTGAATGTTCGACCAGGTGAAGCGACCGGTGTTGGAGCGAAAAGCAAAGGCCACGATGGTCCCGGTCGGCACACCCAAAACCAAGATGACGTAGACCAAAAACGGCACCACGGGTGCACCGGTTCGTATCTTTCGAACCAGTGCACCCGTGGTGCGCGACGTGCCCTTCGTGTCTCGACTCGCGACGTCCAAGGAAGTTGCGGAGTGAGGATCACTCTGGACAGTCATATCGCTTGTTGCTTACGCTCAGCCGACGGCGGCAGCCCAGTTGGCGTCCACCGTGGCGGCCGCCGCGGTGACCTGAGCCTGCGTGGGCAGCTTGAGACCGCCAGCGGGAGCCGGTGGTAGTGCCGCGAGCCAGGTCTTGTTGGCCGTGCCGGCCGACGTCATGGCCGCCAACTCGATGGGTCGGGCCTGTCCCTGGAGGAACAGGTTTTGACCGGTGACCGAGTACAGGTACTCCTCCCAGAGACGAGCCGCCGCGGGGTCCGGTGCGTCCTTGGTGATGGCCTGGGTGTAGTACGCCGCGATGGTGCCGTCCGAGGGAATGATGGTCTTCCAACCCGGCACGCTCGCCGCGACGCCGCCTTCGAGGTAGTCCCACCACACGAGGATGGGCGTCGTTCCGGCCACGGCGGTAGCTTCGGTGCCGCCGGGGACGAAGTTGCCGTCCTTGTTCAAGGTGGCGAAGAAGTTGATGCCGGGCTGAATGTTGCTGAACGAGCCGCTATTAGCGATCGACGCCGCCCACACCGCGTAGAACGCCGCTGAGGCGGAGGTGGGGTCGTTGTTGATGGCCACTTCGTTCTTGTACATGGGGTTCGACAGAGAAGCGAACGACGTGGGGCAGGTGGTGACGATCTTGGTATTACAGCCAATCGCCATGTAGCCGCCGTAGTCGTCGTACCAGCGTCCACTGGCGTCTTTGGCCGAGCCGGGAATGTCGGACCAGGTAGCCACCTTGTAAGGGGCCCAGAGCTGCTCGTTGCCGGTGGCGTAGTTGGTTCCTACGTCTACGACGTCCGGAGCGTCCGCGCGACCCTTTTGGGTGTTGATGGCGGTGATCTCTTGGGCGCTCGAACCGTTGGGGTTCTGGTCGTTGATCTTGATGCCGTACTTCTTGGTGAAGTCGTGCATAATGGCGCCGTAGTTAGCCCAACCGGACAGAGGAATGGTGATCACGTTCACGTGACCTTCCTTCTTCGCCGCCTTGATCAAAGCGCTCATGCCACCAGCGGCCGCCGCTGACTTGACCGTGGACCAGTTGACCGACTTACTCGCCGCGTCCGCTCCGCCAGTGGCAGCGAGCGTCGAAACGACTCCTCCCACGAGGGTGGCCGCGAAGGCGATCCTTAGTTTGTTTGAAATCACGCAAAGCCTCCTAAAAGTGAGCACCTCGTTGGTGACTCGCCACGAGAGTAAGAGTCGTGAGTAAGCGAAAGGTGACGTGACGATGCCCTGTCTGTGCGCACTCGTGGAAATTCTCGAGTGCGTTACGTGACCATTACGCGACGAGTGTGTCGAGTTTCGGGAGATCGGCGACGGAGCACAGGACAAGGTCCGCCCCGTTCGCCATCAGGCGCGCCTGATCGTCCGTCCCGGTGAGCACGCCCACGCACTGACCGACGCCCGCGCGACGACCGGCCTGCATATCCGAGGCCGTGTCGCCCACCACCATGACGCTCTGCACGGCGCTAACGCGCGCCGAGAGCGCGCAGAGCAGCACCATGTCCGGCGCGGGCCGGCCACGGCCCGCGTCGGCCGGCGAGACGCGCAGGTTGATCAGATCCGACCATCCCAGAAGTTCTATGAGGGCCTCGCGCGTCGACGGCGAGAAACCCGTCGTCAGGGCGACGGCGACTCCTCGACTCTTCAGGGTCTCGATGGCCGCTCGCGCCCCGGGCACTTCGCTCACTCCCACCTCGCAGGCCGCGGTGACAAAGTGGCGTTCGAAGGCTTCATTGGCTACTTGCGCGCGGTCGTCGAAGAGCACGCTGAAGACCTCGATCTTCGATTGGCCCATGGTCTCAATGACGTAGGCCTCGGCGGCGCTCGCGTCGTCCCCGACTACATCGAGTTCCTCGATGGTGCGTCGAAAAGCCTCTAAAACCAGTCCATGGTCGTTCACCGTGGTGCCGGCCATGTCGAAACAGATCAGTTCAATGGTCATTGATAACTCTCCTCAGCAATTGCCGGCGACAACGTCATGCCTCGACCCCCGGCGCCCGTCACGGCCGTGACACCAGCCGCGACACCCTTTCGGAAGTAGATCTCGCTCCCGGCAGGATCAACTTGGTGATACACCCCGCTCCACCGTCGTTCGATCGCTGGAAGGTGGTCCCCAATGAGAAGTCGGGCCGCCTCCACGATGAGATCCATCGGGCGATCCGCCGTCTCAAACAGTCCCGGTTCATCGACTTCGTGCGTGTCACCGATGGTGAGCCCTCCGTGCAAACGCTGCTGGCAGAGAAGCTGAATGGCGTAGCGCTGCGCCAGAGTCTCCTGCTCTTTCAACAACGCCGTCGCGTCGTCGCGAAAGTTCGGGTAGTAGCGAAAAGAGTCGCCGTTGGCGATGGACGTCGTGAGGGTCGACTCGAAGGGCTCGGTTTCGGCCATGTTGAGTCGAACTCGTCGCAGAGGCTCGTGCTCGAAAAGTTCGGCGCAAAAGCCACTGAGCGTCGCTCCCACGCAGAGCCACACGTGGTCGGCTCGGTGATGATCGCCGCGGTGATCGATCGCTTCGTAGTCACTGACGCCGACGAGCTCTCGTCCGGCTAAGTACTGGTAGCGTCCTGTCCCGGTCATCCAGTGGCGCAGGGCCCCGAGCGCCACTCGCGACTCAACGGCGGCGTCTCGCCCGCAGAAAAGGCCCACCTCGAAGCTACCTTTGAGGGCGGGATTGCGCCTCAGTACCTCGGTGTGACTCAATAGTTCGAATCCGCGAGCGTCGGCGTCCGAGCGAGCGAGAGCTCGCCGGGCCACCAGGAGTTCCTCCTCGCTGTTAATGAGCGTCAAGGATCCGTTGGCCCGAAAACCCACTTCGGGGACGAAGGCCGCCATCTCCTCCCACAGGACGCGAGCGCGCAGCGCCAGGGCCAGCTCTGGCCCGGAGGCGCGTCCACTCACCCAGATGAGTCCGAAGTTGCGCACCGTAGCCCCGCGCGGCGTGGCGTCGCGCTCGAGATGCACCACGTGGGCACCTCGGGCCAGCGCAAAGAGCGCGTGCGTCGTGCCGAGGATGCCCGCGCCGACCACCACCGTGCGCTGACCGGCCAAGCTCTGTTCAAGTTCGTCGAACACCGTCATCCAACCTACGGCCGAGATGTTGCGCTCGGGTGACCAATTGGTGTCGACCTTGACACCACGTACTCGACTACTCGACGCGGCGCTCGACGAAGAACTCGCGCAGCAGCGCTCCCGACGCGTCACCCAAGACTTCGAAGGTGAGTTCAGCCTCGTGTAGCAGACGGGGGTCGCTCAAAACGTTGTAGCGGGATCCGACCGCGCCGGCCTTCTCGTCCAGGGCACCGATCACGACGCGCGGCACGCGCGCGTTCAACAAGGCCCCCGCGCACATGACGCAGGGCTCCAGGGTGACGTAGACAGTAACGTCATCGAGGCGCCAGTGCCCCCGACGCTGAGCGGCGGCGCGCAGCGCGACGATCTCCGCGTGGGCCGTCGGGTCATGGTCAACTTCGCGGCGATTCTCCCCCGCGGCGATCACTTCGCCGTTCGCCACAATCACGCATCCCACGGGCACGTCGTCGTGACCCACTGATCGTCGTGCCTCGTCTAGTGCGGCTGACATGAATCGTTCGTCGTCACTCTCCATGACGTCGAAGCGTAGGGCACCGACCTGTCGCCCCCGTTGCTTGTCGAGTCGAGTTGTAGACTTGGTAACGGAGGGGTGCGAGAGCGGCCGAATCGGGCAGTCTCGAAAACTGCTGTGTCTACGGGCACCGTGGGTTCAAATCCCACCTCCTCCGCCAAGCGAAACGGGTGACTTCGGTCACCCGTTTTCTCTCGGAATCCTAAAAGACAGCGCCAGTACGCTGGAAGTCGAAAGTAGATCGAACTGTCCCAGGAGAAGATCATGGTCTCGTCAATTGATTCGTCGGTCGGTACCGAACGAAAGCTGGTGTCCGACGTTCCCGGCCCCAAGTCAAGAGCCCTTCACCAGCGCCGTCTAGCCACCGTGAGCGCCGGGTTGACGATCGGCTTCCCCATATATGTTGAGCGCGCCGAGGGCGCCATTGTGGTGGACGTTGACGGTAATCAGTTCTTAGACCTGGGCTCGGGCATCGCGGTCACCTCCATCGGTCACGCCGTGCCAGCTCTGGTCGACGCGGTGAGCGAACAGGTCGCCAAGTTCACGCACACCTGTTTCATGGTGACTCCCTACGACAGTTACGTTGAGGTCTGCGAGGAGCTCGCCGAACTCACACCGGGAACGCACGCGAAGACGTCGGCGCTCTTTAACTCCGGCGCCGAAGCGATTGAAAATGCCGTCAAGATCGCGCGTCTCGCCACCAAACGAAGTGCCGTGGTGGTCTTTGAGCACGCTTACCACGGTCGCACCAATCTCACCATGGCCTTAACGGCGAAAAACATGCCCTACAAGGATCACTTCGGCCCCTTCGCCCCTGAGGTGTATCGCGTCCCTATGAGTTACCCCTATCGCGACGGTCGAAGCGGCGCCGAAGCCGCGGCGGCGGCCATCAAGATCATCGAAACGGACATTGGGGCGACGAACGTCGCGGCGCTGTTGATCGAACCCATTCAAGGCGAGGGCGGCTTCATCGTGCCCGCCGAGGGTTTCCTACCAGCGCTGTCCGCGTGGACGACCGCCAACGGTGCGGTATTTATTGCCGACGAGATTCAAAGCGGTTTCTGTCGCACCGGCGACTGGTTCGCGGTGGAGCACGAAGGGGTCGTACCCGACATCGTCGCGACGGCTAAGGGCCTGGCTGGTGGTATGCCCCTCGCGGGCGTGACCGGACGAGCCGAGTTAATGAACGCGGTTCACGAAGGCGGACTCGGTGGCACCTACGGCGGCAACCCCGTCGCAGCCGTCGCCGCGCTGGCCACCATCAAGACTTTGCGCGATCGCAACCTGGCCGCTCGGGCCCGCGAGATCGGCGAGATCGCTTTCGCCAACCTGCGATCCTTGCAACACGACGTGGCCATAATCGGTGACGTACGAGGCCGGGGCGCAATGATCGCCTTTGAGCTGGTCGAGCCGGGCACCAAGACCCCCAACGCCGCTGCCACCAAAGAGATCGTCACGTTCTGCCAGCAGAACGGGGTAATTACCCTCACCGCTGGCACGTACGGCAACGTGATTCGTCTCTTGCCACCGCTCGTCATCAGTAACGAGCAACTCGCCGATGGGCTCGACGTCCTGGGCGCCGCGGTCCGATCCGTCCGCTAGTCAACCGTCCCTCGATGACTGTGAGCCGCGCCTTTACTCGCATGCGTTCGGCGCCGCGCCTCTTCGTGGTGTTCGGCGTGGGAGCGCTGATCCTCGCTAGTTGCACCGCGGCCCCCACCAGCGCGCCGCGAGCGCTGGGCACCCCGGCCTTCAGCATCTCGGTGCCCTTGACGAACGTGGGCTGTACGCGCAACGACGTCTGCGTCGCGGTGGGGACTTCGAGCGTCAGCGTGGGGCCAAACGCCGTCGGCGAGTACGCCTCGCCCGGCGGACGGTGGTTCCACTTGACCTTGCCCCCGTCGCCCTCTCCCGTGGTCGACGCCGCGGCGTGCTCGGGCACGACGTGTCTCTTCGGCGGATCCGGTCCGAGAAGCGATCTCTTGTGGCTCTTCAACGCCAATGGCGACACCGTGGACGCGCTGACGGCGCCTCCGGGAGGTATCGGCATCGAATCACTCGCCTGCCACGATCTGATCTGCGCACTTGTAGATACCGGCGTTGCCGGCGACGTCCCGCGACTCAGTGTGAGCAGTGACGGGGGTCGTACCTGGGGGGCGCCCACCGCCTTGCCGTGGGCCAAGGGTGAGGCCGTCACGACACTGTCGTGCGGCACCCTCCTCGCGTGTGCGATCGGCACGCTCTCGGCCACGCATCAGTTCTCCCTTCGTGTCACAGAAGATGGCGGCACGACCTGGTCCACCCGCCCTACTCCGAGTGCGTGGACCTCTCTTCGCTCCCTCTCGTGCGCGGCGCGACGGTGCGTGGCCCTGGCGAGCGAAGGGGAGACCTCGGCCCTGGTGCGCTCGAGGACCTTTACTCGGACCTGGTCTAGCCTCACCCTCCCGGCTCAAGCCAACACACTGGCCTGCACAACTTTCTCGACCTGCTTCGTGGCCGGTCAGCGTTCGAACGGTGCGGGTTGGCTCGCTCGAGTGCACGACCGAGCGGTGACGACCGTGCAGCTTCGCTACGTACCCACCCCGTTGCTCGGCGCGGCCTGCGGGACCAAAGTATGCGCGGCGGTGGGCGTCACGACGGTGCTCAGCATTCCCTCAACCCTCTAGTCAGCGAATCGCCCATCGTCGGCGTTATGGGAGGCTACATTCGTGAGTTTCCCGCCACCGACGTCAATTCCGCCGGGCTGGTACCCCGATCCCGCCGGCTCTCGCCAGTGGCGAGTGTGGACAGGCGAACGCTGGTCGGAGGTGACTCGTCCCTACGGCCAGCCCGCTACGAGCGCGCGTTTTGCCGTAAGTTTCACATTGGTTCAAGCGCTACAACGGGTCTTCACCTTGGGCGTGGTGGGAGTCCTCGGAGGGCTTGGTCTCTTGGTGAGCGTGCTCGCGCACTGGCCCGGTGCCGCACACCCCGCGCCGTGGTGGTTTGCGCTGAGCGCCAGCAGCGTCGCGGTCGCGCTACTGGCGGTGGGTTCGGTTGTCTGCGCTTTTGGCGTCAAGGAGCTGGAGGGTCACTGGTCCCCCGTGGCCTTCTTACCTGGGGCCAACCTCTTCGTGGCCAGTGCCCTCGTCACCCATCGTTTGGGACGACGACAGGTGTGGCGGATCGCCTCGGAAATACTCCTTCTCGCCGTGTTCGCCGTCGCCTCACGCAACGATCTGTGGCTCTGTCTCAGTCCGGTGATCGTGGCGTACGTCGAAACCACGTGGTTCGGTGCGCTGATTGATCAACTGAGCGGTCCGACTCCCAGCGCACGTGAGGACGCCTCCCTAGGATGAGGCCAGTTCATCGGTCCACGTTTTGGGGGTGTCGATGTCCGAGTGGTCCGAGGAACCATCGCCAAGGATCTACTTCGCGCCTGGGGCGTCGCGCAGCCTCCGCGCCACGCCGGTCCACCCTTTGTACGCCTGCGTCGACGTCGGCGCGGTCTCTAAAGAGTGCAGCAACGTCGGCACGAACTGAGCGTCGCGTTCGCTCAGAGTCGCCGCCGACGTGACGATGGCGCGACTCCTAGGGAGTTGTCGCAGCGTCTGGCGTTCGACGCGAAAGTACCAGTCGGCCAGCTCGCCGCTGGGCGCGGCGCGTGAGGTCGTGGGTTGAAAGAGAGTGGGGCTATCGAGCAGAGTCCAGTTAAGGCGCCAGAACGAGCGCTCGGGCGTGAGCCGGTCGAAAAAGCCGTTCGTGGGACGAGCCAGTTCCTGGCCATACCCGGGAACGGGACCGTGAATCTCGTCAAGATTTGTGTTGATTTTGCTGGCGAGAAGCCAGCGCGAGGGAAAACAGACGCAGGCCGCGCGGAGGCGCCACGAGTCGTCCTTCACGAGCACGCAGAGGTCTTCTTGGACGAGCCGACTGGCTCGCACAATCGGATGTTCCTCGGGGGACGTCGAGCGCGATCGCGACGGGTGGTGTTCTTCCAGGAAGCGCACGACGTGCTCCAGTAGTTCTCGACTCCCCTCGCCCCCGTGTGGGCTCGTCGCCACGACGTCGGCGTAGTTAGTCGTGAGCAACGACGCCTTGAGAGCCAACTCGTCGCCATGCCGTTCATCCGTCTCGAGCCACGCTGACTCGTCGAGCGCTCGTAGCCCCATAGCCAGTCGCCATCCGCGCGGGTCGAGAGGAACGTAGTTGGTCGGGGCACCCACTAGCGATCGCGGTGACGGCGCACCACAAAGTAGTAGTACAAGAGGGCGGCGAGAGGTACCGCGATCACCACAATGCGACCCTCGGGAAGTACCGCGCCGCGATGAACATTGGTCGCCGTGTTCGTCGCCGCCGCAACCACCCAGCGGCTCACGCGTAACTCCACCCTCCTAATCTCGCACGTTGATAGGTGTCTCCAAAGTGGCGTCGGGGCCTTCCATTAGTTGATAACTGCGAATACTTTAAGTTAGGGTTGTTTATGCCCAGGAGTCAGCGCACGCGAAGCGCGCGCGCCGTCGCCAACGATGCGGCTATTAGAGAAGCTGCCGTCAGCGAAGTGTTACGAGTGGGTGTCGATCACGTGTCGCTACGTGACGTCGGCCACCAAGCGGGACTCACGCACGGCGCCACCTACGCGCGCTACGAGGACGTCGACGAACTGCTGGTCGACCTGTGGAATTCGGTGCTCCGCCAGAGGGCCGTCACCATGTTTGAACTGTGTATGAGTGCAGCCGAGTTGCCCAGTATCCGTACGGTGGGCGCCCTCTTTGACTTCATTCGTGACACCACCCCCGCGGACGTCGCCTGCGTGCAAGTCCTCTTAACCGCGCGACGCATTCCCACGCTCCACGAAGAGGTGGAACCCTTTATTCACGACTACCTCGAGCGCGAATCGGGCCCTTCGCACACCAAGAGCGCGACCTTCGCCCGCGGTCTCACTTTGTTCGCCATGATGGTCGTACAGATTTTCGCCGACGCCACCTACGGCGGAGACCGCGACTACCAAGATGTTCTGGAGAAGCTTCTGCTCGAGACGCTCGAGACGGACCCGCGCGACGTGAACGAAGTTGACTTACGCGTACCCGACGAACGAATTACGCTGGCGCCGGGCGACGACCTGCGGACCCAATTGGCCTTCGCTACTTTCGGCGTGGTGGGCAAGAGTGGGTACACCCGGGCCACCATTTCACGCATAGCTCGACGAGCCAACTGCTCTCCCGGCGCGATCTACAAGCTCTATCCCTCGAAGGAAGACCTGGTGATTGCGGCCTTTCACGACCTCATGCGCGCGCGATGGATGAACGCGTCCAACTTCATCGACGTGCTGGAAGAGGGTTCGCTCACCCAACTGCTCAACGCATCGGCCAGCGAGGCGAACGCCGTGCGCCAGAGTTTCACGCTGGAGACCGCTCTCGCCGCCGCGCACAGCGAGAAGCTGGGCGCGGCCATCCTCGGACAAACCACCGAGCTCGAAGCGGTAATACCTCTGTTAGTCAATATCAGCGACGACGAGAAGGCTCGGCTTCGCTACCTCATACGCTCCATTGTCTTCGTCACCATCGGGGTCACCTTTCTCTCCACCGTGACGCCGTCGATGCAAACCAACGACTTCAATCAGTTCGGCGAACCGTTTCGCCGCGCGGTGCTAAAGGACTGCGTACCAGCGTGGCGCGAGATGTGCCAACAGATTCTCGAACTCGTCCAGACCCGAGGCTTTTAGGAGCTCGGCGCGCTCGGTGTCCCACCGGACATCGCCTCCAAGTGAGCCAAGATGGTGGTGATGACCTCGTCTTGAGCGAGGAGATGTTTCTGGATCTCCTCAGACTCTCGCAGGACGGCCTCGGCGTCCTTGTAGGTCTCTTCGGCGCGCTTATCCGACGCGGCCGCCTGGATGTTCTGGCCCACGATGATGATGGGCAGGAGCACCAACTGCAAGAAACTACTCGAGAGCCACACGATAATGAAATACGTGCCTTGCTTGATCGCCGAAGGCAACGCGAAGAGAGCCAAGATCGTGAAGATGTAGGAGCACCACATGGTGCCGACCACCAGCGTGATGCGTAGACCAAATCTGGCGTTGAAGCGAATGAAGACGTTGCTCGATTTCGTGCGCCGAAGGTCGTCGGTCTTAATGGGACGCCCCAGTCGAGCGAGTTCCGTCGCCCGAGGATGGCGGATGTATTCGTAAATCTTTGACATGCTCGGAGTCTCACACCGTGAGAACCCTTTACCGAGGAATTACGATGATTCCTATCCCTTGACTAAGTCGGCCGACGTCTCCATGCCCGGTCGCCAGGTAGAACGCGCGATGATCTTGGTAGTGTCGGCGCGGTCCTTATAGCGCATCGCGATGTCGCGAGCCTCTTCCAATAGTCCTTCAGAGAGTTTGGTCGGGTTCAGTCCGAGCGCCAGGAACTTCTCTCGACTGACGTTGAGCTCGTTCTCGGCGGCCTCTCGGCGCGGGTTGGGCAGGTACGCGACGTCGACACCCGAGAATTTGGAGATCATCTCGGCCAACTCGCGCAGCCGGTGCGTCTCGGTAACCTGGTTAAAGACCAGCGGCTTGTCCCCGCGCTGGGGTGGATTTTCGAGTGCGATCTGGATGCAGCGCACGGTGTCGCGAATATGGATGAAGGCGCGCGTCTGACCACCGGTGCCGTGCACGGTCAGGGGGTGGCCAATGGCCGCTTGCATCAAGAAGCTGTTCAGCACCGTCCCGTAATCGCCGTCGTAGTCGAAGCGGTTGATCAGACGCTCATCAATCACCGTCTGGGGCGTCTGGGTTCCCCACACAATGCCTTGGTGCAGGTCGGTAATGCGGAGTTGGTCGTTCGCGCAGTAGAAGGAGAAGAGCAACTGGTCCAGCGTCTTGGTCATGTGATACACCGACCCGGGGTTCGCCGGGTGAAGAATCTCTCGGTCGATGTCACCGTCGGGCGTGGGTACCTTCACCGTGAGGTAACCCTCCGGAATGGGCGCTGAACCGGACCAGCCGTAGCCGTAGACGCCCATCGTGCCGAGGTGCACCAAAGCAATGTCGAGACCGCTTGAGGCGATCGCCACCAAGACGTTGTGCGTGGCTCGCACGTTGTTGTCTACCGTATAGCGCTTAGCGACAGAGTCGCGCATGGAGTACGGCGCCGCACGCTGCTCACCGAAGTGAACAATGGCGTCGGGCTTTCGTTCGAGCACGAGGGCCGCCAGACGGTCGTACTCTTCGGCCAAGTCGAGGCGAACGAAGTCAATATCCTTGCCGGTGAGTTGCTTCCACGCGCGCAGGCGCTCGCCAATGGGGCGAATCGGCGTCAAGGACTCAACTTCAAGTTCCAGGTCGATCTCTCGACGACTCAGATTGTCGACGATGGTGACGTCGTAGCCGTTGTCGGACAGATGAAGCGACGTCGGCCATCCGCAAAAACCGTCACCCCCGAGAACCAGTACCCTCATAAAAGCTCCTACTACTTCAGCGTGAAGACGGCTGCTCACGAGCAGGCAAGCCCGCAATAACGGGGGCTACGCGTCTCTTAACACTACCAACGTTCCGATCGCCGTCACGCTTTCCTCACGTGCTTCTCTCTCACCTCCGCTCGCCCCGACTAGGTCTTTTTCACGTCAAAAAGGCGGCCGCGGCGTCGCACGCGAACCCTCTCGATCCATAAGTGCTGACAGCACTCGGTATAGGGTGAAAGGCGTTCGGTCACGCCGCGTGGTCGCGACCACGAGATGGAGTAGAAGCCCCTTGAGTTTCGCCACCGCCGTGCGCACTTGCCTCAAGAAGTACGCGACATTCTCGGGCGTCGCCACTCGGCCGGAGTACTGGTGGTTCGTACTTTTCGAGTTGGTGGGGAGCATCATTTTCAGCCTCACCGGGGTAGTGGCGCTGCGCGTCCTCTGGGCTCTCGCTCTTCTCGTGCCGGGCCTCGCCGTCGCCGTGCGACGCCTGCACGACACCGGTCGATCAGCGTGGTGGATTCTCACGGGGCTCCTCTGGCCGTGGTTGGTGGTGTTGTTGTGCCTGCCAAGCAAGCTGGTTGATAACCCGTACGCGCTGAACCGCGCGGGCGCGGGCCCGAGCGTGACCGAAGCCAGCCTCTCCTCGTCGTCCTCGGCCTGTCGTTCGTGTGGCAAGTTGCGACTCCCCGGGCAGAATTTCTGTATGGGCTGCGGCGCGAAGTTCGAGTAGGTGCGTCGACTTACGCGAGCTCTCGGTTCACGACACCGTGAACTCTTCTTCCTCCTCCTCTTTGGTGTGGCCTTTGGCTTTGTCGAGGCGGCCGTCGTGTTCTACCTGCGCAACCTGATTCACTTTCGCCAGAACTACCCCCTCTCGCACTACAGAGTGTTCTTGAATCTCGGCTTCATCACCTTCGTGTCCCCGAGCCGCTCCCTCTTGGTCAATCACCGAGTCAGCGACGTCGAGATAGCGAGGGAGACCTGTACGATCATCATGCTGGTGTGCGTATCGTTTCTCGCGGCCAAGCGAACCCGTCAACGGGTGGGCGCGTTCCTCGTCGGATTCGCCACGTGGGATCTCGCCTATTACCTCTTCCTACGAGTCATCGACGACTGGCCCAAGAGCCTCTTCACCCGCGACGTGTTCTTCCTCATTCCCGTCACGTGGATTGGGCCAGTGATCACGCCGATCGTCATCTTCCTCGTCATGCTGGGCGTCGGAATCAAGTTGTTCCTCAGCGACTAAGCCGTCGCCGCTTGACGCCCATAGCCCGAGCGGCGCAAGGATCGCGGACCTAGTATCGATCATTCCACTGAACGGAGAAAACTATGTCAGACGCCATGACGGCGCTACGGGCGTCGACCTCGCAACTTCGCGCTCTCGTCGAACCCCTCGACGCGCAGCAGTTGCGCGCTCCGGCGTATCCGACGGAGTGGACCGTGGCTGACGTTCTGTCGCACCTCGGATCAGGTGCGGACATCTTCGTGCGCCAAGTCAATGACGCTCTTGCGGGCACGCCGACACCGTCCGACTTCTCTCGTTCCGTGTGGGATGACTGGAACGCTCGAACTCCCGAGAATCAGGCAGCGGGGCTGCTCGTCTCCGACGCCGCTCTCCTCGCTCGCCTCGGCGAGTTGTCGCCCGACGAGGTAGAGAAGCTCACGATTCAGATGGGGCCGTTCGCTCTCACCTTCGATCAGTATCTCGGGCTACGAGTGAACGAGCACGTGCTGCACACCTGGGACGTCGATGTCACGTTCAACGACGCTGCCGTCATTCCTGTTGAGAGTGTCGAGGCGGTGCTCGATCACCTGGGATTCGTGGCCAGATTTGCCGCCCAACCCAACGGTGCGGAGCGCACGTACCTCGTTCGTACCTCGAACCCCGTCAAGACGTACGAAATCAGCCTCACGCCGGAGGCGGTGACGACGACCGAAACAGATCGCGACGCGCCTGCCGATCTCGAACTTCCCGGCGAGGCCTTCATCCGACTGGTCTATGGACGACTCGACCCCGATCACACACCGAGTGACGTCACGGCGACTGAACACCTCCAGGAACTTCGAATGGTCTTCCCCGGCTTTTGATCAGTACCGCCCCGTGATCGGTCGAGGTCGTCCTGGTATGGCACGCTGGGACAGACCTTTCATCGACCCCCACTCCCACCATGACTGACTCCCTCGACACTCCTCCCACACACGAACGCGTCGCCTCCCTTCGAGGTGCGCAAGCCGCGAGCCTGGGGCGACGTTTCTGGCTACGAGCGGCCACCGTGGGACTGGTCGCCTTCGCCGTAGCCCTCGCTCTGAGTTTCGCCTCCACCTTGAACGACCACGCGCGCCTTGATCGCATGAAGGCGCACGGCGTGCCGGTCGTCGTCACCGTCTCGAACTGCGTGGGCAACATGGGCGGTAGCGGCAGCAGTGTCGCTGGCTACGTCTGTCGCGGCACGTACGACCTTGGTGGTGTGACGTACCACGAGATCATCTCGTCGATGACCACCTTCGCGTCGCGCGGATCTCACGTGGCGGCCATCGCTGACCCCTCACAGCGCGGTTACGTGGCGTTGGCGTCTGCCGTCAAGAGCGCGACGTCGGCGGCGGCCTTCGTGGTACTGATCATCCTGACGGTGGCGCTCTTGATTCTTGTCGCGCTGATGATCCGGATCAGGCGACGAGTGCGCTCAGACGACGCTCCACCACGTTGATCAGGACAGCACCGCCGTCGAGGTCGTGGGCGAGAACCGAGACGATGGCCAGTGGCGTCGTTGCGACAGTGCCGAGCGGTCACGTGCTTGAAAAGCAATTAGTTCTACGATGTAGCTGGATACTCGGAGGCCGCGTCACGGCTAGCCGCGAATAATCACTCGCCGATTCCGAAACTGATGATGCGCTGGGGGTAAATCCGAATCCTCGACCTTCGCGGATCCTCGTTGGCCAGCGGCTCGGCCATTCCGCGAACCTCCACCATGCGGGGCTTCCACGGGTCAACCGTCTCGAGGTCATCGACGACAAATGCAACTTGTCCGTTGGCGACAATGTTCCTATATTTCTGGGAACCGCCCATGTTGAGTCCGCCCACTTCGAAGGTGCCACTCGCCTCGTCAAAGGAGAAACCGACGGGATTATTCTGAAGCGTTCCGTCGGGACGCAACGTTGCCAGTCGACCGAGCCGCTGGCTCTTCAGGTACTTCGTCTGGGCGCTGGTGAATTGGACCATATATCCCCTGTCGGCGTTCGCTCGTGTCACTCACCCTATTTCCATTTTCCGCTGGCTGCGTAGCCGGGCGAAGCCGGCGATTTGGTCGTTCGGCGTCCACGCCAATTGGCTTCACCAAGCGCGCGTCGCACCTCAGGTCTGCGGTCACCGGCATAGTCGATTCACCGTGCGACCTTCACGAAGTCACTCCGTCTCACGCCGAACGAGTGCGGCTGGAGGGATTCGAACCCCCGACACCCGGTTCCGAAGACCGGTGCTCTATTCCGCTGAGCTACAGCCGCTCGCGCCACCATCTCATCACAACTGGCAACGGGATTACCAATTCGAGACAGCGAGACTAAAGATCGCCCACTGCGAACTGGTGGCAGCGGTAGCACGTGACCTCTCCCGTGGCTGACCCGGCGCTTTTCGATCCGCACAGGGTCGTGCCGGGTGTGCCCGGGGATAAGTAGTGCACATCTTTTTCTACGTCATTGATCGCCGTTACTTTCTTGAATCCGTCCATCCGCCGACTGTAGTCACTCACTCCGCTCCGTGAAGGGTGTCGATCGCGCCGGGTATCGCCCGGCACGGGGTCATGCAGCCCGCCGCGGGGTTACGTAGGTGACGTGGCCTTGAGGGCCTGATCGAAGTCCTTTATCAGATCCTCTTTGGCTTCAATGCCCACCGACAGGCGAATCAATGCTTCGTCGACATCGTCGGCCACCTGGTCGCGGCGCCGTGCGCTCCACATTGCAGCCGGCCGGTTGGCCAAGGAGTGTACGGACCCGAGACTGGCTGCCCGAGTCGTCAGACGCAGCGCGTCGAGCAAACTGTCGACACGTCCAGCACCTCCGCTGGGGACGAAGGAAATCAGACCACAGAAGCCCGACATTTGACTCGCGGCGAGCTCGTGTTGAGGCTGCGAGGTCAAACCCGGGTAGTAGACAGACTCCACCTCGGGGTGGTCATCGAGATAGCGAGCCACGGCGAGTCCGTTCTCGTTATGGCGCTCCATTCGTACGTCGAGCGTGCGAAGACCGCGCAGCAGCAGCCAGGCGTCAAAGGGGCCCAGTACGGAGCCCACCGTGAGATGCGTTCGCCACACCCGCTCCATAAGTTCCTCAGAGCCCGCGATAATTCCCGCCGAGACGTCCGAGTGACCGGCCAAGTACTTGGTGGCGCTGTGCCACACCACGTCGGCGCCGAGAGCCAGCGGGCGCTGGTTGAGGGGAGTGGCCACGGTGTTGTCGGCAATCAGTAAGGCCCCGGCGTTGTGGGCCACTTCGGCGAAGCGACGGAGGTCGGTGATGCCGAGAAGCGGGTTGCTGGGCGTTTCCACGAAGACCAACCGAGTCGAGGGACGCAGGAGAGATTCGAGTTCGTCAAGCGAACTCTGACTGACCACGTCGGCGCTGACGCCGAAGCGCGCGAGCAGGTCCGTCGTGAGGGTGGTCGTCCCCGGATAGAGCGAACGTTGGAGCACCACGTGATCTCCCGCACTTAAGAGGGTCAGGGCGAGCGTGGAGACGGCCCCCATGCCGCTGGCGGTAACGATCGCCCGCTCCGCGCCTTCGAGGGTGGCCACCACATCGGCGACTTGAGTCTGGTTGGGATTGCCGTAGCGGACGTAAAAGTTGTCGGAGAAACTCTTCGTGGCGACGTCCAGGAACTCCTGCCCCGTGTCGGCGGCGAACGTAGCAGCCTGGACGATTGGAGGAACGACCGCCCCGTCGCGAGAGCGGGCGTCGCCGTGCAGGAGCGACGTGGCCGGAAGGTCGTGATCCTGGCCCTCCGTCACTGACTCTCACTTTCGTTCGATACTTTCACCGCGCGTAAACTCACGGCCGAATACTCTCACAAGTTTTTTTCGCACCAACACTATGCTCCTCGTCACCCAGCAAAGAAGGTCCCCATGTCACTTTCTAGTAATACGTCATCTACGTCGCCCGAATCATGGAACACGGTGCCAGCCAACCAGGTGAAGGTCGGAAGCGTGGTTCGCACTTCAACCGGGGACGTCGTCACCGTGTCACGTATCGAGACGTCCTTTCTCGGCCGGCCCAACATGCTCGCGTTCATTGAGGACACGCCCGAGCGCTGGTACAAACGGCCAGTCCCGGCGGACGCCGAGGTGGAGGTCCGCTCCTCCGCTACTTCCTAAGCTCAACCCCGGCGACGTCACCCTGACGCGAGGCGCCCCTTACGCCGTGGCGCGATGAGAGACAGTGACGCCAACCAGGTGGCTGTAGACCACGACGTTAGACAGGTAGTGACCGGTGGCCTGGTCGAACGCTCCCCCGCACGTCACCAGCTGCAGTGAGCGACTCGCTCCGTGGGCGCCGTACACAGAACGGTCGGGAAAGGCCGTCTTCAAGTACTGAACGACTTCGGTGACGACGAAGCGGGCCTGAGTCCCATCGGCCAGGGTGAGCTTGAGATACTGGCCCGCCTTCAACGATTTGAGATTGAAGAACTCTCCGGGTCCCTGATACGAGTCGACGTGTCCCAGAATGACCGCCGATCCCACCTGCCCGGGCGTCACCCCGTAGCGATACCAGCCCACCACGCGCGACGTGGTGGGAACCTGAACCTGACCATCGGCCTGTAGACCAAGAACGCCCACGCTCGTGGTCACGCCCAGCGAGGGAATCGAGAGAGCGATGGGACGAGACTTCGGAATATCTGGAAACCGCGGCGACGGTGCTTTCGATGGCGTCGGCGCGACCGATAAGACGGCCACCGCGGGGAGCGTCGTGGTCGACGTGTCGAACGTCACCCACGCCCCCGTGGCTAGTGCGAGGGCGGCCACGCTCCCCCACAGGAACGGGGTCAGCGCAGCGCGGTGTCGGACCCTCCTGAGAGCGAGCGCCTCAGCCACGCTGATAACGGCGAGAACGAACGGCGAACGTACCGGCGCCCACCGCGATCAGCAGCGCGAGAAGTGCGAGGAGCACGCGCGACGCAGAACCGGACAATGCACCAAATCCCGTCTGCGGCGCGCCCGAAGGAATGGGAGATCCGCTGGCGACGGGGGGCGTCGATGACTTCGCGTGCGAACCTAATGACGCGTGCGTGGGAGCGCTCTCCGTCACACGGCCACGCGCGATCGAACCCATTGCGCTCGATGTCGAAGGTGCGGCCAGGTGAGGAATCGACAGACTGGGCGTCGTCAGTGACGGCACGAATAGTGAGGGAAGAGGTAACCCACCTATCGGCAACGACGCGCTCGAGTCCGAGGGCGACGTCAGCGCCGGCAGCGATAGACCGCTCAAGGGAAGTGACAAGCCCGTCGAGGGCGTTCCCGAAGTAGACCCTGAAGCGCTCGACGTCGGTGTGGTGGCCCTCGGCGGGGTGATGCCCGTCGAGGGCAACGTAGGTACCGCCAGTTCCGGAACTCCAATGTCTCCCAAAGGAATAAACGGAAGCGCCACGGGCGCGCCCGCACCAAGACCCGTTAGCGATCTTGTACCGGACAACGACGATCCACCGGTGGTCGCAGTCGGCACGCTCACTGCGGGAACGCTCAAGAGGCGTAGCAGCACTGGCAGTGAAAGCCCGGCATCAATCGAGACGGAGGGCACCGACGCGGCCACGCGAGGGATAGCACCACTTCCCGTCGATGGCGGTACGACACTCGTCGGCGCCGACAGCGCCGGCGCGGCTACCCCCGCGGCCGCGCTCACGAGCGGGAGGGCGATGACGTCACGATCCAGGTTGACCGGACCAGCCAGTGAGATAGCTCGTCCGGCGAGCTTCACTCCCGCGCCGAGCGAGATCGCGCCGTTCGAGAGGATGGTCCCGACAAAGGACGAGTTTGGGGCGAGGGCGGTCGCGCCCCCGACCTGCCACAGGACGTCGCTCGGTCGAACTCCCGCGCCGAGAATCACCTGGGCACCGGTCGCGGAGCGCAGGTCTGACGGCACTTGAAAGACGAAGTCGGGGTTGGCGTTGCCGTGAGCGTCAAGTATTACTCGTCCGGCGAGCACCAGTGGTCCGGCGAGGGCGTACACGCCCGGCGTCAAGGTGACGTTGCTGAACTGCGTGCCCGCGATCACGCGCGTCGGGGTTTCGCCCGCGGCTGCGCGATACGCGGCGCTCGCCGCGCCTTCCGCGCTCGAGGCGGCGACGTTACCCACGTTGGCTACCCCGCTCACGCCCCCGAGGAGTGAACCCGTTAGGCTCCCCGCTCCCGACAACAGCTCGGTTCCCGCGAGTCCCGACGAGGCGGAAGCACCCGAGGACGTCGAGGAACTGGCCGCGAGACCGAGGTCGCCGGTTATGGTCGAGAGACCATCACCCGTTCCGGGCAGAGCCGCCAACACCGCATAGGGCGACGCCGCGCCGAGCGAGGGAACGAAACCGGCCGCATACGCGTCCGCGCCGGCAAAGGCCACGAGCATGGCGGCGCCGAGAACGGCCGCTACGATCGAGCGAGCGGCAATTCGATGAACGCTCGTGGTGTTGCGTGACCTCGAAAGCACTGCGCGATTCCTATGTAAGTGAGCCGTCTTCATCATGGTCGAACCTCCGCTTGGAATAAACGCCCCAGGTGGATACGAGGGAGCGCCACATCAGGGCAATGATGACGAACGTTCAGATTGAATTCGGTCAAATGAAAAACAAAAAATGATAGAGCGCGTATTCACATCGAACGCAGAGCTTGCTCACATCAATCATTAAACCAACTCACACTTCTTTCACAGGCGAGTATGAGCGAACGCGGCGCCGTCTTGTCATCGGTTGGGAAAGATCTCTCAACAATCCAACAGCCCCCTCACATGACTCTCACAATCCCGCTTCGTACTGTGAGGTCTGTTCTTTTGAAGGGAGAGCCAAATGAAACAGTTAGCTATCAGATCAGTGACGGTGATTGCACTGGTCGCCGCCATGGGATTCGGGATTACCGCCGCAGCGTCCGCGGGTTCCACCACGACGACGGCGCCCAGCGCGAGCTTCGTGGCGGCGCAACAGGCCCTAGAAACCCAACTCGCCGCGCGGGTCACGCGACTAGCCCACCTCACGGCCGATGTGAACGGAGCGACCTCGCTCAGTGCGAGCACGTCATTGATACTTCAGGCACGTCTCTCCACCGAAGCGGCGAGCATTAATACCCTCGTGGCCAAGGTTCCTACCGACACCACGTTTGCGGAGCTCGACGCCGACCGCGCCGCGATGTACAAGGACAACCGCGTGTACGCCGTTATGTCGCCGCAGGTCTTCGAGATGATCGAAGCCTCACTAGTCGTGAATCAGTTGACGACGGACCAAGGTAACGAAGCGACCCTCCAGACAGAAGTGACGTCCCTCGTCGGCATGGCGGGTTACCAGAACGCGCTGAATCACTACAACAACTACGTCGCACGCATCTCGAACTGGTCGAGCAGGATCGTCAATATTCAAGCGAAGGTGTTAGTCCAGATGCCGACTGACTGGCCGCACGACACCAACGTCTTCGTGAACGCGAACCACCAGATTCTCAGTGCGAACATTGCGCTCGCCTACGCGAACTATGACGCCGCCGTCATCGGCCTGGCGTCAGGTGGCTACACGGGTTCGTAGAGAAGTACTCCAACTAGCGAGGCGGCGACTAATGACTCCGGTCATTGGTCGCCGCTTCTTCAGCTACCGGTTCGTTGCCGGTGCGTACACCCGGGCCAACAACAGGGCCGACGCTTGCCTTCCTCCAACTCCTCTTGGGTTCGACGGATTCGCCGTTCTCTGGTGATCTGCTGCTTGGCGTCTAGCACCCAACAGATGAACTCGTTACGCGCGAGCGCCGTGATGTCGTTCCACCGCTCCAGTGCCACCCCATTGGCGATCAACGCCTCGCGCAGATCTCGGGGCAGTTTGTGTACTACCCCGCCGGGTACTCGCGAATGTGCCATAACGCCACCGACTCCGAATTTACGAGAATGCTTGCTGGGTTGACCCTTACTCGGGGAGGAGGCCCTTTTTTGAATCCTTCTTGGCGTGCTTTTCGTTTCGCTTTTCCTTCAGCGACTTTCCAACCTTCTTCACGTTGTGTTGGTTGGGAATTTTACCGGCCATGGTGGCTCCTTTGGTAGGCGACCCACACTTGGTGTCGTCAAGCCCGGGCTTGGTGTCACCCTCGACCACGTAAGTGATTGAGGGCACGGCTCATAAGCGGGGATCTCTCCCACGACCTTAACGAACACGGGCCGGTCGCGAACGATGACGACGTAATAGGTACGCGAGCCACGGGACTGCCCACAATTCCCTTTGTACCTCACCATCAGGATTGGACGCCCGACGGTGGTACGGATAGGAGACGTCTACGTCTTTTGAGTAGGTTGCGCGTTCGACAAGGTTGCCGAATAACGAACTTTGGCAGCGAGAGGATCCCATCGTCACTTCAAACCGTGATCGTATGGCTCCGCCGTACCGTTCACGGTCCGCCAAGCTGCCGAAGGACCGTTATCGACAACATTTGGTCGACTCTCTCCCGAGTAGCGTGCCGAGCAGCTTTACTGGTGTACGTGGCCAACTTTGACGGTAAGGCGTATCAAGCCAAGTTCGACGCCCTAGCCGAGGAGGGGATTGACGTCCACGGCGAGGCCACTTTCGTTCTCGGGTTGAACCCCGCAACAGTGCTCGACGCCGGCTGTGGCACCGGTCGAGTCGCCATCGAACTTGCTCGTCATGGCGTGGAAGTCGTGGGAGTGGATAGAGACTCGTCGATGATCGCAGAAGCAAGAGGTCGGGCTCCGCAACTGACGTGGGTACTCGCCGACCTCTCCACCGTCGCGCTCGGCCAATTGTTTGACGTCGTGGTGTTGGCTGGGAACGTTCCGCTGTTCTGCCCAATCGACGCTCGACCGGCACTCGTCACGTCGTGCGCAGCCCATGTGATCGAGGGCGGAGCGATGATCGCTGGCTTCCAGTTGGATGGGCGCTACTCCCTGGAGGAGTACGACCGAGTTTGCGAAGCCTGCCACCTGACACTCGCGCACAGATGGTCGACCTGGGATCGGGCACCGTTCTCTCGTACTTCCAATTATGCGGTGTCGGTCCATGAACGAGTTCCGTCGTGAACGCTGAACTCGCTGGCCGAGTTGCCAGTAGGTTCGCCAGCCGTACGTGGAACTTGTCACCGTGTAACACCTACTGCGCGGGCCAATTATACTGATCTGCGGTTCGAAGGAGCATCCTTGTACGAAGCGGTAATAGTCGACGCAGTACGTACAGCCGGTGGCAAGAGAAACGGCAGGCTCCGTGATTGGCATCCGGGATCCCTCGCGGCATTCGTGCTGAACGCCCTCGCGGACAGAAACGGTCTGGACCCCGCTTTGGTCGACGACGTGATTTTGGGTTGTGTGACCCAAGTTAACGAGCAAGCTGCGAACATTGCGAGAAGCGCCGTACTTGCCGCGAACTGGCCCGAGACGGTCCCTGGCATAACCATCGATAGACAGTGCGGGTCCAGCCAGCAAGCCATGCATTTTGCGGCGCAAGGCGTGATGTCGGGCGCATATGACGTGGTCATCGCTGCTGGAGTGGAGTCCATGACGCGAGTTCCGATGGGTTCGTCGTTTGAAGGCGTCGATGTTCCTTGGCCCCCCGAGGAAATATCACGATACGCGACGACGGGACTGCCGAATCAAGGTCTCGGGGCGGAGCTTATTGCCGACGAATATGGGCTTTCGCGATTTGATTTGGACACCTTCAGTGCCCTCAGCCAAGAGAAAGCCTTGCTCGCGACGAAAGAGGGCAAGTTCGACGGTGAGATTGTGCCAGTGCCGGTAGATCTCGGTGGCGGCATTGAGTTACACGTTCAAGATGAGGGAATTCGCCCAGGGACGACGGTCGAGACGCTCGGTGCTCTCAAACCCGCCTTCAAGGAAGGCGGCAAAATTACCGCTGGGAATTCATCTCAGATCTGTGATGGGGCGTCAGCGGTTCTCATTATGAGCGCCGAGAAATCGGCGGCACTGGGGCTTCGGCCTCGTGCGCGATTTCACTCGTTCGCGGTAGCTGGCACTGACCCGGTAACAATGTTGAAGGGTCCAATCCCCGCGACCGCAAAAATACTCGCAAAATCAGGATTGACGCTCGACGAGATTGACGTAATTGAAATCAACGAAGCGTTCGCACCTGTTGTCTTAGCCTGGCAGATCGAAACCGGGGCAGATATGTCGAAGGTGAACCCAAATGGCGGGGCCATCGCATTGGGTCATCCTCTCGGCAGCTCAGGCACGAAACTCATGGCGACCCTTCTGAACGAGTTAGAGCGAAGAGGCGGTCGCTACGGCCTCCAACTCATGTGCGAAGCCGGCGGGATGGCTAACGCAACTCTCGTTGAACGTTTAGACGTCTGAGTAGATCGATTCGATCTCAGGCCTTCTGTCAACCTAGGTCAGCGGGCACGGATGGTTGAGCTCCTTCGGCCAGGCGAGACGCACCGAATCGCCGGACATCTAACCCACCTGGTTAGCGAGAGTCCTGCGACTTAGTCGGACGAGGGAAGAGGCTTCGCTTCCTTGCGCGGTAGAAGTTCCTTGCCGATCGAGAGTGTGCCCAGGCCAGCTTTCGCGCAGAGCAACTCGATGCCACTCTCGTCGCTGCCGTAGCGCTTCCCAATTAGCAACTCTTCGTCGAAGCCGGACACCGGTTCTTGAGCGATCACCTCCTGATCGACTGGCACCATAGGCACACCACCCGAGCGAAGATCAGTATCGTCGTCTCCGCAACGGATCACAATAACTTCAGCGGCCGATGTGGCACTTCGCATCCGCATGCCGGCTTTCAACAACACAATTTCCTCCAAGGCGGGACTTGTCGCAACATTTTCAATGCGACAAGCTTCAAGTGATACTACACATTAACCGTGAACACTTCGCTTGAGGCCAGCTGTGTTGTCGGCGTGAACACGTATAGCCGTCACTCCGGAACGGGAGACGACCGTCGCGTAATACTTCGTCCCGCTTGATCGAGCGTCTCAACATGGGACGCAAAGAGGTCCAGACTTCGTCGACTAGCCAAATGAGTAGTCGTCGTCGACCAAGTGACGGGCGACTCAGCTCGAGGGCGAGAACACCCCGGCGGCCTGAGAGTCACTCGGGCATCAGCTCTCCGAGTCGGTGCCCAGCCGGAGTCTTTGAGAATCTGAGCCCCGACACCTCTCGGCCTGTCACGTGAGGCTCGATTTGACTGAGATGGCCGCCGACGGTTTGACTTATACAGCAATGGAAAGACAACCACGAGGCGGTCCGCAGTGAACCCAGATCTATCCGACTTGTCCAATGATCCCCTCTCCCAATTTCGGCTGACTGGCAAAGTAGCGATCGTCACGGGCGCGTCAAGCGGATTGGGCGCCCATTTCGTCCAGGTCCTGCACGCAGCTGGTGCAGAAGTGATCGCGACTGCCCGGAGGAGTGATCTGTTGGAAGCAGTGTGCGCTGGACTCGCTCATGCGAGTTGGATCACTGCTGACTTGATGCTTGACGAAGAGCGCGAGCGGCTCGTCAGCGAGGTCGTGGCCTCTCACGGCAAAGTTGATATCCTCGTGAACAACGCCGGGATGAGCCGTCCCGGCCCAATCGAGTCTGAATCCCCTGAGGACTTCCGGACCGTACATGAGCTCAACGTCACGGCCACTTGGCATATGACCAAGCTGGTCGGAGAATCCATGGTGAAGATGGAGAGTGGATCAATAGTCAACGTAGCGTCAATATTCGGTCATGTGGCTTCGGCTCCGTTGAGCCAGGCGAACTACGCAGCGAGCAAGGGAGCCGTTATAAATCTGACGCGAGAGACAGCGTTGCAGTGGGCCCGAAAGGGAATTCGTGTCAACGCATTGTGCCCAGGATTCTTCCCCAGCGAGCTCACCGAGGACGTGGTCGGTGATCCAAAAACGCTGGCCTATGTCGAACGAGGGACACCGATGGGTCGAATGGGCAAGCTCACGGAACTTGACGGCCCCCTTCTCCTCCTTTGCAGCGATGCCGGTCGATACATGACCGGCACAAACCTCTTCGTCGACGGGGGTTGGACGGCTCGGTGAAGCCACGTGGTCGAGGCGTTACGAAGAGTTGCAGTGTGATTGTTGATCGCGAGCCCGTGAGCGACTTTGACAGCAGAACCCAGCTCCCGATGCAAGTACGTAACCCACGTCGAGGGCGACTTCCGTCCTCAAGGTGGCTAACCCCATCGTGGTCCGATCTACTCCCGACTCGAACAGCGCGACACGCCACGTCTTCATCTGCACGCGGACCCCACACGGCGTAGCGCCCACGTGCCCCCAGCGGCTCGAAGTAACCCAGTCACCACGGCGTGCATAAGTGTCGGCGAACCGGGCGGCCACCAAAACGCCACGACCACAGGTTGAGTTGCTCGAGAGTCTCGAGCAACTCAACTTCCGTGGACAACAACATCGAGAGCCAGTACCGCATAACTCCTTGAACGACGGAGTCAGATTATGGGATGCCTACCTTCTCTGGGGAACCTCAGAGTCCCCGGGCCGATTGCAAAGCTTCCTTAACCAGAAGCTCCACCTCCGGCATTGCTGATTCAATCGCTGCCACGTCGACGCGATCCGCCAACTCGTCGGCGCCTCCCTGGCGCAGCATGGCCGGCATTGAACCCCGAACGCGCTCTAACGCCCAGTTAAGGAACGGACCCGTGGCGGCTTCGTCGTAGGGAACCAGGTAGCTGCAAACATCGGGGACGATGTAGTGGTAGTGCGGGTCACCTCCGAAGTTGTCGAATCGTATGTACTCGGTGTGGGCGTTATCACAAACGTGGAGGGACACACCCTCATCCTGAAGCGGTTCATCCCGATGGCCCAGTGCCATTCGTGGCTCCACTTTGCGCGCTTCCTCAACGAGCTCGTCCGTCAGGAAGCGGTACTCGATTCCGAGCGTCAACGCCCCCATATCGATATACTTTGTCGCTTCCGGAGCCGGGGGCATCGGAACCCCGTCGTAGCGAACCCCCAAAGAATCACCGGCGACACCTTTGCGGTCGCCCAGGGTAGTAGTCATTTAGTTAATCCCCTCTTACTAGTACTGGCTTGTAAACACCAGGCAATCTCATGCTTATCATGCCCCCTCTCGCAAGTCAAGGCTGAGAAGATTCCACTGCGTGTCTCAACTAATCACGATGGCTCGTGGGCGGCTCGCCCTCGTTCTCTAGTGACGTCGCGATCGCTGTGAGCGAGTCGCCTCAGCGCCCTGCAGCCAACCGACTACTGCTCAAAGGTTTTGCGAGGTACCACGAAATGCTCGAGCACACCGAGCCGCGACACCGCACGCGGAGCGTGTTCGACCCCGAGCCATCGCAGCTTCTGAGGTCACGCGAGAAGGAGCGTCCCTTCAGGGTGTCGCACCCTTCGATCCACCTAATTTATGATTCGGAAAATTAGTGAGCCGATTAGTAGGCGTCAGGATTGTTCTGCACCGCCGTAGGAACGGGGTGGCGGAACAAGACGCTCGCGTTCTCCCAGGTCATCCGAGCGATGTCGTGGTCCGGAATCCCCACCAGGTAGCGAGCGAGCATGTCTTGGGTGTTCGGCCACGTCGAGTCGGCGTGGGGATAGTCGACCTCGAGGAGGATGTGTTCGACCCCGATCCGCTCACGCAGGGAGAAGTTCGAGGGATCGTCAACCGAGCAGAACCAGAAGTTGCGCGCGAGAACCTCTGACGCGCTCGCCTCCGTCGACGGCCACCCGATGGGGTACTTCGTGAGGTGGTCGAGGCGATCGAAGATTCCGGCAACCCAGCCGATCCCGCCCTCCGACAGGCAGATCTTTATGTTGGGAAAGCGCAGCGGAATTCCCGAGAACAGCCACTCGACGGCCGTGTTCATCGCACAGCTCCCGAATAGCACGGAGTCAACCCCATCCGGTGCGCCCGGGGACGTCGGGAGCAACGAGCCGCCCGATCCCACGTGTAGGCACACGACAGTCTCGGTCTCCTCGCAAGCAGCAAGGATCGGGTCGTAGTAGGGATCGTGGATCGAGGGCCATCCGAAGTTGTGCGGTGACTCGGGAAAGGTGACCGCCTTAAACCCACGAGCGTGGTTTCGACGTATCTCTTCGGCCCCTAATACCGGGTCGTGCAACCACGGGATCTGCAACGGAATGATGCGATCCGGATACGGACCCGCCCAGGCCTCAATGTGCCAATCATTCCATCCCCGAACCGTCGCCAGCGCCAACTCCAAGTTCTTGGTGGCTGTCTGCAATCGGCCCCCTCCAAATCCTGTGATATGAGAGGGGAAGCACATCGACGCGAAGACCCCAGCCACATCCATGTCCGAGATCCGCGCATCAATGTCCCAGGCACCACGTCGCATGTGCTCGAAACGCGTCGGTTCGCCGGAGTACTCCTCGACGGGACGACCCGCCACCGCGTTCAACCCCAAATTCGGGATCAATTTTCCGTCATAGAGCCAAGCCTGTCCACCCGACTCGAGATCCACAATCCGGGGCGCATCGTCCGCCATTCGAGCGGGCACCCGACCCACCCATGTCTCCGGCGGCTCAACGAGATGATCGTCCACCGAAATCAGCGTGAATCGACGAGTCTGCCTGTCCGGCTCCGGGAGAAATGTCACGCTGTCCGAAGCATTGGGGAACCAAACCCTCCCTAGCTCCACTACTCCGTCTTCAATGCCTGTCGTCATATGAGATCCTTTCCCCCGGTGACGTAACTAATGTCTATGCGGAATTCCGCCGGAAATCGTTGATATCTGTGTAGCATACCAAACCAATTTGAACCTGCAACAGGGGCGGGTTGAGTCATCGGGTACCTCTGCGCAGATCCTGTTCTGCTTCTTTGAGACCGCCCTGCGTGGTCACCGGACATCGCCCACTGGCGCGACAGACTCGATCGCGGGCCCTTTACTGACCGGTCACAGCAGTGCGGCTGCGACATCATCCGGGTTGAGCTTCACATCAATCAGAACCGGCCTATCGCGGCTCTCGATTGCCAAAAGAGCGTGGTCGAGTTCGTCTAAGTTACGCGCAGTGTATCCCTGCCCACCGAGGGCAGTGGCTACTGGCCCGAACTCGGGCCACTCGAAAGTGGAAATGGCGGGATCCATATTCTTCTGACGGAACTGTATGTGCTCCGCTCCGTACGCACCATCGTTGAGGACGATAACGACCAGATCGACTCCGTAACGCACGGCGGTGTTGAACTCCGCCAGTCCTCCGAGCATGAATCCGCCGTCGCCGGTGACGAGCAGAACCGGGCGCTGGGGCGCTCCGAATGACGCGCCGATGGCATTGCCCATCCCCAGCCCGATACATCCAAAATTGGCGGTATGGACGTAAGCCTCAGGGTTCGGAACGTGCAACATCGTGAAGCTCTTGTGGATAAAACGACCAGCGTCGAAAACCAAACTGCGGTCCGCTGGAAATTGTTTCTCTATTCGCAGAAGAGCAGTTCGCAAATCTATGGAATCTTGTGTGCTGCGATCTACGAAGTCGGCGTCGGAGTACGCAGCCAATCGTTCAGCTAATTCACTCGACACGAAATCACTTGACGGCACTTCTGCTTCATCGAGCCACTTCACGATGGTGTCTGCGACACTCGACGCATCACCAACGATCCCAGCGCTCGTGATGGAATATTGGTTAATGGCCTCTCGGTACAAATCGATCTGGACGACTTGCTTCTTCGCCAATAACGATCCTTCTGCAGTAGTCCACTTGTTCAGCCCGGCTCCAAACGCGATGACGCAATCGCTTTGATTAATCACGTCTAGCGCGACCGGACTGGCGAGCGTACCGAAGATTCCCAGGTTGTAAGGCTCGCCCCGGAATAGATCCTTACCCCTAAGAGTTGTCGCCACGGGGGCCCCGATTCGTTCGGCGAGCTTTAGGAGCGAAGCGCGCGCTTCCGGGGTGGCGGCACCCCTTCCTGCCACTACTACTGGGCGCCTAGCGCTGGCGATGATCCCGACCGCTACATCGAGGGCGGCGGGATCAGGAACCACCGCTTGAGCTTCGATCAGCTTTGCGGGAAAGGGCTGATACTCAACCTCTTGCCACTGGAAATCGACCGGCACATTAAGTACGACCGGGCGCCGCTCGAGCACCGCTCGTCGAAGCGCCGTAGCGACGTCCTCCAGGACGGTTTTTGGCGAACGCACCTGCTCGAATCCCGCTCCGCTACAGAGCACCACGTCGCGTTGTGAAATATTCTGGAAGTTTTCCCGGTCTTCCACCGCCGTATCTCCCGCGATCAAGAGAAGGGGCGTATGGTCCTTCACGCTCTCGACCAGCGCGGTGATCGTATTCGTCAGACCGGGGCCAAGGGTGACCGTGGCGACGCCGAGTTGGCCGGAAGTGCGCGCATAGCCATTCGCGGCCAGTACCCCACCCGCTTCATTCGAGAATGAAACAAATTTACCGCCCGCGTCTCGCTCAAAACTATCGATGATGAACAAGTTGCCATTTCCGAGGACGCCAAAGACGACCGTTACGCCATGATCAGCCAGGGAACGTGCTATAGCTTCGTAGAACCGCATGGGGCTCCTTCGATTGGGTGCTAGGAAAGTGTACCGAAGGTCAGTCAGTCGCCGCTGATTGCGGCCACCGTATCCCGGAGCGTTCTGCGGTTCCTTGACGTGAGCTTCGCGTCGGATGAGAGGCTCAATCTCACCTGGCCAGATCGCCCCCGCATCTCTCGAATTTTGGTTCCTCGCTAGCGGCCCCTTCCTGGCGAGCGCGGAAACCTAGAACTCGGGTCTCGCCCAGAGTGCAGCTACAGCGTGAACCAAGTGCAGGACTTTACGCCGGCCCGGTTGAGCTAGGACATTCGAGTTTCTGACGGCCCTTGCCTAGGATACGGAGATATTTTACTTGATCATGTCCGCCGTCTAGATGGCGGGATTCTTCGCCGATCTCTCGCCAATTCGTGAGAATCGGGATTTTCGACGTCTCTGGATAGGTCAGTCGATCTCGAACATCGGCAACCAGCTCACGGTGGTCGCAATTTCCTACCAGACCTATCTCATAACGCGCTCGACGCTGATGGTTGGCATGATCGGCCTTGTCCAGCTCGGCCCCTCGTTACTCGGCTCCTTGTTCGGGGGCTCGATCGCCGACGCCATCGACCGTCGCCTCGTCGTCATTTGGGCTCAGGTCGCCCTCGCGATGACGAGTGCCGGGCTCTTTTTGAACATCGCGCTTGGTCATCCCACCATGTGGGCGCTGTTCATCTGCGTCGCAGCCGCGGCAGGATTTCAGGCGATCAATAATCCGGCCCGCGGCTCAATTATCGCCGGAATAGTGCCGAAGGAGCAGTTGGCGAGCGCGTCTGCGCTATCGGGGATCACCCTACAGACTGGTCTTATCTTGGGACCGGCACTGGCCGGGCTGTTGATCGCTTCTGTAGGTCTGAAGTCGTTGTACGCAATCGACGCAGTCGGATTCACGGCCGTGCTGGTGAGCGCCTTCGCACTTCCAAAACTTCACTCCGACGAGATCAGCACGCCCTTCGGCATCCGCTCAGTCATCGAGGGCCTGCGCTACGCGAGGAGCAACCGGTTCTTGATCTCACTCATCGTCCTCGATCTCAGCTCGATGATCTTCGGTATGCCCAAAGCCGTCTTTCCGGCACTGGCGCTGCGTATCTACCACGGTGGCGCTGAGGACGTCGGGCTACTTTATGCTGCGCCGGGCATTGGCGCGCTCGTCGGTTCCCTGTTCTCCGGGTGGGTTCGCCACGTCAAGTTCCGCGGTCGAGCCGTCGTGGTCTGCATGGTGGCGTGGGGTGTATCGATCACGCTTCTTGGCTTCATTCCGATTCTCGTGGTCGGCCTCGTTCTTCTCGCTGTGGCGGGCGGAGCGGACATGATCGGGACCATCTTCCGTTCCGCAATCTTCCAGACGACAGTCCCCAACCGTCTGCGCGGCCGGTTGAACGGCGTCTTTTATGGATCTGCTGTGTCGGCGAATGGGCTGGGCGCCACCGAAGCCGGTGTGGCGTCGACCATCGGAGGAGCGAATTTCGCAATCTGGTCCGGCGGTCTGCTCTCTCTCATCGGGATCGTTCTCGTGCTTTGGCGGTACCCTGAGCTCCTGCGCTCGACGGGCCACGACCTAATGGAGTTCGACGAGGACGATGCTGTAACGCGCACCGATTAGTCGGTGGGACTGCTTGCAACCCATTCACGTCATCTACCGTCGGATTGCCGATTCGAGCGCGTAGTACATTCACCCTCCGACTTGGCAACAGCAACCGGGCCGAAGGTAACGGGCTCTTCACTTCATGACGGGGAACAATATTCCCGCACAACTCATGCCTTTGGGAGTCAGTGGGATCGACCGAGCATCGCCTCCGCCGTTCCGAGGCCGCGCTGGAGAACCTCGTGAGGTGTGAGGCCAATATCCCCGTAGTGGTAGTCGTAAAGAACCGAAGTCGGAGGACCACCCCACGCAGGAAAAGTTTCAAGCCAAATCCGAAAAAGGTGGCGCCTTCGCTCGGGATCGTCATCATCGACAAATTCGGATCGACCATGGAGAACCCGATAGTTGTTCAGGAGCAGTAAATCCCCGGGTTGCAGCAGGTAAAGAAACTCAAGTGAGGAACGCTGCGTTATCTCCTCGAGATAATCAACAGCTTCCTCCTGGGACTTCGAGATAGGCGGCGCTCCATCCTCTAGGGCCCATCTAATTTGCTTCCGGCTAAAGAATCCGCCGAATCCGTCAGGCCCGTTGGTAAATATGGGCTGCGTGCTGAAAGAAGGTTCATCACCCCTGTTCTCTCCCGGCCGACCGTAGGGCACGTCGTCGTAGCACAGCGAAAGCAGGTCCGGCCGCTCGTTGAGCATGATGTCGTGAATCGTCGAAATACTCAAAAGCCTGGACTCTCCGCCACTTATTGCTTGCTTCCAACAGAGCAATCCTGCAATAGGTGTGAAGTCACTATGAAAGTCCATCCCGCCGGACGACTTATATCCACGCCGTTCAGAGGCTCCGGCCTCACGGCGAACGTTTCCGATCAGATCCGCCAGGTTGCTTTGCGTCACGGGGGTGCCTATGTGCTGTGCCACGAGCCAAAAGAGCTTGATCATGTCCGGTTCATTATCCAATAAAGGAAGGCCCCTCAAAATGGCAAAGCCCCAGCCGTTGGCCGAGGTGAGCGACTCCATAATCGAGGCGATTGCCGGGTCAAGCTCCGGGATGCGAGCGTCGCTTTGCTCAATCGAAAGAAGCGGCCGGCTCTCCAGCTCTTGGCACCGCTCGCTCAAGCATTGCCTTTGTTTTTCGGTCAACGTGGTGATCCACGAACCCTCGACCTGGAGATCGCGACCTACCCACGTGCGAGCCTTAGCGGCAACAACCCCTTGAGGCATAACGAGATCCCCCCGATCTCGCCCGCGCTGGACTTGCCATGCTTGATTGGACCCAGCCGAGCGGCTTTATTTCTCTGAGCGTATCATCCTCGTGCGCGGACGCCTCTGAAATGAGCCACCGCTAAGGAGAGTCCCGATGCTCCCCAATGGAGCCAGGAGGACGGCCTGAACAAGAGGCATCACCCGGCGCTGCTGTTGATCTAGTTGACAGTTTGATCTGTCAACATGCCAAGCAAACCGACGGCAGCACCTTGTACGGTCACGATCTGCTGAGCGTTCGCGATGGCACTGGGAGCCTCCATTTTCTGGGCCCGAGTTGAAGATCCGGTCAGTGCGGCTGGAGGGATTCGAACCCCCGACCCTCGGTTCCGTAGACCGATGCTCTAATCCGCTGAGCTACAGCCGCGTTGTTGCTGGCCCAACATGCTAGCCGAGGCGGGCTCTTTCTCTTTCGATGAACTCATTACCAGGCGACTATGGGCCGAACTTCAATTGACAGCGACCCGCGACGCGGAACCACTCGATGGGCCGGGCCTCTCAGCTCTGACCACGAAGCATCACGGCGATACCCGCTTGTCCGCATCCCGCCTGTTTGGCAATGTCGCGCAGACTCATTTCTGGGCGCGAAGTCGCCGAGCCGAAGGCTCGTTGTCCGATGTTCAAATGGGCAGTCAATGGAACTCCTCCGGCTGGACGTTGCTCCTGAAGAGTCGTCTCGAGCGTTGCGCTCATCCCTGAACCCGAGTTGTTGAAACTAGACAGTCGACGCCCGCGGGTTATGTACTAGGTGGCGAAGAGTCGCGCGGCGCCGCGCATCGGCGCTTCGTTGCCGTTAATTACGACGCGAAAGGGCAGGTGATCGAACTCGCTCGGCACGACGCGACGAGCATTCCCGCCAGCCAGATGCACCGTTGACGCGGAAAACTCCTTCGCGAACTGTTCGACGATGACTACCAGCGTGGGGATCCAGTGCTCGTCATCGAGGGATCGCGCGCGCTCGCCGATGCTCTGGTCGTAAGTCTTGCCGTCGCGAAAAATCTCGGCCCCGACGTCGCGCACCTTCTCGAGTTTCCCGTCGACCGCCAAAGCCAAGCCGAGGCCCGTGCCCAACGTCAAGACCAGTTCAGTTCCGATTCCTTCGATACACCCGAGCGCCGCCATGGTGGCGTCGTTGACCACCCGCACGTCACGGCCACACTTTTCGCGAAGCTCGTTCTCAAGGGGATAGCCGCGCCACAGGGCGTCCAACTGGGGATCCTTCTCAGTGGCGACGCCTCCGGGACGCGACAAGTTCCCGGGGAGCACGACGTGCCCGTCACGGAACTCGCCGGGAAAGCCCACGCCCACCCGCCGACACCCGCTGCGCACGATGCGTTCTTCTAAGAACTCCACCAATCGAGCTGGCGAGCAAGGGTACGGCGTGGGCCGTCGTCGCACCCCTCGAACCAATACGCCAAGTTCATTTACGTGGGAAAACTTGATATTGGTCGCCCCAATATCAATCGCGAAGATCTGATCTTGGATCAACAGAGACTGGTAGGCCACTTGCGAATCGTAGTTACCCCGCACGGACCCCTCGACTGCGCAGACGTCGGTCCTTCCACCACGGGCGCAGCCGCACATGAAAGACCGGTCGTCCCCCGGCCACCACGCTGGCCGTGCCGTGGGGGCGACGTCGCAGCGGCACGCTCTTCGCGTCGGGCTGCTGGTCGACGAGTTCGGGCAAGTAGCGGCCCACCGTTGAGTCGGCGAGACCGGCGAGAACGACTCTGGTCGCGTGGTTGTTCACGATGGTCGCCGCGCGGGGTCCCCAGCGAGCCACCAACTGCGCGAAGTCCTGCACGACGGTCACCAGTGTCACCCCGAGTCCACTCACCGTAGCCGCCAGCTGATCGAGCTCCTCGAGCGAGGCCACGGTAGCCGCTTCGTCGAGCACCATGAGGACTCGCCGGTGTTCTCCGGCGTCGACTCGACGCTGTTGTTCTTCCAGGACCATGCGCAGTGCCCCTCGAAAAAGCGGCTCGTAGTGGCGCTGCTCTCCTCGAGGGCTGCAGAGGTACAAGGTATTAGCGCCGGCCACGACGCCACGAACCCGAGCGAGCGGCTGAGGGAATCGCCAGGGCATCAACATTGTCTCGGCGGTCGTCAGCACCCCGTCGAAGGTCTTGTGGTCGTAGTCGAGAAAGCTCTGGACGATCTTCCCGGCCGGCGACGCCGTCTCAGCCAACCAGGCGCGCACGTCGCGGCGCTCCACCACGTCGGCCACGTCGAAGATCGATCCCTGGCGATCCTTCGCCACCACCATGAGTCCGGCGACGAATCTGGCGGCCAGCGCGTTCCAAAACTCGGTGTCGCCCCGGTCGCTCGAGCCGGTGGTGAGATCTCGCGCCACCCGGTAGGCGTGACGGAGTGTGGTGACGCCTTCCAGGGGATCCCAGGTCAACCCGCCGTCGCGACCCGGCTCAAGAATCTGCACATCGCCCAGGCTTTCGCGCCACCGGCGCGTCGTCGCTATCACGTCGTTCTTAACACTCGTTACGACCACCGCGTCGCTCCAGCGAAGGAGGCCCGGCACCACGATCGAGGACGTCTTGCCGGCTTGGGTCGGTCCCACGACCAGGAGTGAGCTATTGCTCTCGAGAGTCACGCTGGGCCCGAACGCTAGCCCGTTCCAGTAACGGCGCCCCAGCACCGGTCGGTCATTCACGGCGTTTCGCGCATAGACACGTCGGTGTCGATGTAGGAAAAGTCGCTCTCTTCGGGTCGCACCCGAACAACTGACCGATGGGCCCCGTAGCGAACGAGGGCGACGCCCTTGGGTAACGCGGTGAGGTAGCTCTCCTCACGAGCACTCAGCGCCAGCGCGCGGGCCATCTCGCGCGCCTCATCAGGCGGCTCGCGAAACAGCCAGGCCGTTTCACATTCGCGCAGCAGTCCCTGCGCGCGTTCGCGCTGGGCGCTACCCGCGTCACCGGCTGCGGCCACGTCGCTCCAACGGTGCAGCACCAAGACGTGGGCCAGTCCACGGGCGCGAGCGAGTTTCCACGATCCCTGTAACCAACGCAGAGCTTCGGCGTCGGCGAGCAAGGCCCACGCCTCATCAATGACGAGATGTCCCCGTTCGCCCGTTCGCCCGAGCACCTGTTGGGAGGCCGCCACCGCGCTGAGAACGGCCACCGACAAAGAGTTCGACGCCCACTGCGCCGCGAGATCGAGGACCACCAGGTCGCCGTGGAAACGAAGGGGTTCATCGGCCCCGTCGAAAAGACCGGCGAGATCGCCGTAGATAAATCGATACAGCAGAAGAGCTAGCGAGCGCCCGGCGTCACTCGAGGCTCCCTCGAGGCGGGGCGACACCAGCTGGAACAGCGTCCAGAGAACTCGCGTCGGTCGAGGGGTGGGAAGTTGGCGCCAGACTTCGTCGACGGCAAAGTGTTGATCCGCGCTGAGGGGAGATCCCTGGGCGCTGGCCAACAGCGCGCGTAGCAAGGCCACGCCTTCACGATCGTCGCTCGAAAAGGGATCGCACCAGCCGTCGCGCCCGAGAGCGATGGGCCGCGCCCCGTGCAGGGCCGCTAGCGCCGCGTACTCCCCCTTCGGATCGATCACCACGGCTCGTCGCCCCCGCTGGAGGGAGCGCTCGAGTTGCATCTTGACCACGGTGCTCTTGCCGGCGCCTATGGAGCCGGCGACGATGACGTTGGGGTTGGACACCAGTCCCGCGCCGTACGCGTCAAAGACGTCTAGGACAAAGAGCGAACCGTACTGCGACTCGCCCAGGCTGGAGCCCTTTAGCCCCGTGCCGGCATCGTGAGCGGGGAGGCGAAGACTCCCGAGATCGACCGAGGTGGCCCAGTGAGTCCACGGCGTACTCACCAGCCCGGCCCCCCCGGCAACTGCGATCGATACCAGGCCATCTGCAGTCCTCGCCCGCGATCAAGTTGCAGTCCCGCATCGTGCGCGTGACGCCAGACCTGAGCGCTACGTCGTTGGAGTTCGTCTAAATCGTCGGCGCGAACGAGCAGGTAAACGGCGACCCGCAACAGCGCCCGCCCACTCGCCACCTGGCGTTCGCGCTGAGCCATTCGTTCATAATTTCTCGACGAGCGCGCCGTTCGACGAAAGCCCGCCGAGCGCGCCGTCTCCTCATCACTGCCCCCTCGGTGCACCGCTCGCGAGGCCAGGCGCCGCGCCTTGGCGCCAGCGACCACGTCGACGTGAAGGGATAGGTCGAACGTCACCCTTGAGCGGAGCAACTGCTCCAGAAGACTTCGCCTCTGGGACACCGAGGAGAAGTCGCGCACGCGATAGATCCGTGCCAGGTGGTGCGGCGTTCGCACGTAGGTCGGTCGCTCGAGGAGGTGGGCTGAGGTGTCCGCACCCGAGCCGAGCACCATTTCGAGCGCGAGTTCATTCTGAGGTGACCAGCCCTCGGGCGCCGCGGCCCCCACCGGGAGCGAGAGCAGCGTTGACCTGCTCTCGCTTCCAGAAGTGACGTGCAGCGAAAAGTGTTGCCCGCTCCGCGCGGCGCTCGCCGCGTCCGCAAACTCCACAAGAGACTGAGCGATGGCGGCGTCACGACCCGAGAGATCAAGGCGGCCTCGATGCACGAGTTCGTGCGCTCGAAAGGCCACCTCGCCACCGAACCAGAGGACGACGTCCCCTCCCAATTCTCGCGCGTTGAACGTTCGCCAGTGTTGACGCGCGATGTAGCGCAGGGCAATGGCGAGTTGCTCACCGACGGTTCGACCGTCGCCGATCGGCACGACGCAAAGCAGCAGAACCAACCCCCCGGTGATCGCCCCCACACGGACCCGCGCGGTGATGATTCCCTCACCGATCAGTGCCACGCCTACGATCAATAACAGGGCTTGATGACGACGAATGCCGATCCAGCGAGCCTCCACATCGGACTCGCCGAGGCCCACCGACTCATTCGTCAAAGTGCCACCCGACGATCGGGCCGATGTCGTCGTGGCGATAGACCACGTGCCCTCCTCGTAGTCGAGGTTGGCCGATGGGTGGAGGCGGCGGCTCGCCGTCGAGGGGAGGCATCGGCGACTCGGGTACCCCCGGCCACGTGCCCAGGCCGAGATCGTCCGCTCGACCCGGCGGCGCCGGTTCGGGCATATCGGGAGCCATCGATCGAACGAGCATCCCTGCTGGCGACGCGGGGGCGTTGGTCACGGCGCGGGTCGCTCGGGCCCGTAGTCCGTCAAGGTTATGCAACGCGGACTGCTCCAAGAACGGAACAATTCGCAGCAACAAGAAGGGCGTGCAGGTGGCGAGGAGGAGCGTCACCGCGCCGGTCACGACTTCTGTCGCGGACGAGCCCTCAAGTTCTCCGAGACCCAACACCAGCGTCACCACGATGATGAACTTGCTCGCGGCGACGCAGAGAAAGGTCTCCGCTAGACGCCAGCCGATACGTCGCGCTGCGGGAAAACTCGCCATCGGCACGATCACCGGTACGAGCACCAACAACAAGGTCAACGCGACGTTTCGCACGATGAGTTCACACCACAGCAACATCGTCCCGATAATGACCCCCAAGGCCAACAAGAAGACCCCGAAGCCCGGAGTCGTGGGGGCCAACTTCGTAAGACCCTCCGCGAGAAGGACTTCGTGTTGAGCGACTCCGGTTGCCGCACTCGACGACATCTGATTGATCGCGTCGAGCACGAGTGCGGCGAGTGGCCGGGCCAGCGCCACGCCGGCGATGCAGGCCGGTGCCACGCCGAGATAGACGCGCCAGAGAGCGGAAGCCTCGCCGTGGCGAAGCGCCTGCAGCGTCGAGACCAGGAGGCCGATCAACAAGATGGCGGGAGCCAACACCACTAGGGCATTGAACTCGGCCCGTGACCCCAGGAGGACGACGGAGGGATCGCTCGTCGACATGAGCACGTGCCCCACGGCGCTCAGGAGCCACTCAACACTGGCGAGGATCCAGCTGGTGAGCGCGTTAAAGAGGTCGTTGAACGTCGACTTCGCCAGCGACGTGGCGCAGGTGCTCGGCGAAAAGATGCAGAGAAAGTGGCTCACTACTTGACGCTGAGGCCCGCGTTAAAGAAGAAGTTAATTAGAGTCGGGGCGGCGCCTATGACGACCGCGGCCACCAGCGAGGTCAGCACCGCTCGGCGGCCCTGGGCCGAGTGATGCATGTTCTGCGTGTGGCTCCCCACCGCCCACAGGGCGGCGCCCAACAACAGGGCCACGAGGGAGCCGATCAACGCCCACGACGCGAGGCCGTCGGCAATGTGCTGCAACGCGGCGCTACCAGGAAGATCGGAGGTAGAGGGAGTAAGACTCACATTGGCGAATAACATCGTGAACTCGCTTTCGATTAGGGGCCCCCAACGGTCGCCATCGCACCGCGTCAGCACTTCTGCGAGAATGGACCGGTGCTCGTCGCTTTGACCAAGAACGTGATCTCCCTGTGGCCCCCCGCCGCCCTCTACGGCGCCGCCGTTGGCGTTCTGGTGATCGGGATACTCATCGGCGTGACGGCCTATCGCCAACGAGGACACCGAGCTATCGCCCAGCGACTCTCGGCCCTAGCCTCTCGACTCGCCGTGGAGCCGCATCACGACAGCGGGAAGGTGGAGAACGCGCTCAGTTACCTAGAAGAGGTGACCGGTGATGCCCACAACGCCGTGAGCGAGTCGAGCGCGGAGACTGTGCGCCTACGGCGCTCCCTCGACGCGTTGCCCCTCGGCTTGGTGCTGTGCGACGAAGCAGGAGGGGTCATCTTTCGCAACACGCAGGCCGAGAACCTTATGGCCAGCCGCTACGGCGACGCCATCGCCGCGCAGGCGGTGACTGACGTCCTCGCCGAAGGATGGTCGAGTGGCGTGGCGGAGCGCACGATCGACATCTACGGCCCGCCCCGACGTACTCTCACTATCCGAGCGACGGTCATCGATGACGGACGACGGTCCCTCGGCGTGCTCGCCGTCATTGAGGACGTCTCCGAGCGACGTCGCCTCGAGGATATTCGTCGCGACTTCATCGCCAACGTCAGTCACGAACTGAAAACTCCCATGGGAGCGCTCGGACTCCTCGCCGAGACCTTGCAATTCGAGCGAGACCCGGCCGTCGCCCAACGTCTGGCCCAGCGCATCAACTCCGAAGCCTTTCGTGTGAACCGAATCATTGAAGACCTGCTCGATCTCTCGCGCATCGAAGGCGAAGGCTCGCCCAGTCGCGAGCCCATCGCGGTGTCGCTTATCGTCGCCGACGCCATCGAGAGAATTCGTACCGCGGCCGAGCAGCACGAGGTGAAGATCACCTTTGACGAACCCGCGACCAACCAGGTGGTCTTTGGCGACCGCCGCCAACTCACCTCGGCGCTTCACGCACTGCTCGAAAACGCGGTCGTGTACTCGCCCCAGGACGGCACGGTCGAGATTCGTGTCAGCCGCGTCGACGCGCTGATGGACCAGGAGGGAGAGACCGCCGTACCGTGCGTGCGCGTCGAGATTCAAGACCACGGCGTGGGTATTCCGGCGAAGGACTTGGAGCGAATCTTTGAGCGGTTCTATCGGGTCGATCCCGGTCGCGCCCGCGAGACCGGCGGCACCGGCCTCGGACTCAGCATCGTTCGCCACGTCGCGCACAACCACGGCGGCGCGGTCCACGTCGATTCCCGCGAAGGCGAAGGATCAACCTTCACCCTCGAGCTTCCGTTGAACCACTAATGACCAAGAAGACACTGGAGCAGCGAGTCAGCGTGCTCCTCGTGGAGGACGAGGAGTCCTTCATCGACGCCCTCACGATCGGTCTAAACCGCGAAGGTTTCGACGTCACCATCGCGCGCGACGGCCAGGCGGGGTTGGCCTCGTTTTCGAAGGGACACTTCGACGTCGTTCTGCTCGATCTCATGCTGCCCGTAATGTCCGGACTCGACGTCTGTCGTTCGATTCGCGCGACGAGCAGCGTGCCCATCATCGTGGTCAGCGCTAAGGGCGAAGAAGTCGACATGGTGCTCATGCTGGAGATCGGCGCCGACGACTACGTCACGAAGCCCTATCGCTTGCGCGAACTCGTGTCGCGTATTCGAGCCGTCCTGCGTCGTCGCAGTTCGCACGAGCAGTTCGAAGCGGACGAGCTCATCGCTCTAGGCAACGTCCGCATGGACATCGACGCGCGACGATGCTTCGTCGACAATGAGGAGATCAAACTCCGAAAGAAGGAGTTCACGCTCCTTCGGCTCCTGCTCGAAAATCCTGGCCGGGTGCTGACCCGAGAAGTGTTGATCGATCGTGTATGGGGCAACGACTACGTCGGGGACACCAAGACACTGGACGTGCACATCAAGCGACTTCGCACGCTGATCGAAGGGGACCCGAAGAGTCCCACCCACATCACCACGGTTCGCGGAGTCGGGTATCGCTACGAGGTCGCTAAGACCTAGCGCGAATGGTTCTCTCGCCGCCGAAGTAGGGAGCGAGAGCCTGGGGCAACGTGATCGAGCCGTCGGCTTGGCGATACGTCTCGACGACCGCGGCCCAGATACGCACCCAGCCGAGCGCGGATCCGTTCACGGTGTGAACCAGTGCGGTGGAGCCGTCAGGGGCACGGTATCGCACGTTGGCCCGACGGGCCTGGAAGTCGCGGAACCAACTGACCGAGGAAACCTCGAGCCATCGGTCGACGCCGGGGCTGTACACATTGAGATCTATCGTGTACGCGGACGCGGTCCCCAGATCCCCGGTGCACAGTTCCAGGAGTTGATACGTCAGACCCAGGGCCTGGAGTACCGCCTCGGCTCGCTGAAGAACATCGTTGAACGCCTCGTCGGACTGTTCGGGCAAGCAGTAGGCGAAGAGCTCGACCTTGTCGAACTCGTGCACGCGCAGTAGACCTCGCGTGTCCTTGCCGGCGGCACCGGCTTCTCGTCGAAAACACGCCGTGGCGGCGCAGAGTCGCAGAGGGAGGGTGGCCGGGTCGAGAATATCTCCTCGCCGCAGCGACGTGAGCGGCACTTCAGCCGTCGGTATCGCCCAGAGGCCGTCTCGTTCAATCGAGTACATGTCGTCCGCCGACTTGGGTAGGTGTCCCGTCGACATCATCGTCTCGGTGAGAGCGAAGGTCGGCGGTCGAATCTCCTCGTACTCACCGGCGTTCTTATCGAGTGAGAGGGAGCTCAGCGCCCGCAGCAGCTTCGAGCCCGCCCCGCGAAAGAGGGGAAACATGGATCCGGCGATCTTGGCTCCCGACTCCATGTCCAAGATCCCCAGTTCGGTGCCGATCTCCCAGTGCGGCACACGCTGATGCTCTTCGTAAGTGGGAAACGGCGCGCCCTCGTGCATGCCCACCCACCAGCGACGAAGTTCTACGTTGTCGTTCTCGTCGGCGCCGTCGGGCACACGTGAGTCCGGCAGGTTGGGAATCATGAGCAACAAGGAGCGCAGTTTGAGCGCCACGGCGTCCGTGGCCTCGCTAGCGGCTCGCTCTTCATCACCGACAACGCGACTTTTCTCCGTCAACTCCTCGGCCGTCACCGTGTCCTTAGCGCGGCGAGCGTCGCCGACGCGGCGCGAGAGCTCTTTTACTTGAGCGCGCAGGGCCTCCGCCTCTTGCAGAAGTCGCCGATGCTCCACGTCGAGTAATTCGATCTCGTCCATCGTCGAGGACGAGACGCCGCGGCGCGCCAGAGCGCTCTTCACGACGTCGGGTTCACGGCGCAGCTGGGCGAGGTCAATCACGGGGCAATCTTACTGAGCCAGATTCGGTGCCTTCCTTGGAGCGTCTAGGTTCGTTAGACGTGAGTTCCGCCGTTGACGTCAATCACCTCGAAGTCACCTTCGGCGAACTTCGCGCGGTGGACGGCGTGACGCTCAGCGTCAACTATGGCGAAGTGGTGGCGCTTCTCGGTCCCAACGGCGCCGGCAAGACCACCCTCGTCGAGACCTTGCTCGGCTTTCGCGTACCCACGGCCGGCTCGGTCCATCTCCACGGCCTGAATCCGCGGCGCGATCGTCGCGAAGTCGTCGCGCGCACGGGGGCGCTACTTCAACGCGGCGGAGTGTGGGCGCCGATGTCGCCGCGCGACGTCCTTCGACTCAGCGCCACGTACTACAACGCGCCGCGCGACACCGGCGAGTTGCTCTCCTTATTGGATCTCACGGCGTGCGCCAGGACGCCGTGGCGGCGACTGAGCGGCGGCGAACAGCAGCGCACCCTTCTGGCTCTGGCGCTACTGGGCCGTCCGCGCGCCCTCATCCTCGATGAGCCCACCACCTCCGTCGATCCCGAAGGTCGTCAGGTCATTCGTGACATCGTGATCTCGGAACGCTCCAGGGGATGCGCCCTCTTTCTCACTACCCACGAGCTCGCCGAGGCCGAGCGACTCGCCGATCGAGTGGTGATACTGCACGACGGTCGCGTGCTGGCCCAGGGGACGCTCGACGAACTTGCCGGGTCTCCCGAGATGATCGTCCAAGCCACCGGTCCCGTCAATCCGTCGGAACTGGCCACCCTTCTTCGCTGCGACGTCACGCTGGACGGACCACTGCAGCTGCGCTGCGCCACGGCGTCGAGCCCCGAGCGCATCGCGATCGTCACTAACTACTTGGCGAGTCGCGGGCTCTCCATGGTGTCGCTTCGCACGCGCGCCTCACTTGAGGAGCGTTACCTCGATCTCATCGCCGACGAACGCGACGGGGCGCGATCGTGAGAGCGCTCTGGGCCCAGACGCGAGCCGAAGTCACCATGACGATTCGTCGGGGAGAGACGCTGCTGCTCACGGTGGGCATCCCCGTGTTACTTCTTCTGTTCTTCTCGTTGACCCACGTCACCGCCACGCCGAAGACTCACCGCGTGGACTTCATTGCCCCGGGGATCCTGGCGCTCTGCGTGCTCTCCACGTCGCTGGTGGCCCTCTCGATCTCGACCGGCTTCGAGCGATCCTCCGGGGTACTGCGGCGACTTCGCGTCACGCCGCTCGGTCAGCGCCGCCTGATCGGCTCGAAGATCTCCGCGGTCCTGGTCACCGAAGCGATCCAGATCGTGATCATCGCGCTCGTTGCCCTGATTTTGACGTGGCGGCCCCATGGCGGAGCACTCGGCGTGTTCGACGTCGTGCTGGCGTTGGTGCTCGGATCGGCGGGCTGCGCCGGCATCGGTCTGGCGTTGGCCGGTTGTTTGCGCGCCGAGGTGAACCTGGCCGCGACCAACGGCCTCTATCTGGTGTTGCTCTTGCTCTCGGGGATTGTGGTACCCCTATCGTCGCTGCCTTCCTTCGTGCGTCACATCGTGCTCGCACTGCCCTCGGGCGCAATGGCCGAGGCGTTGCACCGGATTCTCGGGAGCGGACTCACGCCGAGCACCGCGGACTGGATCTCCCTCGCGCTCTGGGCCGTGGCGGCGCCGATGCTCGCGGCGCGCACGTTTCGATTCGACTAGGCCACTTTCAGGGCGTCAATGCCGTGGCGCAGTTCGCTCACCGAGATAGCCCCCAGGTGCACCTCCTTGACCACCCCGCGCCTATTTAAGAACACCGTCTCGGGATCCCCAAACGAAAAGCCAAAGATGCCCACCGAGATGGTGTCGTTCGGATCGGAGGCCACCGGAAAGGTGAGACGGAGCTTCTTGACGAAGGCCTTCGCGTCACCCAAGGGCTCGTTGTTGTCGTCGCCCATGACCGATACGGGCGCCACGCCGTGGGAGCGAAGGTAGGTGGCGATCTTGGGCATTTCGCTGTGACAGATGGCGCACCAGCTGCCAAAAAAGATGATCACGGTGGGATGTCCGCTGGCCCAGGGCGACTTAACGCTGGTCGTCGTCACGCCGGGCGCCGTGATCACTTTGATCGTCTTGCCCACCAGGGGCGAGACGGCCTGACCGTTTTGGGTATTCACGTGCCCCCCGGTCAGTGCCGACACCGCGGCAATCACGATGATGGCCAGCACTGATCCGACGATGATCAGGGGACGGCGCGAAAGGCGGCGTCGGCGAAGGTCAGTGGTGTCGGACAAGAACGTCGACCGCCATCAAGATGAAGAGCGCCGAAAGGTACGTGATCGAGAAGTGAAAGAGGCGCATGGCCTCGGCGACGTCGGCCCGATCGGCCCGCGCGTGACGATAGAGGCGCATCGCGTAGAAGGTGAAAAGAGCGCCCAAGACCGTCGCCGAGACGGCGTAGACCCATCCCAGATGGGCCGTCGATCCGATCAGCAACGTCAGCGCCCACAAGATGACCGTGTACATGAGTATCTCCAGCGATGTGCGTCGCAGGGACGCGACGACCGGCATCATGGGCACATTCGCCGCCTCGTAGTCGTCTCGGTAGCGCACGGCCAGGGCCCAAAAGTGTGGCGGCGTCCAGAGGAAAACTACGAGAAACAACAGCACGGGCGTCCAGGTCAGCGAGTTGGTCACCGCAGTCCAGCCCACCAACACCGGCACGGCGCCGGCGGCGCCACCGATAACGATGTTCTGCTTGCTCCGGCGCTTCAAAATCAGGGTGTAGACGATGACGTAGAACGCCGTGGCCGAGAGGGCTAACCAGGCCGACAACTGGTTCACCCACACGGCGAGGGTGGCGAAGGCCAGGATCTCGAGAGCGACGGCGAAGAGCGTGGCCGCCACGGGTGACATCACGCCCGTCACCAGAGGCCGGCGCTTGGTTCGTTCCATGATGGCGTCGATGTCGCGGTCAATTACCATGTTGAACGCGTTGGCCCCCCCGGCGGCGAGCGTGCCGCCGATCAGAGTGGCCACGATCAACCAGACTTTGGGGAAACCATTGTCCGCCACAATCATGGTGGGCACGGTCGTCACCAAGAGCAGTTCGATGATCCGCGGCTTGGTGAGGGCCACGTAGCCGCGCAGGACGTCGCGGGTCGAATACGTCGCGATGGCGGATACGGTCACGGGCCACATCCTACGAGCCCTCCAAATCCGTAGGCTGGGTGGGTGCCTGCTACGACGCGACGTCGCGTGACCGGACCCGTGTTTCGCTGGTTCGCTCTGGCTTCGTACCTCTCCATGATCCTCATCATCTTGACGGGAGAAGCCGTGCGACTGACGGGATCTGGTCTCGGCTGTCCCGACTGGCCGACCTGTTTTAAGTACCAGGTGGTCGCCTCCTCCGCCCTTCACTCAAAAATCGAGTTCGGCAACCGGCTCGTCACGTTGGCGCTCGTGGTGATCGTGGGCGTCACGTTCTTAGCGGCGTGGTGGAGCGAGCGTCGTCGTGGCGACCTCCTGTGGCTCTCGGGAGGCCTCATTCTCGGCGTCGTCGCCAACGCCGTGCTTGGAGCCTTCGTGGTGTACTCGAAGCTCAATCCCTACTTGGTGTCGCTGCATCTGTTGTTGAGCTTGGCGATGGTGGCCCTGGGCGTCACGCTGTACCACCACTCAAAATATGTGTACGGTGTCGGCGCACGCGCCGACGTGCGTGATCCGTACTACCGCCGCGTGGCGCGGTGGTTGTGGCTGCCCTTTTTCGCGTTGGTCCTTACCGGCACCGCGACCACCGGCTCAGGTCCGCACGCCGGTTCGTCGCAAGGTCAACTCGTGGCCCGACGACTTCCTTTTGCCCTCTCCTCGGCCGCGTGGGTTCACTCGTTGGCGGCGGTACTTTTCATCGGTCTCGTCACCGGCCTCCTCATTGCGATATGGCACAGCGGTGCTCCGAGTGCCTTGGCCCTCGGCGTGCGACGGCTGGTGTATGTTTCGCTCCTGCAGGCGGCCATCGGCGTGACGCAGTACCTGACTCATCTGCCGGGCTGGCTGGTGGAGATTCACGCGTTGGGCGCGGTGGCCCTGACGATCGGCGTGACCCAGTTCAACTTGGGCCAAAGCGCTCGCGACCGCGTCCCGGGCACGGCGACGGCCGTCACAGCGCTCACGACGGCGGGTGAGTTAACTCCCGAACCGGCGTAGCCCCGGCAAGGGACCACACCGACGAGGGACATGGGACAATGGCGTGATGACCTCATCGACCGACGGGCGAGCCAACCCACCCACGAGACCGGGCGCTCACGCGCACGGCGTCTCAGACGAGAGCGATATCCGCTACGTGCTCGGCGCGCTCGTCCTCATCTCGCTCTTTCTCATCGTCGAAGTGACGGCCGCGTTCGTCGGGTCGTCGCTGGCCCTCTTCGCGGACTCCGGACATCTCTTAACCGACGTGGTCGCCTTGGCCGTCAGCGCGTGGGCGTTGCAACTGGTCAAGCGTCCGGCGCAGGGTCGCTGGACGTTCGGCTTGCGCCGTGCCGAAATACTGAGCGCCGCGGCCAACGGAGCGACACTCGTCGCCATTGCGCTCATCATTGCCGTAGAAGCGATCATCCGACTCGTTTCTCCCCATCGCGTGGAGGGGGCGCTCGAGCTGGTGATTGCCCTCGTGGGAGCGGCCGTCAACATCGCGGCTGCGTTTGTCCTGTCCCGGGCCAATCGAAGAAATCTCAACATTCGTGGCGCCTACTTGCACGTCGTCACGGACCTGTACGCCTTCATCGGAACAGCCGTCGCCGGACTCGTCATCGTGCTGACGAGGTGGCAGCGAGCGGACTCCGTCGCATCGCTGGTGGTGGTGGCCTTAATGCTCCGCTCCGCGTGGCCGTTGTTGCGTGACGCGGGCAAGGTATTGCTCCAAGGGGCTCCCGACAACCTCGATCTGGACGAAGTTCGCGCCCATTTGGTCCGGTTGAACCACGTGCTCGATGTTCACGACCTGCACGCCTGGACGATCTCCTCGGACCTGCCGACGTTGTCGGCCCACGTGGTGGTTGACGACGGGTGCTTTATCAGTGGCGATGCGCCGCAGATCCTTGACGCCCTGCAGGAGTGCCTCGACGAGCATTTCGCAATTGCGCACGCGACGTTTCAGTTGGAACCCGCAACGCACGAAGGTCACGAAGAGGGGCTACACCCTTAAGGGGGTCATGGCGCGCGCTGCGGTCCTTCGGCGCCACAATGGTGGCGTGCCACTCGCTCTCTTCGATCTCGACAACACGCTCGCCGATCGAGCCACGGCCTTTGCTAAGTGGGCTGAGATCTTCGTCACCCGGTTTGCCCTCGAGCCCGAAGCCACCCCGTGGTTACTCAGCCTTGACGGAGATGGCATCACCCCGCGACCCGTTCTCCTGCGGGGCGCGATTGACGAGTTTGACCTTGACACCACGGTCGAAGAACTCATCGACTGGTACGAGGAGAGCTACATCGAGTGCTTCCAGCGCGAGAGCGCGTCCATCGACGCGGTGCTCGCTTTGCGCGACGCCGGCTGGAAAGTCGCTGTAGTGACCAACGGTCCGACCGAACAGCAAATGGCGAAACTTCGCCAGACCGAACTGGAAGAGGTGGTTGACGCCATTGTCGTCTCCGAGGCCTGTGGGGTCAGTAAGCCCGACGCGGGAATCTTTCGAGAAGCGGCCCGGCGCTGCGACAGCGAACTGGCGGGATGGATGATTGGCGACTCCCCGAGCGCCGACATCGTGGGCGCAGCGCGCTGCGGACTTCGTACGATCTGGATGAGCCGAGGACGGCTCTGGCCCGAGTTATCCGGGAATCTTGTGTTTGACGTCTTGAAGTTTGGAGCCGACTGACTTCGTTGGTGGACTCGTGACC
>JAOBWI010000085.1 GCA_025463285.1 Acidimicrobiaceae bacterium | reverse complement strand
AAATGACAGGCCACCCCGCTACTACCGGAAGGGCCATTTTCGTCGAGGTTACGTCGTCGAGGTTCGCTCGCGGACCTCAGTGTTGACGTGGGGAAGCAAGCGGTCGAGCCAGGTCGGGAGCCACCAGTTCGCCTTGCCCGTCATGTGCATCAAGCTCGGAACTAAGACGGTGCGCACGATGAACGCATCGATGATGATGGCCCCCGCGAGGCCGATCCCGAACTGCTGAATGATGATGTTGCCACCGAGCAAGAACGAGAGGAAGACCAAGATCATGATCAGCGCCGCGGCAGTGATGACTCGTCCCGTTTCCGTTTGACCCTTCGTCACGGCCACATGGTTGTCGTGCGAACTCACCCACTCCTCTTGCATCCGACTCACCAGAAAGACCTCGTAATCCATGGAGAGTCCAAACAAGACGGCGAACATAATCACCGGAATAAATACTTCAACCGGTCCGGTTCTACTAATTCCTAAGAGGGAGTCACCCCACCCCCATTCGAACACCGCGTTCATAATCCCTAGAGCAGCGCCGACGGAGAGCAAATTCATCACCGAGGCGACCGCCGGAATCAACAAACTCCTAAACACCAACATCAGCAATAAGAAGGCAACGACCACGACCACGGCGATGAAGAGCGCTAGCTTCGAGGCTAGGACCGCCGAGAAGTCGTCGACTCCCGCGGTTGCTCCGCCCACCAGAACGTGAACTCCCGAACCCGCCTCGGCGGCCGGTATGACGGTGGTTCGTAAGGTGTGCAGTAAAGCTGAGGTCTGGGCGGCTTGTGGCGCGGTCGAGGGATAGACCAGCACGACGGCGGCTTTTCCGCTCGGACTTACCCGCGGGGGCGTCACGTACACGACCCCACGTTGCTCACTTGCCGCCCTGGCCACCTTGTCTAAGGCGGCGAGGTCCGAACGGTGAGGCAACGTCGTGACTAGTTCGAGTGGACCATTGAATCCCGGTCCGAACCCCTTGGCCAACGTGTCGTAGGCGAGGCGGGTGGTCGTGCCGGCGGGATCGCTTCCCGCATCGGAGAGACCGAGACGCAAGCTGAACACTGGTAAGGCCACCACCACCACGATGATCAGCGCCCCTATCGCTGGCAGTGTGGGGCGGCGCTCGATACTGCGCGACCAGCGATACCAAAACCCCGCCTCGACCTGCTCAGAGACCGGTCCCGTCGATTCCAGCTCACGCTGTCCTCGCCGACCGAGTACTCGCAATCCAAAGAATCCCAAGAATGCCGGGAGCAGCGTCAGCGCGGCGAACATGGTGAGTGCCACGGTGATCGCTCCGGCGATGGCCAGACCGTAGAGGAAGGTGACTCCGAGGGCGAACTGACCTAAGAGAGCGATGCAGACGGTCAGGCCGGCAAAGAAGACCGCACGGCCTGCGGTGTTAACGGCGTTGGCCGTGGCGTCTTCGATACTCCTCCCCGCTCGCAGGCCACTGCGATGTCGAGTGATGATGAACAACGCGTAGTCAATACCCACGCCCAGTCCGATCAGCACGCCGAGGATAGGCACAAAACTGGCGACCGCGAAGACGTGCGACATGAGACCGGTAATTGCGAAACCAATGCCAATCGCGATGAGTGCGGTAATGATGGGTATCACCGCTGCGAGCACCGCCCCGAAGAGAATCCCGAGCACGATCAAGGCGAGTATCACTCCGAGCCCGGTACTGTCCGAGGACTTCTGAGGTTGCGCGTTCTCAATCGCTTGGCCGCCGAGATCTATCTGAAGATGGGCGCCCTGTGATGCCTGCGCGGTGGTGATCAGACGAGTCACCTGCGCGTTGGTGAGGTTCTGGGACTGAGTGTCCCAGTAGACCGTGGCGAAAGCGATGGTCTTTGACGCATTGATCTGAGCGGCTCCCGCCGAAGTGAAAGGACTGACCACCGTCTCGACCCCGGGCACGGACGCGACTTTGGCCAACATGGCCTCGGCCTGTTTCTCGGTGGCCGGGGTAGCGAGCGTCCCGCCCTTCGCCTCCATGACGATTTGGTCGGCTTCGCCGGACGCGGAGGGAAAATTGGACTTAAGGATGTTGAGGGCCCGAGTCGACTCGGTGTTTGGTATCTGGAACTTGCTCGAATAGGCGGTCTTCGCGGCGATATCCGCACCGAGAAAAAGAACCAGGGCGACGAGCCATAGGGCGAGCACAAGCTTTCGGTGGCGAAAGCACCATCTGGCCATAGTGGGCATGGGAAAAGTTCTCGTTTCGTTGTCGATGCCCCTGCCCGGTTCCATAGCAGAGTGTCGAACATTGTTTGCTAGAACGAACATAATTCCACACGATCAGCGTTCGCGTTTAATTACCAAACGAACAGCGTGAACTCTTGGGTGCCATGAAGTCCCCTCTCAACGGCCGAGAGCGGTCGAAGGGATGACCTACGGTATCTTCGGTCACTCCACCTCGGATTTGTCGGGTCCTTCGCGAAGCGGTGAGTCACGCGAAGGAGAGGCGATTGGCGCCGGGCGACAGCAAGAACGCCGCAGCCTCGGCAATCGACGTCACGGTGACATCGGGCGACGCCCCGGCGAGGGGCCAGAGGAGATATGTAGGAAAGTTGTGTTTGCGTCCCTGA
>JAOBWI010000044.1 GCA_025463285.1 Acidimicrobiaceae bacterium | reverse complement strand
CGCGAGGCCACTCGATCACCTCGCTGCAGGCCGTGTACGTGCCGGCGGACGACTACACCGACCCCGCGCCGTTCACGACCTTCACCCACCTCGACGCGACCACCGAGTTGAGTCGACAGATCGCGGCGCTCGGCATCTACCCGGCGGTCGACCCGTTGACCTCGACCTCGAACATCTTGGCGCCGGAGATCGTGGGCGATCGCCACTACGCGGTGGCCCGTCAGGTGCAGCAGATTCTTCAGCGCAACAAAGAGCTCCAGGACATCATCGCCATCCTGGGACTCGACGAGCTCTCCGAAGAGGACCGCATCACGGTGACGCGCGCGCGAAAGATTCAGCGATTCCTCTCCCAGCCGATGTTCGTCTCTAAGGTTTTCACCGGTATCGACGGCATCAACGTCCCGGTGCAAGAGACCATTGAGTCGTTCGAGGCGCTGGTCAAGGGCGACCTCGACCACTTCCCCGAGCAGGCCTTCTTGAACGTCGGCGGCGCGGCGGACGTCGAAAAGAAGGCTGCGGAGTTGGCGAAGAGCTAATGGCGACGCTGACCGTCGAGATCGTCACCCCTGAAGAGCCGCTGTTCTCGGCGCCGGCTCACGCCCTCATGGCGCGTTCGTCGGAGGGCGACTTCACGATCCTGCCCCAGCACACCGCCACGGTCGGCGACGTGGTCTCGAGCATTGTTCGCGTCGACACCGACGACGGCGTGGTGGCCTACGCCGTGCACTCGGGTTTCTTTCAGGTGGGTCCGGGGACCGAAGAGGGTGAGACTCTCGCCACCGTGCTCGCCGGGGTCGCCGAGCGAATCACCGACATCGACGTCGCGCGGGCCCAAGCCGCAAAGGAAGCCGCCGAGGCCAAACTGGCGTCGCTCAAGGGCGAGGACGGTGACAACGAAGAGCAGCTCCTCGCCTACGCGGCGCTGGAGCGGGCCGAACTTCGCCTCCGCGCGGCTGACTTTACGCCCTAGCGACCCGAGACGTAGTCGAGTAAGTCCTTTTTGTCGTGCTCGAGCTCTTCGAGCCGAGCCTTCACGACGTCACCGATGGACACCAAACCGACCAGGCGACCATCGTCGACCACGGGAACGTGGCGAATCCGTCGGTCGGTCATCATGGTCATAAGCTCATTGAGCTCGGTTGACTCCGAGCAGACCGACACGTCAGTTGTCATTAGCTCCGAGACCTTCTGTTGCAGCGAGCTCTCGCCGTTCGTGGCGAGGGCGCGCACCACGTCACGTTCGGAGAGGATGCCGGCGAAGGGGGGCTCGGCGCCGGTGACGACGAGCGCCCCGATGGCGCGCTCCTGGAGCAGGGCAATCGCGTCGGAGATGGTTCGCTCCCTCGAAATGGTCACCACGTCGTGACCCTTCGTGGCTAAGAGATCAGATACTCGCATTGCGCACCTCTTCCTCTATCGTTGCGCCGATCAGGTCGACGCGGGCTCTACGAGGGAGAATACGACGACGCGCGAGCCCTCGCAAAATGAAATATTGCACAAGCGCACTCCGGGCTCAGAACCCCGCGGTGGTGAACTCTTGGAGTTTGTCGTGCCGGTGGAATGTCTCGATGGTTCGCACCGTTCCCGAACGCGATCGCACGACCAACGATTGAGTGGTAGCCCCGAATTCGTAGAAGCGAACGCCCCGCAAGAAGTCGCCGTCGGTGATAGCGGTCGCCGAGAAAAAACAGTTGTCGCTGGCGATGAGATCGTCGCCGGTGAGCACCCTCGTAAAGTCGTACCCGAGTGACTCCGCTTCGACGCGGATCGCCTCGGTATTGGCGTGGAGGACTCCTTGAATCTCACCGCCGAGACCCTTCAACGCGGCGGCCGCGATGACCCCCTCCGGGGTGCCCCCGATGCCCAGGAGAATGTCGGCGCCCGAGTTGGGCCAGCCGGTCGCGATCGCGCCTGCGACGTCGCCGTCGGTGATCGAGAGCACCCGGGCCCCGGCTTCACGGACCTCGGCCACCAGATCGTCGTGACGCGGGCGATCCAGGATCACGACGCCCATCTCCTGAATAGGTTTTTTCAGACGTTTTGAGAGTTCGGTGAGGTTGTCGGTGGCCGAGGCGTTGACGTCCACTGATCCGCGACCTCGCGGCCCCACGGCCACCTTTTTCATGTAAAAACAGGGACCGGGGTCGAACATGGTGCCACGATCTGAGAGGGCGATGACGGCCAGTGCGCCGTTTCGGCCCATGGCCGTGAGCGTCGTGCCGTCGACCGGGTCCACGGCCACGTCCACCTGAGGGGGACGACCGTCACCGATCTGCTCACCGTTGTAGAGCATCGGTGCCTCGTCTTTTACACCCTCGCCGATAACCACGACGCCGTCCATGGCGACGGCGCCCAAGACAAAACGCATGGCGTCGACCGCCGCGCCGTCCGCGGCGTTCTTGTCGCCTCGACCCGCCCAGCGAGCCGCCGCGATCGCTGCCGCTTCGGTGACGCGCACTAGTTCAAGCGCAATGTTGCGATCAGGCCGTAGTGGTGGCTGCACCGGGCCATCGTACTCCGCCCTTCGTTTGGTTCGAATTAACCGGCTTTGGGTAGTGGGTCAGTTTCGACCCTCCGCGGGCTACGCCCGCTGGGCTAACTACCGGCCCGAAGAATGTTGCGCGCAGCGTTCACGTCGGCGTGAGCTTCGTGCCCGCACGCGCGACATCGAAACTCCGCTTGCCTGAGTCGGTTACTAGTTTCGACGTGTCCGCACTCGAGGCACGTCACACTGGTGAAGCGAGCCTCTACAGCCACTACTGTCCTCCCAGCGCTCGCCTTGAAGGTGATAAGTGACAGCAAGGTGGCCCACCCCGCGTCGTGGATTGAGCGAT
>JAOBWI010000018.1 GCA_025463285.1 Acidimicrobiaceae bacterium | reverse complement strand
CGAGACGCTCGCCGACGTCGAGATGGTCTTGCCGGTGGCGACGCCGAACTGGATCACGCCCTTCATCGACATCGTGGTCGGGCAAGTCATGGCGCTGCGCCTGGGTGAGTTACGTCAGCGGCCGATCGATCAACCGCCGGGACTGAAAAAGATCACGCGGACCAACTGAGGTTGTAGTTCATGCCCGTCACGCCACCGGGCGTGACGCCCCCGCTCGAACGTCAAGTCGTCTCCTCGGGGTTGCCGCCACCGCCGGAGAAATAGAGCGACGGGCGCTTCGTGTCGTGCCAGGTGGCCCTTCACGTCGCCGTCTAAACCGTTTTTCTTTTTTCTCACCGCATGGTCGGTTCGCCACTACTCTGGGGCGAAACGTTGATAATGGGCCGGACGAGAGGGGCGGGTAGTGAGCGGTGTGCGAGTACTGGTCGGGACACGAAAAGGCGCCTTCGTCCTCAACTCCGACGGCAAGCGCCGGAACTGGGAAGTTAGCGGTCCACTCTTTGGCGGCTGGGAGATCTACCACCTGAAGGGCTCGCCCGTCGACCCCAATCGGATCTTCGCGTCCCAGTCGACCGGGTGGTTCGGTCAACTGATGCAGCGCTCCGACGACGGCGGACTGACCTGGGCGCCGATCGGTAATCAGTTTCTCTACGACGGAGTGACCGGCACGCACCAGTGGTACGACGGCACGCCTCATCCCTGGGAGTTCGAGCGGGTGTGGCACTTGGAGCCGTCGTTGAGCGACCCCGACACCGTGTTGGCGGGCGTCGAGGACGCGGCACTGTTTCGCTCGAACGACGCCGGCGCGACCTGGACGGAGCTTTCCGGACTTCGCGAACACGGCACGGGGCCGTCGTGGCAGCCCGGCGCGGGCGGCATGTGCCTGCACACCATCCTCGTGAGTCCCCAGGACCCGCAGCGAATCTTCGTGGCGATCTCGTCGGCGGGAGCCTTCCGCAGCGACGACGGCGGCGTGACCTGGCGCCCCATCAACCACGGTCTTCACTCTGAAGGTTTGCCCGACGCAGACGCCGAAGTTGGTCACTGCGTGCACCGCATCGCGCTGCACCCCTCGAACCCAGACGTGCTGTTCATGCAAAAACACTGGGACGTGATGCGCAGCGACAACGCCGGCGACTCGTGGGTTGAAGTCAGTGGCAACTTGCCCTCGGACTTCGGCTTCGCCATCGACGTTCACGCGCACGAACCAGAGACCGTCTACGTCGTACCTATCACCAGCGACTCCCAGCACTTTCCGCCCGAGGGAAAGCTGCGCGTCTATCGCAGTCGCTCCGGTGGAAACGAGTGGGAGCCACTCACCAAAGGCCTGCCTCAAAGTCACTGCTACGTCGACGTCCTGCGCGACGCCATGGCCGTTGACTCGCTGGAGGAGTGCGGTGTGTACTTCGGCACCACCGGGGGACAGGTGTACGCGTCGGCGAACTCGGGCGACTCGTGGGAGCCCATCGTGCGCGATCTGCCCGCCGTCCTCTCGGTGGAAGTACAAACGCTGGCATGATTCGAGTCGTTCTACCGGCTCATCTAAAGACGCTCGCCCAAGTACCCGGCGAGGTCGAACTGGAGGTCGTCGGCACCCCTACGCCACGAGCAGTCATTGACGCGCTGGAAGATCGCTACCCGGTTCTCCTAGGGACGATACGCGACCCCCGAACGCAACAACGTCGAAAATTCGTACGGTTCTACGCCTGCGAACGCGACCTCTCGCTCGAGTCACTGGACGTCGCGCTACCCCAAGCCGTGGCGACCGGGAGCGAGCCCTTTTTCGTTATTGGCGCCATGGCCGGCGGCTAAGGGAGTTCGATCGATACGTTCGTCGACTTGACCACGGCGGAGGCCATCACGCCGGGGACGAGTCCCATGTCCTCCACCGCTTCGCGACTGATGAGGGCCACCACCCGGAACGGTCCCGCCTGCAGTTCCACCTGCGCCATGACCTTGTCCTTCACCACGTTGGTGACGATGCCCGTGAAGTGGTTACGAGTCGACTCGCGGGCGGCCATATGCGGGTCCGGGTGATCATGGAGCGATTGGGCGAATTGAGCTAGTGCGACGCCGTCGATTCGGCGTCGCTTGTTCACTGTGCGGCTGGCGCCGAGACTGCCGCTGTCGATCCAACGCCGAACCGTATCGGCGCTGACACCCAACAAGCCGGCCGCTTCGCCCACGCTGTAGTCAGTCATCCCTGCGGAGTTTATGCTGCGATAACGTCGCAGCCGTGATTTCGTGGCGTTTCTCGCGAACGGCCAGTCGTCGGGTAAGGGGAGGAGTTCAGTGAAGAAGTTCTCCTTCGTCCACGTCCTCGGGGTCGTTCTGGCGCTCTCGATTGTCGTCGGATTTGCGGTGTACGTGTGGTCCGGGGCCACCACGAATAAAGGGACGACGGGCGCGATCAAGACGGAGAACGCACTAATTTTGAGCGCCGAGAAGTCGAGTTGTGCCAAATTCGGCGCGTACGGGTCGATCGCCACGCTGAAAAAAGAGGGACTCCTCACGTTCACGCCGGTCTACAACTCGGTGGTGTACTTGCCCGGGAAAAACTGTGGGTCAATCGTGGTGGGCTCCTCCTCCTATCAAGCACCCGTTGGCTAGAGACAGCCCCGCGAGGACTAGGTCAGACGCCGCACGTTGGTCTCATTGATAGTTCGAGAGATCGTTCCTCGATTGTCGGAGATGACGGGACACGTGATTTGCTAAGAAATTAGCGCCAAAGAGCAATATTCGCCCGCTCAATTCGCCAAAAAGCTGCGACTTGCCTTGACAGTGTTGCTGGCGGGATCCTATGCTCGTGTGTTCTGCCCGCGCCACGCGGGGCTCCACGCTGAAAGAGGCGCTTCCACGTTCATGAAGAATCCAATCTCCCGGCGTCTCGGTGCTACCGGACTTGCCCTCATCCTCGCCTTGGGTGGCGTAGTCGTTGGTGCCAACTCGGCGTCGGCTGCGCCCACCGGCACCATCTTTTTGGGCGCTTCGAACACCGAGCCAGCCTTTGACTTTATGACGCAGGACTTCGTGACGAGTGCCAACGACGGCAACGGTGTCTCTTTCACGTACGGCGGCTCGGGCACTCTCGCCGGCAAGATCGATGCCGGTGTTGACTCGGCGAAGGATGGCTCAGGAAACTCTCCCGCTGGCTTCGCCCTGTTCGCCTCAGCTGATGAAGCGAACGTCGACAAAACTATCCCCGAGGGTACGGCCGCCGCGCAGAATGCGGGGGCGGTGGAGAAGTTGAGCGTCGGTCAGTGCGTTGACCTGAACTCATCGACGTACTCGTCGGCCAACGGCGGTAACAGTGACGGTACCTCGTGTCCCGGCATCGGATCCACCCGGGCTCAGTACACCAGTGGACGGCTCGTGATCTTTGCGTGCCGTGGTGGCGGCGTCACGCTCGCTCCGGCGCAGGGTTCACCCGCGTGTTCCGAGCCCGTTGGCGGTTACTTCAAGAAAACGGGAAAAACCGAAGCACCCTCGACCATGACCCAGGTATGGAGTGATCTACTGGCTCACACCGCCAAAGTGCACGGGGGCAGCGCTACTCACAACGTCGGCGGGTACCTCGCTATCGCCGATCCTAAGAACGGCTGGACCTTCGCCGGTTCCGGTTGCGGCCCTTCGGACGTTGCCCCCAACGCTCCCTACGGGCTCGCCGGGATGGAGTCTTTGTACGTCGCGGCGGTCCAGTACTACCGCGCACACCCGCGCCGGGCCTTTGGACCCACCGCCGCCGATCAGGCGTGTAGCGAAATTGACCTCATGACCGACAGGGGAGCGAGTCTGGATAACTACGGCACGACGAGCTCGAGCTCTGGCGGGCAAAACGGCAAAGGCAATTACTCCGACCCCTCCCTGCCGATCATCTTCGGCGACAACGTGACCTACACGCAGGACACCGTGGTCGCGGGAACCTCACAGATCGCCCTACTGCCGAAGTCGTTCGTGGTCTCTCCCGCCGGTAACGACACCGACTTCTGGGCGGAGATCCCCGAGTGCGGAGCCGCCAACGCCGCTGACGCGTCGGTCGCCAATGGTTGGACTACGCGCATCTCCAAAGCGGAGTCCTGCACCGACAGGAACTACGTCAGAGGAATGCAGGACAATGTCGCCGCCAAGATCAGCTCTGGCAACTTCGGCAACGGCGGCGCCAGTAGTCCGGAATCCTTGGTGGGCCAGCATGGGTACTACCAGCCCATCAGGCAATGGGTAGTTGTTGAGAATGACGACCAGGGACAGAGCGCGTCAGCCGATCTCTCGAGTCCCGACGGCGTGGCGGCACTGGCCTTTATCCATTATCTAGTGTCGTCCAAGGGTCAGGCCGTGATGGCCAGTTTCGGCTACGACCCGATCAGCTGACGGGAACGCTGCGCATGGAGCGATGGCGCGAAGTCGCCCAAACGCTCGGATTCAAACAGAAGCTGGCTACCAGCGCGGCCACGGTGATAGTCGGTTTCGGACTCGGGTTTGGGTTCGCTCATCTTTTGGCGGGCACCATTGCGTATTGGGGGATCGTCTCCGGTCCTTTCTTCACGACCGTGCGAGTCGCGGTCCCGGCCACGCTGATC
>JAOBWI010000008.1 GCA_025463285.1 Acidimicrobiaceae bacterium | reverse complement strand
TCGATGGGCTCACGCATGTCCTCAACGTATCCGAGACCCACAGCACCGCGCTGATACCCCATCAATCTGAGCAGCCCTTCGGGGAGGGTGCGAGCGATGTCCGGCGGACAGGCGAGGTACTGATTCTCTTCTTGTCGTAACCAGGCCAGTGAGTAACCAATGTTGATGCCGACGCGTCGTGAGAGTGACTTGTTTGCTCCGCCCCCGTGGTACAGCGAACCAAAGTACAGAAGGACCGACCCCTTGCTCATGATTGCGCCGGCACTCAGTGCTGGATCGACTTTTGCGGGTTCGTCCTCCCAGTGATTACTCCCCACTATTACCCGAGTGGCACCCATCTCCTCAGTGAATTCGGTTGCCGCCCACATCGTGGCGATCTCAGCCTCGAAGCCTGTTGGAAATGGGTAGTTGTCAAAGGACCATTGATCCCGGTGAAACATTTGCCCGGGTTCACCAGGGCCGATGTCGATCAGTTGGGTGAGGTCGATTTGGTACGTGCTGCCGTGGTCACCCAGAACGAGATCCACCGTGTTCAGAATGACGGGATTTGTGACTAGTGAACGCGCCGTCGGGGAGCGAGCGATCAGTGCCCCAGTCCGACGGGTTGCGTGGCCCAGAAAGTCGGTATCCCCGTCTCGCGTTGCCGTGGTGTACGGCTCCAACTCGGACCTGATCTGATCCATCGTGTCGGGTGAAACGAGGCCCGAAATCACCACGCAACCGTCGCTCTGCAGTATCTTTGCGACTTCGCGCGCGGCTGTGTCTGCGCTCACCGTCTGTACGTTGCGCGTCACGCCGCCTAGTGTACTGAGGAAACCGGATATTTGCGGGGTGTGCAATTGACGCTTCGCACTACATCGAATTGTGTGCCGGACCTGGTGTGCAACGTCGTGGAGGCCAAAGCGAACATGCTCCCATTTAGATTTGCGCTTCATTCCGCGGTGGCCCCCACCATGACCGCGTGGAGAGATCGTGCTCGAATGGCGGAAGAGCTGGGTTACGCGACGCTATACGTCGAGGACCATATCGACTCGCAGTTCGGTCCCCTGGTCGCCGCCACGGTAGCCGCGGAGTCAACCGCCACGCTTAACATCGGTACCCTCGTTCTGAATAACGATCTGCGCAATCCCGTTGTGCTCGCCCAAGAGATTGCGACCCTCGGCTTGGCGGCGGAGGGACGTATCGAATTCGGTCTCGGGGCTGGATGGCTTCGCAGCGACTACGAGTCGACAGGAGTGGACTACGACAGTCCGGGTGCCCGTGTTTCGCGACTCGCCGAAAGCTTGACCATTATGAAGTCGTTGTGGATCCATGGCGTGGCGGACTTTGAAGGGGAACACTACGTCGTGCGCGGGGCCCATTGTGACCCGCGGCCGGATGTGGCCCCCAAGGTCATCGTGGGCGGTGGAAGCCGGCGAATACTGTCCTTGGCGGCACAGGAGGCTGACATAGTCAACGTGAGTAGAAAGATGTCGTCTGGCACGACGGGGGACGATCTCTCGAGGGGAACGACAGCCGATCACTTCGATGACTGCCTTGGTTGGATACGAGAGGCAGCGGGTGACCGTTTCGAATCACTCGAGCTTCAGATTGCGCCTTTTGCCGTCATGGTGGTGAGCAGCAGTCGGATTGCGGTTCGTGGCGCAACCATGCTCGGCTTTCGCCAAGAGGGAGCACTTGATCTACCCATACTCCTCATTGGAACCGAAGAAGAACTTTGCGAAAGGCTTCTTGAGCGTCGCGAACGATGGGGTTTCAGCAACGTCGTCGTGCCTGGCGAGTCGATGGAGGCTTTTGCCCCGATTGTTGCTCGACTCGCCAACCAGTAGTCCCAGTCCAAAGGAGGGGAGCTCTCCGATCCACGACGATGATTCCTCCCAATTTCGTAATTTAAGCGGAGTGAAAACTCGTTCGCGCCACAGCCACCGCTACGACCGTGTCACCGTCGTAACTGACGCTCAGTTCGATCCTATTTATGCTTTGTCGACGAGCCAGTCCAGCCGTTGATCCGTTAAGTTCAATTTTCAGGCCGCCCTTGGAGCGGATGAGTTCTATGGACTTCCACGGGGGAACAAAGTCGCGCACATCGAAAATCTTCAGGACTGCCTCTTTGGCCGAAAAACTTTCCGCGAAATAGCGAGCAGATTGGTCGGCGTTGCCGTGGCAGCCGCCGATTTCGCGGCTCGTGAAAAGACGAGAAGTGAACCGCTCGCCAAACTGTTCGAGAGACGCGCCCATCTCTTTGATTGATTGAATATCTATTCCGATTGCCGCGATCTGGCGGTCGCGTGGCTCGACCCGGGGAACGCTGACGGAGAACTCCACGTGTTGAGAGTAGTGAATAGCTCTCAATAATTGATCTCTATTCGCTGTCTCCGACTGACCTACTCATCGTCGCGGATCGACGACTTCATGAGGGGATGACGCTGGCTGTCGCGTCTATCGAATACCATCCGTGATGAGGAAAGATTGCACGATCTGACGAGTTGCGAGAAAGGTTGACAAGTAATCTCGTGTAATGCCTAGAATTGTCGGACCGGGTTCTAGCAAGGCGCTGGCGGTTGTGGTCGTTCTCGCGCTCGTATTTGGGTTCACGCCCATCTCGAGAGCTCTGCTTCGGGCCGTAGATGGAAGCTTCGAGCCCAGTCGATATAGCGCGCTGGCTCTGAGAAACCCCTCACTCGCCACCCAAGGGGTGCTGGCTGGCGAATCGATTTCACTCCTGGTGAGCAACCATACGGGACACGCCGAGACGTATCACTGGAGTGCGACGCAAGGTAAGGCCTTGATCAGCCTCGGAGTGACGACGCTAGCCAACGGGCGAACAACCACCGTCTCTGTCCCGTCACGAGGTGCGGTATCGGGCACCATGAAGATTGCCCTTTCTGGCGACAATGTCTTTGTCACCGTGCCCGTCGTGGGATCGTAAGGGATATTCATTTGAGCGCCACCCCTCTTCTGAGCGTCGTTGTCTGTTCGTACAACGGCGCCGCAAAACTGGTGCCGTGTTTGGATGCACTCTCGTCCCAGCGACTGCCGGTAGATGTGTTGGTGGTCGACGATGGATCCACCGACGGAACGGACGCCCTCGCTCGAAGCTACGGATTCTCCGTTATTCGCCATGAACAGAACAAAGGGATATCCGCCGCTCGCAATACCGGACTGACTCATGCTGCATCTTCTGTAGTTGCTTTCTGTGACGACGATTGCACGCCGCCTCCTCTGTGGACAGAACAACTCACGGCCGCCTGGAGCGATCATCCCGAAGCCACCGTTCTTGGCGGTCTGGTCGAGGTGGATCATCCGATCACCTTTACTCAGCGCTACCTCGTTTTTCGAAACCCGCTGGTGCCCGCGGAGGTGGCGCTCGCTCGAAATCCGACGTTTCTCTATCGCGTCATTCGCCAGTTTCGTCCGCCTCGACTACCCAGTATGACGGCGTTCCCAGTGTATTCGGTAGTGGGCGCCAACATGTCCATGCACCGCGCCCGGGCGCTGGAGGCCGGTGGGTTTGACGAGAATCTCGTGTTCGGAGAGGGCGAGGAAGTGTCACTTTGTGTCGCGGTCCGCGAACACTTTGGCGAGTTATCCGTGGTAGTTGATCCGCAGGTTGTTCTAGCCCATCGTTTTGACGCTTCGATGTTACAGACGTGGCGCCGAAGTTACGACTACGGCCGGGGGGCGGGAGAACGTTGGCGAAAGCAGTCCGGTTGGCCATCACTCCCCGTCGTGAGTCCTGCCGCAGTGATCGGGACGCTCGTACTCGCGCCCTTTTCATGGCCCGTCGGACTGATTGCCGGCCTCGCGACATTGGCGACGCCTTGTACTGTTTGGCTGTCGCGAACTACTAAGAAGTTTCAGTTAGAGACGATGGCGTATCCCTTCGTGGCCTTCGTTGACGACCTTGTGGGCCTCTTCGGGTTCGTGCGCGGAGTGAGAAGAAAAGAAGGTGGACTATCAAGAGCCCGTCGCCACTGACTTCGCTCTGGCCTCGACTGAAGGACGTAGCGCCACGGCGAGAGGATCTCTCGTTATGGCGAAAGAGCCTATGGTCTCGACGAAACGACCTTCGATCGCGGGAGTTCTGGGCAGAAGTAGCTCCCACCGGACTGTGGTTGGTCGCGGCGCTCGTGCTGTCAGTGTGTCTGGACGTCGTGCACTCGCCGCTGGCGCCGTTACCTGGGGTGCTCACTCTGATTTTCGTGCCAGGTGCAACGGTGATGTCGATTTTAAGGACACGTTCGTCGCACACTTCCGGTCGGGTCGTGTTGGCCGTCAGCCTCAGCATGATGGTGATCATGGTGGTCGGCGGAGCGGCCAGCCTTCTCGGTCCGCTCGTGGGTGTGTCACGACCCCTCGACACTCTTCCCGAGGCGGTGATTTGGATTATCCTCGCCTTCTTCGGGCTCGTATGGTCCGCCAGCAGGCGTGTCGATCCAGTCACATGGATCTTTGCAGGCGTTCGTCTCACCAACATCTACGGCGCGCTCGCGTGCGGCCTCCTGGCGGTGGTCTCGATTCTCGGAGCCGCGCAGCTCAACTACAGCGGCAATAACCACCTCGCCGTCGTCGCCACCGTCCTCGATGTCGCGGTGCTGCTTGCGGGGGTCGTAGGCGGATGGAAGAGGTCCAGTCGATGGCCTTTAAACACCTTGCTGTACAGCGCTTCTTTCGCGCTCTTGCTCACTACTAGTTTACGCGGCGCGCACCTTTATGGCTGGGACATCCAAAAGGAGTTCGGCGTTGCGTCGCAGACGTTGAGCGCCGGAGTCTGGGTCGTGCCGGCCAACCACGACCCTTTTGCATCAATGCTCTCGCTGACTGTTCTTCCGGTTGTACTGCACTCCCTCGTTCGCTTGCGTCTCTTGGCCTTTTTCCAGCTGGTCGTTCCGGCGATATTGGCTCTTGTTCCTCTTGCGGTGTTCTCAACAATTCAAAACGTCCCTCGATGGATAAACAATGGACGACGAGTCCCGCCCCGTCCCGGGCTTGCCTTTGGTGTCGTCACGGGGATCATTGTTTCGAGCGTGGCTTTCTCATCCATCTTGGTGAGTATCACTCGCCAGGCGATGGCCGCCACATTGTTTACTGCTCTCGTGACGGTGATTTTCGATCGCACTATTGCGGTCCGTCCGGCTCAGGTCGTCATTGGGCTGTTAGTGGTGACGATTTCGTTCACTCACTACACCACGTCATATCTTCTCGCTGGAACCATGCTCATCGCGTGGAGCGTGGGTTGGGTGTGGTCGCAAGGACGGCTGGGGACCAGGCGATCGAGAGTGCAAGAACATCGGAGTCACGTTCGTTCGCGAAACGTTCTCAACTCAGCACTTGTCATCGTCGCTCTCGCGTCCGCGCTTGGGTGGAATCTCGTTATTACGCGAAATAATGCTTTGGCCAATTCGGCCAGCGCCTTTAGCATCAATGGCATTGGGCTGAAGACTTCCACGGCTCAAGGTGTCAGCCTGTCCCCCTCAAGATTCGAAAAAGTATTGGTTCACGACTTTCGGAAGTCCGACCCGTGGATGGTGGCCTTTCCGGGTTCGGGTTCGGTTCATCTCCGGACCAAGACGGCCCCCCCTTCGCCAGGTGTGGTCCCCGGCTTGTCGCGGTCGTGGAATGTGATCAACCAGGTGCTCGATGACGGACTCTGGGTTCTGCTGGGTCTGAGTTTGCTCTATGGCCTTATTCGTCTCGGGCGACGTCAGTCCGACCTATACAGCGCTGATCTCGTCGGTTTGGGCGTTGCGGGCCTACTCATTGGGGGTCTCTCACGCGTGTCGGGCACACTCGCCGCCATCTACAGTCCGGAGCGAGCAGCCATCGTCACCGCGATCTTGCTCGCCGTCCCACTCACCATGTACCTCGATGATCTCGTATCCTCTCTTGCGCGTCTGGGAGAGCGTTTCGCACGGGCGAGCATGGTCGTGGGCACCACAGTCGTGGGCATTTTCCTTCTGTGGGCGACCGGACTAGGCACTTTGTTCTTTGGCGGGTTTCCGCCGGGGTCGCTCACGGCCCGCGGCTTGAACGCTCAGCAGTTCACTGTGTCGACGACAGAATTCGTCACCGCCGGATGGTTGCGCAACCATGCAAACTCACAAAACGTCGTCCAAACTGATCTGTTCGGGCAACTGGTGCTGCTTTCTCAACCAGGAAAGTATCTCTTAGTGGACGAGATTGTTCCGCCCGAGGTGGATGTGGAGTCATACATTTACGTGTCCACTCCCGTCTTGGACAACCACATCACGCAAGCTGAGACGCCAGACGGAGAGTATTACACTGACTATCAGTCAAACGTTCCATTCTTCAACAAGAATTTCTACGTTGTGTATTCGACTGGCTCCACCCGTGTGTATCACTGAGACAACTCTCTCTATGTTCGAATGAAGGTGAGGATGTGAGCCCAATCGACGAGTCAACCAACCCGGTAAGCAAGACTCTCACAACGTCTGTTGTGATCGTCAATAAGGGCGAAAGACTTCTCGCGTCGACTCTTGACGCCTTGGCGCCCTTTGTTGGGAACTTGATTGACAATGTCCTGGTGGTCGATGCCTCGAATGGGGCGCTGGACGATATACGAACATCCCACGAGTGGGCGAGGTGGATTGACTATGAGCAACCACACGGTGCTCGAGTCACCATCGCCCACCAGCGCAACGTTGGTGTTCGAAGTTCCGAGGGCGACATCATTGTCTTTACTGACTCGGGCTGCTTGCCCAACGAGGGGTGGCTTGAAAAGTTGCTCGCGCCAATATTGACTGAAGGCGAGTTCGTGTCGTGCGGGCCCGTAAAGGCAATCGGCAAGAGTATCTACTCGGGGACACGCTGGCTGGGGAACACGGACTCGAAATATGTACCTATGGCCATGACGGGCAACTTGGCTTTTCGTCGTGAAGCCTTCGATGCGGTGAATGGTTTCGATGAATCATTTGGTTCGGCAGAGGACATGGACTTCACGTGGAGACTGACCGACAGTGGTTATCGACTTCGGTGGGTGCCCGATGCCGTTATTCGACATGACTGGGGCACCGCGAAACGTCAGATTCGCCGTTCATTCTTCTATGGCGAGGGAGCCTGTCGACTTCTCCGTAAACATCCTCATCGCGTCGGGCAGGCAGCACGACAAAACTCAGTGCCGTTTGTGTACGCCATTTTCTTGCTTGGGCTGCCGCTCACAGTGAAGTGGCGATGGTATCCGCTGCTGTTGCTTGTACCGATATGGCGACATCGGAACGAAGAACTCCCGGGGCTCGTACTTCTTGACCACCTCGCGGTCGGCGCAGGAGTTCTTCATGAACTAGCCAGACCCCGTACGTAACCGGACATCTTCGAGAGGCTGCTCACTTGTGACGCTTTTGCTCACGCCATCGACTGTTGGCGGCCGGCGCTGAGTGCTGATCTGAAAGCGCCTCAGGTCGTGGATTTCGCGTCGCGATGCGCCAAGCCCGCCGACAAGATGCTTTTCGCCACCATCGCGTACGTGTTTTTTGCGGCGCGCTCGCCGGTTAGTCGACGCATATTGCCGCGAATCGAGGCCTTACCCTCTCCCAGTAGCCCCGCTATCTGCACTGCCATGGCTTGGGCATCACCGACAGCGACGTACATTGCTGTCTCTGCGAGGTCACTTCGCAATCCGGGAAGATCCGAACTTACGATGACGGACTGACTCGAGAGCGCGAGATTAGCGACGCCACTCTGAGAAATTCTTCGGTACGGCAGGACTACGACGTCCGCGGCGAACATCAAGGCTGCAACATTTTCTTGCGCGACATAGTCGCTGAAAGCAATGTCAACGTTTGGTATCTCGCCCGCGCGACTTTCGAGCAACCGCTGGCACTTAAGATCACGACGTTCCATGACACGAAAGAGCCCTCGTCGCTTGCGAGGTGAGCCGGCGATCAGGAACTGCACGTCATTGCCTTGGTTGTCCGCGATGGTGCTGGCAGCTTCGATGAGCACGTCCGCGCCCTTGTCGAAGTTCGTAAAACCGAGAGTAAGAACGAAGGGCTTTCTCAGAAGGTAAAGGTCTTTCACCCTCGCGACGTCTTCGTCCGATATCTCCGTCACTCCTGTCGTCCCGAGTGGAACCTCCACGACTTGACTAAAAAGACGGTGGTCGATCAAGGCTTGTCGACCCGCAGAGGAAAAGACTACGGGCACGTCCGTTACGCGAGCCATGGCTCGATAGATCCGCCGAGTAAGAAGTCCGAGCATGTTGTACTCGCGATTCGCCTCGTGATATGCGACCACGATCGGAATGCCCATAGTGGAAAACCGCTTGCAGAGGCTCATGACTGACCAGAGATTTATGTTCAGTGCAGCGATGGCAAACTGAACAACCACAACTTCTGGTTCAAACGTGACGATCTCTTTCCAGACGCGACGTCGTGGAATCAGCCGCAGAATACGAGCAATCTTCGAGTTCGAACCCGTGGGCGTGGCCTCATCCAAGCGTTGCTTTCCAGGAGAAATGACCAAAACTGTGTTCCCGGCTGAGTCCCACGCGTCGACCAGATGGCTGGAGTGCTTTGCGATTCCGTCCGGCGGAGGTTCGTACGACGACAAGAGGAGTATTCGTGTCATACGTTCCTCTCGATAATGGTTATGAGTAGTGATTCAAGTGCCAATAGATTGCGGCGAACGAAAGCCCGATTAATACCGCTCCGAAAGCAAAGGTTACTAATCGTCGATTGGCCAACCACCTTGAACGTCGGATGGGGTTTTCGATCGCGTAGTAGAGGGCTGCCGCGAGCACTACTGAGAGAGCCACTAATTCAATCTCACTATGCAGGGGGAGTGGCGCAAGGGAGTACTGCGTTGCGATGGCGATGACTGGCCAGTGCACAAGGTACAACGAATAAGAAACGTTGCCCAACCACTGCACGGGAGCAAACCGTATGAATCGACCAGCCCTCTCCGCGCCACGCAGGGATCCACCGGCGATGATTAGGCCGGTCGCGCCCACCGGGAGTATCGCCGCGGCGCCTGGCCACAGCGTCGATGAGCTGTAAAACCAGGTGCAGAGTAAAATGACTATGAGACCAGATACTGCGAGGACAAGTCCACCTCGAGGAGATCGACCGCGCAAGTGCCGCCCAAGGACGGCCAATATCGCACCTAGGGCCAACTCCCACGCTCGTGTCAATGGCGAGAAGAAGGCCCAAACGACATTTTGGTTAGTCTCGATGATGCACCATGCCAGCGAGATGCTGAAGATTAGGACAAGAGCGCTAACTAACCGAATGACGGGTGAAAACTTTCGCCACGGCAACGTGAGTAACAAGAATAAGACCGGCCACACGAGGTAGAACTGCTCTTCAACGGCGAGTGACCAATACTGTTGCAAAGTTGAGGGTGGCTGAGTTGCGGTGAAATACTGCGTGCCCAGCGAAGCAAAGTGGAAGTTTCCGATGAATACGGCAACGTACTTTGCGTCGTCGGCGTTGATCGCGCCGGTGATGAAACTCAGCCAGTGATACGTCGCAAAAACAGTGGCGATCAGAACAACTGTTGCCGCGGGGAGAATTCGTCGTATGCGACGTGCGTAGAAACCAGGGATCGAAGTGGTGCCCTTCGACGCCCTCTCACGCAACAGCACGTTCGTGATGACAAAGCCTGAGACGACAAAGAACACGTCGACTCCGAAGAATCCGCCATGAACCCCAGGAATATCGGCGTGATAGAGAACGACTAGTGCAACAGCGAGGGCTCGCAGCGCTTGAATGTCGGGACGAAATTCCGCGGGGTAGTCGCGCTCGCTGAGATCTCTCGGTCGAACGACGGTCACAGAAACGTCCTACTTCAAAGCCGCTAGGACGGCGCTCGTCAGGACCTTTGCTAAAAACGAACTGTAGGCAATCGTTATATGGTCGACATCGGAGTAGACCAAAATATTTCCAATAACGGGCGAGCACGTATCAGACGAGCACAGAAATGTACTTGTCTTGATCAACGTCGCATCTGCCGCGCGAGCTATTTGAGAATCGCGCGAAAGAGTTCCTCCGTAGTAACCACTGCCGGGCGTGTACTCAAGAGAGCAGTCCTGAGGATTCGCGTGCACCGTCAAGCAAGTGACAACCGATTCGCCGAACAATGGCGATGTGCCAATGAGTATCCGCTGTGTCGTCGGGGATCCCAGGGTCGCCTGAACGAAGAGATTCTTTACGCCGTTCACCCAGACCGAGTTGCTGTAGGTCGTTCCAACGTCGCCCGAAGCAGCTAAGACGGCGACAGGATGGAGCGCGCGAATCGCAGAGGGTATGTTGGCGTGCCATTGTCGGCAACGCTCATAGAGAGGGCCCCACGAGGGGGCGTATGGCAGGTTCGCTAGTCCACAACTCGAGAATCCAAATACAGCCAAGCGATAGGGAGTATCGGACAAGCCGACGCTGAGCGCCGGCACCCAATTTCCCACATTTGAATCTCCGACCAAGACAATCGTTTTCGTGCCATGGAGGTTTCCAAGAAAGCAGGGCTTTGGCGCAAGAGCCAAAGCCTCCGAGTTATATGGATCGCATGCTCCAAAAGTGGAAGGCCCAGTTAGGTCAAAGCTGGAAGACCCCGAGAACTCTTTCAGGGTGGCTTCAACCGCCGGGGATACCGTCTTTGTAAATACGGACGACTTAACAGCCGCAGTAACTTGAGCGCTCGTGCCAACCCGAACTGGCGATGCGCTGGTTGTACTGGCACACGCGAAAGTCAGAATCGTGGCCCCCGCGTACGCAACGATCGTCCTGGTGATTCTCATTACTCCCAGTCTCCGCGCATTGATGTCTCTAAGAAGGCATTTGGCACTTTAGCAAGCAAAAGTTGTTTTCCTAGTTCGCCCGGAGAGGCCAAGTTCGGCTACTGAGGTGATATCTTTGCGATTCGAACTTCGAAAAGGAAAACGTGTCGCCAAGTCGAACCCTAAGAGTTCTGCGCCCAGCAGGCATCCTTGCTCTTCTGGGTATTCTGATCTTCTCGGCGCCGACTAGTTTCTCGGGCGCGAGTGCAGCGCCAGCGGGTCCGACCCTCGCACAACTGATTTCGTACGTCACGGCATCGTCGAAGCTCAAACAAGGGCCCAACGTTTCATCCTCGCTGCCGCCGCTGACGCAGGCGGCCAACGATGGTGCGGCGGCGATGATCCCATCACCATGTGTTTCATCTTCCCCAGCGCTTGTGGCTATTCCAACTAACGCGGGCACGACGTGTGCCTTCGGGGACAAAGAAGCAACGAGAACGATCCTCTTGTTTGGTGACTCTCAAGCCTCCACTTGGTTACCGGCCTTCAACATTGCCGGCGAAATGCTCCAATGGAAAGTCGTCTTTCTTGCTAAGGATGGTTGCGGCCCTTGGATCAGTCCGGTCACGTCCGCTCAGGGGTCGAGCGCTTGCAGCCAATGGGTGCACGGCGAGATTTCAGTCGCGAAGCAACTGAGGCCCCAGGTCGTGATACCGGTGGGGCTGACACTGTCCCAATTGAGTGACAAGGAGTATCCTTCGACCACCCAATTTGCGGGCGAGGTTTTGTCAATGGTGCAAGGGCTGGCACCGAGTCATGCCAAGGTGCTCTTCCTGCAAGAGATCCCACAGTTCTATTCATATTTCACCTCGGCCACCCCAGAGTCATGTTTGACTGTGCACTCTTCTTCAATTCAAAATTGCGAATTGACAATAAAACAGATAAAAGCGATTGAGACGACAGTCGGCCTTAACGAAGTCGCCACCATTGACCATCTTGAAACGGTGCCGATTCGTGAACTCTTTTGTGGGAAAGTGCGATGTGACGTCTTCGTCAAATCTCCTGGCGAAAGCCATCTGGTGTATCAAGACTGGGCTCACATGAATGCGACTTATTCGGCGTGGATTGGGCGCGCAACGGCCCAACTCCTCGAAAAATATCTGCCGACTTAACTGGCGACGAGCGACTGGGGTTACCGAAACAGCTTCGAGGCTTCGAACTCCTCCGATGTGAAGTTCGCTGCGGTGGGAGCCTTCACTGGCGGCTCATATCCTGCACATAACGCCGACAAATGCTCTATCTAGAAGGCCGTTCTTCAAGGTCGTTGATGTGGGCATGAACATAAAGAAGCAAATAGAAATAGTTGGGGTTTCGACGTTTTGAGCTGACGCCGCTCGATCGTGACGGTGTTGTCCGCCAACGCTCGGAACACTCGTTTGGTCGGCGAATGCAGTTGATATGAGGTGTAAAAATCACACTCCCTCTGGCCAAGCAAGAGGGAGTATTCAATTGGATAAATTTGCTCGTACCTCGCTAGCCTCGCCGTTACCTATTATCAACTTCCTGTCAAATACGTCCAAACTTTCCAGTAAATGACTCCGCATTCACTATCAAAAAACAACGACTTGACAAATATGGGCCGCTGTGGGATTGTTTAGGTCGCAAGGGCTGAAGCGGAGTGAGAAGTGTTTGTTGCCCTAATTCGAGTTCCGGACGTCATCTGATGACGTTTACCAAGCCAGCCAGCGAGTTCGAGACTCTGGACGAAAATTATTTTTCGGACGAGGACGAGTTACTTCAAGGTACGCAATTATCCAATGAAATCGGCTCTTTTGAAGAGAGTCTCGATTCGGAGGAAGACCACCAATTTCACGGTGTCGGAGTTACTGTCGTGTTTCCTTGCCTTAACGAGGAACTCGCAGTTGGCCAGTGTGTCGAACGCGCTCTTGAAACCATGCGAGCCGCAGGAATCAACGGTTCAGTACTAGTTGTGGATAACGGCTCGACCGACAATTCCGCCAATGCCGCCCTCGAGGCCGGTGCTCAGGTAATTCTCCAGCGGGAACCCGGGTACGGGGCCGCACTGCGATCAGGGATCGCGGCCGCCGAAACGGAATTCGTGATTATGGCCGACGCCGACGGAACATACGAGCTAGACGCCATCCCGCGGCTTCTTAAGCCCCTACTCGATGGTGACGCCGACATGGTTCTTGGCCAGAGGTTGAACGACGCTACGACCGCGACAATGCCGTGGCTTCATCGTTACGTTGGCACACCGGCGATCACTTTCTTGGTCAAAAAGGCTACCAAGAACGAGATGACGATAAGTGACAGCCAATCTGGTTTTCGCGCATTTCGACGCGAACAGATCATGGACCTCAAGCTTTCGTCAACCGGCATGGAGTTCGCTTCGGAGATGCTGATACGAAGTTCATGGGCAAAACTGAGAATCAAAGAAGTTGAGACGAAATACGCCGAGCGGATTGGCGAGTCCAAGTTGAGCACCTTCTCCGATGGCCTGCGTCACCTCCGTCAGATTATGTTGCTGAGTCCAGAGACCGCCGCGTCGATTCCGGGGATACTTGCCACGGTGGCAGCTGTGATCCTGTGGGCTTTCGCGGCGGCGTCGACGCGCACCTTTGGTCAAGTTGGCTCGCTTGCTTGGATCGCTGGCGTTACGGCGGGCGTGCTAAGCATTCTTGGCCCCATCGTTTTTTGCACGGGGATTGTTCTTCGATATCGTGCAGAGTCCTCGGGGCTTCGCAGCGCTCGAGTGAAACTGCCCGTTGAATCGCTTATTCGTCGTTTTCTCGCTTGGGGCGGCGTTCTCCTTTTTGTGTCGATTGTTGGACTTGTAGCCCTACTGGTCAACTTTCACCACCACCCAGAGTTCTTATCGAGCGCGCTGGCTTCTTCGCTCTCCTCGTTCGTTAGAAGCGTCTTCGTCGTAGGTATTGTGCTGACGGTTGCGCCTCTCATCGCGCCTTTCCTCATGACTTCGCCGCGGCCCCAGTTGCCAACTGCGAAAGATGAGCATGAGCACGCAACTCTGATTTTCGGAGGAAGGTTCGAGAAAGAGTCTTCGGAGCTGTGTCCGGTGTGCATAGAAAGCGGGGCGCTACGAGAGGCCTGATTCCCGTCGTTTCGCGGGGGAATAACCTTGCGTGCGCCGTTGCTCAGTGGTGACTCAACAAGGAAAGTCGATCCACCATTTCGTGGGCGGAATGCTCCATACTTTTGTGAGCGGAGTGGCGGGCGCTCCACTCGTACGTTGAGGCACGCAGAGAAGCTCCGCGGGACACGACTGCGACAATTCCTCGTGCGATCTCATCGACCAATGGTTCAACTACAAAGCCGTTGACCCCTTCCTCGACAAGGTTTGTGGCAAGATTTTCCGGGTTGTTCGCGACGACGACCGGGGTTCCGACGTTTACTGACTCCGCAACGACGAGGCCGTATCCCTCGCGAAGAGATGGAACGATCGTGCACGAGGCTTCTTCAAAAAGCTTGCGAAGGGTCTTATCCGATACCGAACCGGTGAACGTCACCGCGTTGCTGAGGCCAAAATGCTCCATGTCGTTCTCAACTTCGGGTCGTTCCGGACCGTCACTGACTATCGTCATCCGTAATTCCGGAAGTGACGCGCGAGTCGCACGAAGTATCTCGGGAAGAAGTCGAACTCCTTTGTGCTTCACGTGCCTACCCACAAAAAGAATCATCGGAGGATCTGGCGGAGTGGTGACCGGCACCTCAATTGTGTCCGACTTGCTTGAAAGAAGGCCCGGGAGGACTGCCACGTCGCCGCGGAAACCCTGCGAGCGCAACTGCTGTGCGCTCTGACTCGTAAAGACTTGAGCGAAGCGTGTCGTTGCGATACACAGTCTCTGGATAACGCTGCCGACCGTGCCGGTGAACTCGCCGGCGTACGACTTCCAGTAGTCCGAGGACCAGACCTCAAAGTAGTCCACGAGGATTGGAGTCCGATTACCCACAAGAGCGCCGCGTAACCCGAGGAGTGAAAAGAAAGGAAAGCTGGCGACAACGATGGCATCGAACTCGCGTCGGTGATGGAGCATCCACCAAAATGTCCCGAATCCGAATGCCAATGCGGGAGCGGTACGCCGAACACCGCTCAAGTCGTAGAGTTCGCTCGCACCACTCACGTCAATCACCTTGACGCCATTCCACTCTGGACTCGCGGTCGACCACTGTCGGCGTGTTAGGTATGTGACGTTTGCCCCAGCGGCAACGAGATGGTCGACCAGGGACCGATACCATCGCTCTGCTCCTCCCATCGTTAGTGGAAAGAGGCAATCGTAAACAACACAGACATTGCGTCCGGCGAGACTCCGATCCTTCGACGACTCGCCTCGTGACGTGGCATCATTCACGGCCGCTGCCTCTCTAAGGTTGGGTGACAAACGTTGTTGAGATAGTAAGTACTAAGAAGTTGCGCGTCGGGCGCCTTGGAGTTCAAGAACCCTCGCGGTCCTCAGCCCTAATCGTACAGAGACTTCTGAATGTAGTTCTGCTGTCCGGGCATGGCGTTACGCGATTCATTGGCCGAACGCTGCGCCCATCTCACCTCATCGCGGCCATGACCGAGATTTTCAGGGTCCTTGAGTGAGGCAGACGTGTCCGATGACCACAAGCTTGTTCGTTCTAGATTTGGTGAACGCTAATTGGCGAACCACTTCTGAAACTCAGGTAAGGACCGGGGTGTGCTGGATCCAAGCTCCATGGTGCCTTGTGCGCCGGCATCGAAATACGCTTCGAAGGCGTAGTTGCCATTGTGGACGGCAGATCCAACGCCATCGATAAAGGCGGGATCATCGCCTGCGGGGGATGATTCGAGTCCCCACTCGGGAAGACTCATAGGTTTTCCTTGAGCCGTGGCGAATGCTTCAATACTCGTCAGCCCGTCACCTTCGTTGGCGAGTTGACTAAACGTCACTACCGTACCGGGGGTTTGACAAGCAACGTCGTAGAAGTCGAGCCCAATGATGTTGACGTAGGCGTTGCCGGGGTAGATGGTCGAATACGGTATGTTGCACGCGTTGGGGTTCCAGTCGATGAGGAAGTTCGCTCCGGACGCTTGTCGCAGGCCGGTGACTTCGTTGTCGAAGCACTGCGCCCACAACTGCTGTTCCTGAGCCGTACCACCCATGTAGTCGGCTTCCCACGTTCCGTTCATTTCCGCGCCCAACCGAATAACCGAGTTTTGTAGGCCGGCGGCGACGAGATTCGTACCGAGTTGAGTTGCGTAGGAATTGAAGTTTCCCGCAGCACAGGACTGCTCCCAGCCCAGCGGGTTACTTACGTTTTCGAGACTGGCGGGGATTAGGTCAACTTGTAAAATGAGTTGTCGACTCTGAGGTTTTTCGGCAACCCACGGAGCGTAGCCATACTGCGGCGCTGCCACCCACGGATTTACCCACTGAGTCCACGTTGGGGCGCCGTTCAGATACGCCAGCAGGCAATTCGTCGTCGTGCCAGTGAGCGTGTTCCAACTGTTCACCGCAGTCTGGAGCGCGGAAAGGCTGGTGTCGGGGAAATCCAACTCAGCGCACACGCTGCGTGATGCTCCGTTAATCAAGCCTACCGATGCGGAAGGAGTTGAGCTCGGAGCTGCGGTCGTGGTTGTTGGGGGGAGCGTTGTGGTGGTCGTGACCGTCGTGGTGGTCGTCAAAGACGTTGATCCACCACCGCCACCACTCGTGCCGCCGCCACCACTCGTGCCGCCGCCAGTTCCGCCACCCGTGCTACCGGAGGTCGACGTGACTGCTACAGGAGTAGCGGCGGGAGGTGCCACAGTTGTAACGGTCGTCCAGCGCTTTACGAGTCCTGAAAGCTGGCTCCCGCTCGATTCAGACGCGAGCGTCACTTTCGTGCGGACGGCGTTTGCATCTCTGCCGCTGAACGCTGACGCCGAGGCGTCGATGTTGACCATCGCCACCAAAACGCACGACGCAGCTAGGAGTGTCGCGACTTTAGGAACGCGGTGTGCAGTCTTCGCAAGGAAGAAGTTTTTGAGTGAGCCCTTGTACATGAAATACAAATTTGCAGTCTCAGATCACACCTCCGCCTACGACGCCTCAACAGTTCATCAATTCGTACTAACGGCCCCGAAAGGGCTGTCCAGAGCTCTAGTTCGATTCCGGAAATCCCGCGGTTATCGCTATTGGATATCAAGAGTGACGCGAATGCGGGGTCTCGACGCGTGACTTCATACTGGGTGAATTCGTGTTCCGCCATCCTGTGCCGTCGAGGCGCGTGGAGATGTTTTCACGCTGAGTCGCCTCTCGGCCGAGCTCGGCGGCTCGCTCGGCGGCCGATCACGCCATTTCACATAGCTTGGGCTCGCTCGTGCGTGTCGCCGCCCTCGTTTCGTAAGTGTCACGAAAATATCACTGAACATGATTGACACAGCCCGTCTGGGCGCCGATTCGAGGTCCAGATATTTCTTTTGATCTCAATAAATAAACGGAACAGGGTATTCGAATATACGGAGATTAGAGTCGTTAAATGGCGATCGTCAGGGAAGAAACACGTGCGGAGTTGACGGTCTTTTGAGCAAGACCGCGACGGTGGCAACGATTGTGGTGACGTACAACTCCGAAAAAGTGATAACTGCTTGCCTGACGTCGCTGGAAGCCTCGGCGATACCCACGAAAATCGTATTGGTTGATAATGGCTCTGACGACGCGACGCTAGATATTGTCAGGCGAGACTTTCCCAATGTGATCGCTGTCGAAGTCAGCAACCTTGGATTTGCGGGGGGATGTAACTACGGTGTTCGCTTGGCGGGTGATGAAGTGGACACGTATTTCTTTTTGAATCCGGACGCGTCGGTAACTAGCACGTGCCTGGGAAAATTATTGAATTCGTTAGCCTACGACGAACGCATGGCGGTGGTCAGTCCGACAATTCTTGATCCGGGGACCGGCCAAATCGAATATGCCGGTGCGAAACTCGACTTCGAAACGTTGGACTTCGAGGTACTCAGTTCAATAGACGTGGCCACGAAGGATGCGTCGGGAACCATCGAGACCGGTCGCCCCGGGGGCGCGGGAATGCTGGTTCGAGGTGAGTCGCTCGAGGCAGTGGGGTTAATGGACGAGTCGTACTTTCTTTATTGGGAAGAGTGCGAGTGGGCTTCGCGGTTTCGTAGAAGTGGATTGAAAATCGGCTATGTCCCTGACGCGGTCGTGTTCCACACGCCGCATCACAGCGCGGGTGGAGCAGGTTCAAAGATCTATGAGTACTACTGGACGAGAAATGCACTGCGTTTGGTCGAAGACGTTGAAGGAGACTCAAAGTTGAGGACACTTCGACGACTACGCCCCTTGTTGACTCGTCGACTCCGAGATCTTGCTCACCTGCGAGAGTTTGCGTTACTAGCCACTGCAATCCCTTTCGACGCGCTTGGTGTTGTGGACTTTCTTCGCGGAAAGAGTGGGCATCGCCAAGGATTGCCGTCCAGCCAAGCGCGTAATGCTTCTTCAGAATGAGTGACAGTTCCGAAAATGCGGAATTCGGAAATGAAAGTGAGGGCCAATTCGGTCGCGCCGGTCGCCGTATTGCCTTTTCGGTTCTCTCAGGCGGAGGCAATACTCTTGTATTGGCTGCTCTTGGGGCGTTCGCGATCCGCCTGATTACATATCGGGTTGGACCCGTCAACTACGGATACTTTGTAATAGCGCTCACTTTCGTGAGTTCCGTCATGTTGTTGACCGACCTTGGCATAACGTCCATCACGGGACGCGACATCGCCCGGTCCCCCAAAGACGCCTCGGAAGTTCTTGGCCAGAATTTGGGTCTTCGCCTCGTTCTCAGCACGGCTCTCATCCCGATCTTGATCCTTCTCGGGCTGGTGCTCTACAAGGCGCCCTCCCTTCGGTGGTCAATTGTTCTCATCGCGTTCTCGGTTCCCTTTAACGCAGTGGAGACGATTGCCCTGAGTTACTACGTGTCGTCGATTCGGAACTATCTCGCGTCAGGAATACTCCTTATCCAGCAGGTCATCTATGTCGCGGGCGTCGTCATCGCGATCACGAAGGGGTTCGGGATTATCGGTTGCTCGATGAGTTATCTCGCCTCGACCGCGGTGGCGAGTCTTCTCGCTTTCTACGCGGTTCGAAGGGAGGTGCCGTTCAAGGCACTCTACAGCTTCCGTCGCTGGCGGCAGATCCTGGCGCTGTCGGCAAGCCTCGGCGCAATCCAAATCATTAACCTCCTCTATTTGAAGGCCGACACCCTGCTCTTGAGCAAAATGGCGAGTGCGCGGGCGGTAGGCCTCTACGGGGTGGCGTATAACTTCACCAACTTCATTGTGGTGATACCGACCTTAATTGCTACGAGCGTGATGCCCTTGTTGGCGACGTCGTCAGGGGAGCGGTTTGCCAACTTAGTTCGGCGAATGGAAGAGAGTCTCGCCGTGCTGGGAGTGCTGGCCGTCATGATCACATTGCTCTTTGCACCCCAAGCGATAGAGATCTTGTCGAGCCACCACTTTCTCGGAGCCACAACCCCGTTACGGCTCCTTGCCGCGTCGTGCTATTTCTCTTTCCTCTGCACGGCCTTGGGTTACGCGGCGGTGGCGTGCAACCAGCACCACCGAATGATCATCGTGAGCGCCGTTGGACTCGTATTGAACGTGGGGGTAAATCTCCTCCTGATACCGAGGTACGGCATCGATGGAGCTGCTAATGCAACTCTGATCTCTGAGTTCATTGCCTTGCTCGGCGTGCGTGCAATATACGCGCGAGACGTTGGTTCGAAGTTGTCTTTAACGAAACTCTCAATCAGGCCCATAGCGATCGGCGTTATCGTGACACTGTTTGCGCGGTACCTTTTGCTCCGGAGTTGGCACGCACCTATTGCGACTGTCGCCTGGGCGCCGCTCGTCGCCGCCATGTTTTTCGGATTGCTGGCCCTCTCGGGGGGACTACCTGAAGAAGTGTCGTACGTGCGGCGAAAACTATCAACCCTGGGCAGGCCGCGGACTTCAGGAAGCTAGTTTCGAGCGGCAGCCCTCAACTCTTCGGAAGCTTCTTAATTGCCCTGTTTAACTGATCGGTATTCGCAGCCAAGAGCTTCTTATTCAAGTGTTCGGTACCGGGGGTAATTTGTGAAACTCGGTTCAACGCTTCGCTAAACACCCTGACGACGTCGTCGCGCTCGCGTTCTTGCGTGTAGGTGCTTCTGACAAATTCAACCGCGGCCTTGATCATCTGCTGCTGAGACTCGTCGCCTTCGACCCAGCGCGACATCTCTGACTCAAGTGATTCGACGAGCAACACTACTTCCCCGTCTGGGATCGGCACTGACAGGTCCGGCTTCATGTACTCCTCCCCGCTGCCCCCGTGAAACCCGACGACCACACATCCGGAGGCCATCGCTTCGAGTGATGGAAGCGCTATCCCCTCGCGATCATTCAGAGCCAAAAAGATGGCGGCACTCCCGAGACGTCGTGCGACCTCAACTTCTGACACACCGATGATGGGTTGCAGCTCCCAACCATCCAACGATCCTCGTCGATCAAGAACGTGGAGTATCTGATTTAGCTCTTTGAGCCGCTTTCGGGGCATGTAGGCGATCGTTCGGGTCTTGCCGTCGGGGGACGGATGAAAGAGCTCCGTATCCATCGAGAGTCTGATCGAATCTACGCGCACGCCCGGAAAGCACAGCTTGAAATATCGGAGATTGTCTTCGGATATTCCAATTATTCCAATTGTGTCGGCGTTCATGAGAGGCGCCGGGGCTCCCTTTTCGAACGGTACGTCCGAAAACATTTCGTACGCGTTTTGATTGATTATGACGTTAGGCACACCCGGCGCGAGCCACGGGATGAGCTGTCGATACCACTCAGGAATTACAAGAAGATCGCCCTTCTGAAAGCGTGCGGTTTCTGCTCCAATTATCGTCGTGTCGTTTTCAAACCACGAACTTCGAAATTTGGCCGATCTGTGCACGACGACGGCATCGACTCCCGAGGAGTTGAGAATGTCGACGAATCGGTAGATCACGCGTATTCCACCGGACGCCACGTCGTAGTCCGGACACACGAAGTAGCAAGTGGGCTTACTGATGGCCCGACGATATCATGGGCGCCTTTTCTCCCCGAAGTGCCTCCAGCCAGAGCGTCGCAACTCTTAATTTCAACAGGGACTTCCTCGGGTCGATCAAACGAAGAGTGAATTGTGACCGAGTGGCTGCCAGAGACCAAGTAGAGCTTTCGTAGTAGGTTGCCCAAATGAGTTGGAGGGCAGAACTCGGACGATTCGCCAAGGGGATCGCTGTCCTCGCGCTCATTTCCGTAGCCATGAACTTTGCGATGCCAGGAACCTCAGGGGCAGACATCGTCCAGGGAGCTCCAAGTGCGGGCACCATCGATGTCGCCGGCAGCGCTGCGTTCACTGCACAACTGGAACCCGCTTCGGGCTCCACCGGCATCGTGAGTTATGCCCCCGCTGGACCAAGCACCCCCGCGGGGCTGCAGGTCAGTAGCTCGGGTGAAGTAAAAACGACCGGTAGTTTGGCGGCCGCCATCTACGTCATCTCGGGATCGGACAGTGACGCCAGTACCGATACGGGTAGCTGGACGTATACCCTGACCGTCACCGCTGACTCCATTACTCAAGGTTCGCCCACCTCGAACGCCGTCTCAGTTGTCAACAGCGCGGCGTTCGTAGATTCTCTAGGAGCGACCTCTGCCAACTCCAACACCGTGAGCTATGCCGCCACTGAACCAAGCACACCTGCGGGTCTCGAAGTGAGCAATTCAGGCAGAGTGACCACGACGGGCACACTCGCGGCAAATACCTACGCAATTTCAGGCTCCGATGCTGACTCGATGAACGATGCGGGCAACTGGAATTATTCGCTGACGGTAAACCCCGTCGCGATCGTTCAAGGTTCTCCAACATCCGGCTCCACCACCACGACCAACAGCGCAACGTTTAGTA
>JAOBWI010000002.1 GCA_025463285.1 Acidimicrobiaceae bacterium | reverse complement strand
TCAACAAGATCGACCTTCCGGCCGCCGATCCCGAGCAGTGCAAGGAGGAGCTCGAACGCGTCCTCGGCCTCGAGGCCGCCCGCATCCTCTCGATTTCAGCCAAGACTGGCCTGGGCGTGAGCGAGCTGTTAGACGCCGTGATCGAGCGCATCCCCGCTCCGCTCGGCGATCCCGCTGCGCCGCTGCGCGCATTGATCTTTGACTCTTACTACGACCAGTTTCGCGGGGTGATCAGTTCCATTCGGGTACTCGAAGGGACGCTGCACCACGACACCAAGATCCGCATGATGCGCGTGGGGACCAATCACGAGCTCGAAGAGATCGGCGTTCGCACCCCCGAGATGATCAAGGTCGAGCAACTGGGACCCGGCGAGGTGGGCTACGTGGTGGCCAGCATTCGCGACGTCGCCGGGGCGCGATCGGGCGAGACCATCACCGAAGCGAACCGGCCGGCGTCGGCGCCCTTGGAGGGATATCAGGATCCCAAGCCGATGGTCTTTTGCGGTATTTATCCCATTGACGGCGACGACCTCGGGGACCTGCGCGACGCTCTTGACAAGCTCAAGCTCAACGACGCCTCGATCACCTTCGAGCCGGAGAAGTCCCACGCGCTGGGGTTTGGTTTTCGCTGCGGCTTCTTGGGCCTGTTGCATATGGAGATTGTGCGTGAACGGCTGGAGCGCGAGTTCAACTTGGGCATCATCGCTACGGCGCCGTCGGTGGTCTATCGGGCTTTTTTGACTGACGGCACCGAGGTCCTGGTCGATAACCCGACGGACCTGCCCGACCCCAGTCGACTCAACCACGTCGACGAGCCCATTCTCGACGTCACGGTTCTCACCCCCGTCGAGTTCCTCGGAGCCGTCATGGACTTAGGCCAGTCCCGGCGCGGCGAGATGACCAAGATGGAGTATCTCTCGACCGAGCGCGTGGAGCTGCGCTACCGGATCCCGCTGGCCGAGATCGTCATCGACTTCTTCGACGCCCTCAAGAGCCGTACCAAGGGGTACGCCTCGCTCGACTACGAACCGGCCGGCTACGAGACCAGCGACGTGGTGCGCGTCGACCTCTTAATCAACCACGAACCGGTGGACGCCTTCTCCACCATCGTGCATCGCTCGAACGCCGAAGTTTACGGACGAAAGATGGCCGAACGTCTGAAAGAACTCATCCCGCGCCAGATGTTCGACGTACCGATTCAAGCCGCCATCGGTGGACGCGTGGTGGCGCGCCAAACGGTCAAGGCCCGCCGCAAAGACGTGTTGGCCAAGTGCTACGGCGGTGACATCACTCGAAAGCGCAAACTGCTGGAGAAGCAAAAAGAGGGCAAGAAGCGAATGAAGAACTTGGGACGGGTGGAAGTTCCCCAAGAGGCCTTCGTGGCCGCCCTCAAACTGGAGGAGTAACCCTGAGGCGTCTGGGGGCACGTGTCCGGCCTCGAAGGTCTTCGCGGCCTCGCTGTAGGCACGCGGCTGCACGGTGGTTAGCACTCGGTAAAATCGAGTGCTAACAAGGAGAGCAATGGCCCGGCGCCTGAAGACCCCCCCTCAACCCAAGAGAAACCTCGACGCGCGTAAGGCCACGATCCTCGAGGCCGTCGTGGTCGAGCACATCGACACGGCCCAGCCGGTCGGCTCCTCCTCGGTAGCCCAGAGCGCCGACCTAGCGGTCTCTCCGGCCACGGTGCGAACCGAGATGGTGGCCCTGGAGCGCGAGGGCTACTTGGCCCAACCCCACACCTCCGCCGGTCGTGTGCCGACCGACCTGGGGTATCGCTACTTCGTCGACCATTTGGAAGCGGGCATCCTCGGATCGGCCCAGCAGAAGCAGATACGTGAGTTCTTTGCCCACGTGCGCGGCGAGGTCGAAGACGTCCTGGAACAGACCTCCATTCTGCTCAGCCACCTGACCAACTACACCTCGGTGGTCGTCGGCTCGGGGCACAGTCACGCCAGCGTGCTCTCGGTGCAATTGGTCAACTTAGACGCCCGCCATCACCTGTTGGTGACAGTCTTCTCCGACGGCACCGTCACCAAGCACAGCGTGCTGGCCACCTTTGAGGCCAGTCACGTCGAGGTGAGTGAGGCTTCTCGCCAGCTCAACGCACTGTTGATCGGCACCACGCTGGAGTCAAAGGTGCAGGTGCCGTCGCGTCACGACGTGGTGGCCAAGCTGGTGCGAGAGGCGGTCGCGGTGTTGCACGCCGAGATGCCGACCTTAGAAGGCGAGCAGGTCTACATCGGAGGATCGTCACGGGTGGCCGAGGTCTTTGAAGGCGTGGAGACGGTGCGCAAGGTGCTCGGCATCTTGGAAGAGGAGTTGCTGGTCGTCTCGTTGGTTGAGGACATTCTCGATAAAGGCATCTCGGTGGCCATTGGCTCCGAGCACGGCTACGAACCCTTGTCCTCGTGCGCGGTGATCGTCGCGCCGGTGTCGCTGGAGGGTGAAACGATCGGTGCGGTGGGACTGCTCGGTCCGACCCGTATGAAGTACCGCGAAGTGATGGCGGCGGCCGAAGCCGTGTCGCAACATCTGACGCGTCACTTCGGTGGAGACGACCCCCGTGCCTAACACCAACCTCTACGAGATCTTGGAGGTCGAGGCCACCTGCTCGCCCGACGAGTTAAAGCAGTCGTATCGTCGACTGGCGCGAAAGTTCCACCCCGACTCCAACACCGATGACCCGATGGCCGAAACGCGCTTCAAAGAGGTCTCCCAGGCCTACGAGATTCTCTCGGACCCCGAGCGCCGGGCGAACTACGACCGCTTCGGGTCCGACGTGGGCGCTGGTAGTCCCTTCGGCGGCGGGTCGGTGCAAGACATCTTCGACATGTTCTTTGGCGGCATGGCCGCCAACAACCACGCGCGCCGGGGCCCCCAGAGCGGTCCCGACGCCGAAGTGTCGGTCGATATCACCCTGGAAGAAGCGGCCTTCGGTGCGACGCGCGAAGTGACGCTCACGCTGCCCCAGCGCTGCTCGACCTGTAACGGCTCGGGCTGCGCCGCGGGTACCACACCCGTGTCCTGTGAAGAGTGCAACGGCACGGGTGAGGTACGCCGAGTGCGAAACTCCATCCTGGGACAGATGGTCACGTCCCAGACCTGCGCGCGCTGTCAGGGCATGGGATCGCGTATCGCGACGCCGTGCCCCGACTGTCGCGGCGAAGGCCGTCGTCGCGAGGGCGTGACCTTGAGCGTGACGATTCCCGCGGGGGTCGAAGACGGCTCGACCATGCGCCTAGCGGGCCGCGGACCAGCGGGCTTACGCGGTGGCCTCAACGGGCGGCTTTTCGTGCACCTACGCGTCATGAACGATCCTCGATTCATTCGCAACGGTGATGACCTCCACCACGAAGCCCACGTGGCCTTTAGCCAAGCGGTGCTCGGGGCCACCATTACCGTTCCCACCCTGCGTGAGAACATCACCATCGACGTGGAGCCGGGCAGCCCCAACGGAACGGTCGAACGCGTGCGCCACGAAGGGGTGGAGCACCTGCACGGCCGCGGGCGAGGCGACCTGTTCATTCACCTGGTGGTCGACGTGCCCACGGAGCTCGACGGCGCCTCGGAGGATCTCCTTCGTCAGTGGGCCGCTCACCGCGACGAGCCGGTACGCGAATCGAGCGGCGGTCTCTTTCATCGCCGCAAGGCGAAGAAGTAATGCTGGTCGAGTGGTCTCGCCGCGTGGGTGCGCTGGCGCAGTTCCACGTCGACGATCTGGAGGCTCCCGAACTCCAGCGCGACGACGAACAACACCTGCGCAAGGTCCTGCGCGCCCGCGAAGGCGAGGAAGTGGTGGTCACCGACGGGCAGGGCTCGTGGGCGCTCTACGAGGTACTGAGTTTCGGTCTTCGTCGAGTGAGCGATATCACCCTCGATCCTCCGACCCCGGAGACCTCGCTGTATTTGACGCCACTGAAAGGCGATCGCGCGGAGTGGGCCGTGGCCAAAGCCACCGAAGTGGGGGTGAGTCGTATCGTGCCGTTGATCGCTGAGCGCATGGTTGTTAAGTTCAAGGGCGACGCGCGAGAGAAGACGCTTTCGCGGTGGCGGCGCATCGCCGCCGAGGCTTCCAACCAGTGTCGACGGACCTACGACGTGGTGATCGGCGATCCCCTCAGAGTAAAAGACGTGCACTCGCTGGTGGCCGTGGCCGACCTCGGGGCGACGGGGAACTGGGCCGGACTACGCAGTGTGGCCGTCGGGCCCGAAGGCGGATGGGTCAAAGATGAGTGGGACGTGGGACGTCGACGGGTGGGGCTCGGCCCTACCGTGTTGCGCGCGGAAACGGCGGGTGTCATCGCCGCGTCGCTGTTGGCCTTTCAGGCAGGTGGCTGGGGATTTACGTTCGACGGCGGGCAATATGAGTAATGATGAGAGCACTAGATGAGTGACTGCCTTTTTTGCAAAATCGTCGCGGGCGAGATCCCCGCGAAGGTCGTCGCCGAGAGCGAGTCGTCGCTCGCCATTTACGACATCGCCCCACAGGCCCCGGTGCACGTGCTGGTCATTCCGAAGAAGCACTACACCAGCGTCAACCAGGTCAGCGCCGAGGACTCGCACGTCTTCGACAACCTTTTGGCGCTGGCCCAAGAGGTGGTCGCCGACGAAGGGATTAAAGAGAGCGGTTATCGCCTGGTGGTCAACGTCGGAGCGGACGGTCAACAGACGGTGGCGCACCTTCACCTGCACGTCCTCGGCGGGCGGAAAATGACCTGGCCGCCCGGATGACTTCCGAGGCCAGGGCCGACGACGCATTGACGACCACGACCAACGTGCCGAACACCCACCTCATGGCGGGGCTGCTGGGCGCACGCGATGAGAATCTGCGCATCATCGAGCGCTCTTTCCCCAACTCCAAGATCCGCGTCCAGGGCAATCAGATCTCGGTCACCGGACCGGACGCCGCGACGGTGTTGCGACTGTTCGACGAGCTGATACTGGTTCTCGAAAGTGGTCAGGCGCTTGACACCGCGAAGATCGCGCGCACCATCGACATGGTGGCCGACGATCTGCGCCCGAGCGAAGTGCTGCGCCACGAAGTGCTGCGCGGCGCGAAAGGTAAAGCGATTCGTCCCTCCACGGCCGGCCAGAAGCGCTACACCGACGCGATTGATAACTCCATCATCACCTTCGGCATCGGACCGGCCGGGACGGGCAAGAGTTATCTGGCGGTGGCCCAGGCCGTGCAGGCCCTGCATCGACGCCAGGTCCAGCGCATCGTTCTGACGCGACCGGCGGTGGAGGCGGGGGAGAACCTGGGCTTTCTACCCGGCGACCTCATGGCCAAGGTCGATCCGTACCTGCGGCCGCTCTACGACGCCCTCTACGACATGGTCGGCGCCGACGGCGCCCAGAAACTCCTCGCCAACGGCACCATTGAAGTGGCGCCACTCGCCTTCATGCGCGGGCGTACGCTGAACGACTCCTTCCTCATCCTGGACGAGGCTCAGAACACGACGCCCGAGCAAATGAAGATGTTCTTAACGCGCATCGGCTTTAACTCCAGGGCCGTGGTGAACGGGGACGTGACCCAGATCGACCTCAACGGCAAGCGCAGCGGGCTGGTGGGTATCGATCAGATTCTGAACGACGTCGACGGCATCAGCTTCGTGTACCTCGGGGCCAAAGACGTGGTGCGTCACCGTATCGTCGCCGACATCGTGGCGGCCTACGACCGCTCCTCATGACCATCGACATCTACGCCGCCGACGAGCAACACGACCACGAGATCGACCTCGAGCGGTGGACCAAGTTGGCCCTGGGGACGCTCACCGACGAAGGAGTGCGCGGCCTGGCCGAGGTCTCCTTGATCTTCGCCGACGAAGTCACCATCGCCGACCTCAATCAACAGTTCATGGGCAAGAGTGGACCAACCGACGTCTTGAGCTTCCCCATTGACGGAGACCCCCAACCCTCGGGCCGCGTGCCCGACGCCGGGGGCAGCGGACCCGGCGAGCCGCCCTCACCGGAGATTCCTCAACTCATTGGCGACGTGGTCCTCTGTCCCGCCGTGGCCGCGCGCAACGCCCTCGATCATCTCGTCTCCTTGGACGACGAAATCGCCCTGCTCGTCGTGCACGGCATACTGCACCTCCTCGGTTGGGATCACGCCGAGGACGAGGAAGCCGAGCGGATGGAAGCTCGCGAGCGCGAGCTGCTATCGCGCCACTACCGCTCCGCCGCATGATGGTCGCCGCCGTGTGGCACGCGGGTGACACCTACCTCTGCCTCGCCGTCGCCATCTTGCTGCTGCTCTCGGGGTTCTTCGCCATGTCCGAGACGTCGTTAACTCGTATGAGCAAGTCGCGAGCTCGCTCGTTGCGCGAGCAGGGCCGCCACGGCGCCAAGGCGCTGGTCTCGTTGACCGAAGCGCCCGAGAAGTTCTTGAACCCCTTGTTACTACTGGTGCTCATCTGCCAGTTGGTCTCGGCCACCATGGTCGGCGTCTTGGCCGGTCACCTCTTCGGCGCGGCCGGGGTCTTCGTGGCGACGGCCGGCGAAGTCGTCGTGATCTTCGTGGCCTTCGAGGCCATTCCCAAGAACTTTGCCGTGCAGCACCCCGACGAAGCGGCGCTGCTCAGTGCCCCGGTGGTGGGAAAGATCTTGCGGTTTTGGCCGGTGCGCTGGGTCTCGGTGGTACTGCTCTCGGTGGCCGATTTTGTCATCGGGCTCCTGGGCCCCCGAGGCCACAGTCCGCGAATGACCGAGTCGGAGGTTCTGGCCATGGCCGACGTGGCCCACGAAGACGCGGCCATTGAGTCCGACGAGCGCAATTTCATTCACTCGGTCATTGAGTTCGGTGACACCATCGTGCGCGAGGTCATGGTGCCCCGTATCGACATGGTCGACATTAACGACACGGCCAGCGTTCGTGAGGCGCTCGACCTGGCGATTCTCTCGGGACGCTCGCGCCTGCCGGTTCTGGGCGACGGCGTCGACGACGTGGTGGGCATGGTGAACCTCCGTCACCTGGCGGGGCTGGTGGCGAACGGCGAGGGGGCCGCCTTGGTGCGTGAACACATGGGTGCGGCGCAGTTCGTGCCCGAGACCAAACGCGTGGCCTCCCTCTTGAGCGAGATACGCAACGCCCGCAGCCACCTCTTCATCGTGGTGGACGAGTACGGCGGCACGGCCGGTCTGGTCACCTTGGAGGACGTCTTAGAGGAGTTGGTCGGCGAGATCACCGACGAGTCCGATCCAACCGTCGATGACGAAGCGCAGCACAACCTCGAAGGGGGCATCGAGATCAGTGGGCGTCTTAACATCGATGACGCCAACGACGAGTACGGACTGGACCTGCCCAAGGACGGCTGGGACACGGTCGGCGGATTGGTGCTCGATCTAAAGGGCGGCGTCCCCGAGGTGGGCGACGTGCTCTTGACCGATCGCTATCGCTTGACGGTGGTGCGTATGGACGGGCGCCGCATCGAAGAGGTTCTGGTGGAACCCGTGATGGTCCTATGACCAGAGCTGGCTTCGTCGCCCTCCTGGGCCGGCCCAACGTGGGCAAGTCCACGCTGGTGAATCAACTGGTCGGAGCGAAAGTCTCCATCACGGCGGCCTCGCCCCACACCACGCGCCACGCCATTCGCGGCATCCTCACCGAGAACAACACGCAGATCATCTTGGTGGACACGCCCGGACTGCATCGACCTAAGACCACCTTGGGGGGGCGCCTTAATGAGACGGCCCGTTCCGCGGCCGACGGCGTCGACGCGATCATGGCCGTCATCGAAGCCAACTCCGCGATCGGCCCCGGCGACCGCCACGCCATCGCCACCATGCTTGCTCAGGGCGCAAAGGGACCACGACTCCTCGTGGTGGTGAACAAAATTGACCGCACGGGACGCGAGTCGGTGGCCGCACAGTTGCTCGCCGCCAGCGGAGCCGTCGATGAAGTGGCCGCCGAGACGAAAAGTGAGACGGCCGGCGAAAGAGTGGAGTACTTTCCCGTGTCGGCCAAAACTGGCGAAGGGAGAGACGAGTTACTGGCGTATCTTCGAGGCGCCATGCCCGAGTCGCCGTTCCTCTTTCCCGACGAGGAGGTCTCGGACGTTACCGAGGCGACCTGGATTGCTGAGTTGGTGCGCGAGCAGTTGGTTCGAAAGACCAAGCAGGAACTGCCGCACTCCATTCACTGTCGGGTGAGCGAGTTCGAGTGGCCCCACGTGACCGTCGAGATCCTGGTGGAACGCGAGTCCCAAAAGGGCATGGTCATCGGCAAACACGGACAGCTCTTAAAGGACGTGGGCATCGCCGCGCGAAGTCAACTCCCCGAGGGAATGTACCTCGAGCTTCGCGTGCGCGTGGAGCCCGGCTGGCAGAAGCGCGACGACGTCCTCGACCGCTTCGGCTACTAGGGCCCCCACGCTTCCTGCGCGTACGTGGTCGCTAGCTAGGAGTTGATGTCTCGAAGAAACTGATGCACCTGGCTCTTGTCGCGAGTGCGCTTCATGGGGGGCAGTTTCTTGAACATCACCGCACGGTATTTCGCCGTGGCCAGCCGGGTGTCCAGCACGGCGACCACGCCGCGGTCGTCTTTGGTTCGAATCAGGCGGCCGACGCCTTGGGCTAAAAGCATCGTGGCGCGCGGCAGGTCGACATCCATGAAGGGTTGGGGTGACTTTTCACGGCGGGCCTCGGCGAGGGGATCACCCGGCACGCTGAAGGGAAGTCGATCGATGGTGACCAGGCTGAGCGAGTGACCCGGTACGTCGACGCCCTGCCAGAAGCTGGTCACGGCGAAGAGGCTGGCTTCGTGGCTGTAGCGAAACTCTCCGATGAGCCGATCACGCGACAGCGTTCCCTGCACCAACACTTCGGTGACGACTCGCGGGGTCACCGCTTCGGCCACCCGGTTCATCACTGAACGGTTGGTGAAGAGCGCCAAGGTGCGCCCCCCGGCAGCCGTGATCAGCTCTACGAGCTCTTCGATAATGGCGGCCTCGGCCTCGGGCGAGTTGCGTTCAGGAAAATTATTGGGCACGTAGAGCAAGGCGTGGCTCTCGTACTCAAAGGGGCTCGCCACGTGTTCCACCGCGACGCCCTCCAGCCCGAGACTGCGCGGGAGGGAGTCGGGAATGGTCGCGCTGGTGAGAACAGCGCTGACGTTGCCCCAGAGGTCGTCGCGCAAGCGCGGTCCTACGTCCACGAGAGAGATCTCGACGTCGATCTCGCGATCTCGTCGAGAGAGGAACAGGAGTTCACCGTCTTTCACGCGATTGACTCGATCGAGGTCGTTGGCTAAATGGATGGCGGGACCGAGGGTTCGAACCTTTCGGAACTCCGCGTCCGACGAGGGTGTCTCGAGGCTGCGCAGCGCTTCGACGATCGAGGTGACCAACTCGCTGCAGCGAGCGAGTTCCACCGCGCACGATTCATCGAGACCTTTCAGGTCGCCTCGCTCGTACTGGGCGAGGAGGGACGCGGCCAGGCGATCAGCCAAGGAGAGCAGCTCGTCACAGCGCGCGCGATCGTCCTCGTCGAAGAGAGGGCGCGCGCTGGTGGCGAGGGCGCGCAGTCGCGCGGCGTTGAGCGAGGTGCCGAGCAGCGTGGCGAAGATGTCCAAGATCTCGTGCGCTTCGTCGAAGACCACGTACTCGTGAGGGGGTAGCAACATCGATCCCGAGGCCAAGTGCGAGGCGTACAGGTGAGCGTTGACGATGAGCAGGGTGCTGTCGTTGGCGCGGTCCTTCGCCAACTCGGCGAAACAGTTCTGCCCCTGGGGGCAACGCGCTCGCCCGAGACACTCCTGGGGCGTCACGGAGAGTTGGCGTCGCGCTCGTGAATCGACTTCAAAGGGCAGTTCGTCCAAGTCCCCGCTCGTCGTGTCACCGGACCAGCGCAGGATTCGTCGCATCTGGTCGGCGACGCCTCGTGGCACCTCGACCCCATCGTCGAAGCTCATCTGCGCTCCGGCCCCCAGGCTCTGCGCGCGGTTCAAGCAGAGATAGTTCTGGCGTCCCTTGAGGACGGCCACGCGCACGCCCTTAGCGTGGGCGGCCACCTGGGGCGCGTCCTTTTGGGCCAACTGGTCCTGAAGGTTCTTGGTGGCCGTAGCGACCACGACCCGCTCGCCGAGCAGGACCGAGGGCACCAGATAGGCGAGCGACTTACCCACGCCGGTGCCCGCCTCGACGATGAGGTGGCGTCGTCGAGCCAGGGACGAGGCCACGGACTTGACCATCTCGCGCTGGCCCGAGCGACTCTCTCCACCCCCGGGAAGGTCGCGAGTGATGTGGTCGAGCAGATCGAGGGCTCGCTGCGCGTCCACGGCGATGACGTCCTCGTCGAGTTGTACTCCGACGTCCCCCTCGGCTTCGACGAACGGCGCCTCGTCGTCGGGGTCGAAACTCGTCACTTGTCGACACTAGAGGTCGAAACGACGTTCGTAGAAGGACCACCGGACCCATTAGGTTTTACTCGTGCCAGATCCGCGTCCAATAACCGTGCCGCCGTCGATTGACCGCGGCCGGGTGCCTCGCCACATCGCCATTGTGATGGACGGTAGCGGGCGCTGGGCCAAGCGTCGCGGCCTGGCGCGCACCGAGGGGCACGGAGCTGGCGAAGAGTCGTTGGTCGACACCACCTACGGGGCGATGGCCCTGGGCGTGAAGGCTCTAACCGTTTTTGCGTTCTCCACCGAGAACTGGCGCCGACCCGTCGATGAAGTGCGCTACCTCATGAACTTCAATCGGGGACTCTTGGAGCGACGTCAGAACGAACTTCACCGCGACGGCGTGCGCATCGTCTTCTCGGGCCGCCGAGACTGGCGTGTGCCCAAGGGCGTCTTGACTCGCATGGACGAAGCGTCGGAACTGACCAAGAAGAACAAAGTCTTTACCCTCAACATCGCCTTTAACTACGGCGGACGTGCGGAGATCGTGGACGCGGTGCGACAACTGGTGCACGACAAGGTACCGGCCAAGAAGATTGACGAGAAGACGATCCGCGCTCGTCTCTACCACCCGGAACTGCCCGATCCCGATCTCGTGATTCGCACGTCGGGCGAGTATCGAATCTCTAACTTTGTGCTCTGGGAGATGGCCTACTCCGAACTGATCTTCACCGACGTGCTCTGGCCCGATTTTCGTCGCGAGGATCTGTATCGGGCTATCGATGAGTTTCAGCACCGCGACCGACGTTTCGGCGGCGTCGACGAGTGAGCGTGCTGCGCGTCACGATCGCCATCGTGCTAGCCCTCTACGTGGTGCTCTGGGCACTGGCCTTGAACGGCGCCTCCGCTCTGGTCGGGCCCTTGGTGGTGCCGCTGGTCCTGGCGGCTCTCGTGGCCATGGGCGTGGCACTCCAACGCTTCATGGGTATCACGCCGCGCAAACCGCACTTTCGTGACCGCGAGGATGATTCGTCGTCGTGAAGGAGATCAACGACGACGCCGTCGTGCTGCGCACCTACAAATCGGGCGAAGCCGATCGCGTGGTTGTGCTTTGGACTCGACACCACGGCAAGGTTCGCGTGGTGGCCAAGGGGGCGCGAAAGACGAGCAGCCGACTGGGTGGCAACCTCGAGACCTTGGCGTACGTCAAGGTCGACCTGGTAAAGACGCGCGGTGAATTCTACGTCGCTCGCCACGTGACGCACCGCGAGCGACTGACCACCCTGCGCGAGTCGTACCCGCGGATCTCGGCCGGCTACGCGGTCGTCGAGGCGGTCGACGCCATTCCCAGTGACGGCGTACCCGACGAGGAGATCTTTGATCTCTTGACGCGCGTTCTCCTCGCCTTGGACAATCCCTCGTACGAACCGGCTCTCGTGCCGGCGTCGTTCTTTCTGCGCCTGCTCGCCCTCGACGGCTCAGAACCCGTGGTGGACGTCTGCGTGAACTGCGCCAAGGCTGCTCCGCTCGTCTCTTTTGACGCACAGGTCGGGGGTACCCTCTGTGACGACTGTCGTCAAGGCGCGGCGCTCTCAGCGCCAGCCCTCTTGCTATTGCGTCGAGTCGTCGGGGGCGATCTAGCGAGCGTGTTGCGCGAGGTCAACCCTCCCGGCGCCGGCGAAGTCATGGCCCTGGCCCAAGAGGCCATCGAAACTCATTTCGGCCGACGGCTGCGCGCTCCGGGAGCGTCGGCCCCGTTGTCGCTACCTCCCAAGTAGCGCCGGACCGGTAAGGTGCCTGCTTGACTACCCCGCCCGACACCTTCGGCGTCTACGTTCACGTGCCCTTCTGCGCGCACCGCTGCGACTACTGCGCCTTCGCCACCTACAGTGACCGTGATCACCTCATGGCGCGCTACGTCAACGCGGTGCTCGAGGAGATTGACGCGACCAAGAAAAGGGGAATGACCCCCGCCACCTCGGTCTTCTTTGGCGGCGGCACACCGTCGCGCGTACCCGCGCCAGAGCTTCTTCGCATCCTCGAGGCCATTCCTCGTACGGACGACGCCGAGGTGACGGTCGAATGCAACCCCGAGGACGCCAGCGTCGAACGCCTCCGTGCCTATCGCCACGGTGGCGTCACCCGCATGAGCTTTGGCGTGCAGTCCACGCAGCCCGCGGTCTTGGCGGACCTCGGACGTCGCCACGGCACCATGGCCCACCGCGAAGTAAGTGAGGCCGTCACGGAGGCCGGTTTTGCCACCTGGAACATGGACCTCATCGTCGGTTCGCGCGCCGAGGGACTCGATGACGTTCGCGCCACCCTGCGCGACCTCCTGACCCTCGAGAGTGCGCCGCCGCACATCAGTTGTTACGCGCTCACCCCCGAGCCCGCCACCCCGCTAGGACGTGATCTTGGTCGTCACCCCGACGAAGACGCTACGGCCGACGCCTACGATCTCGTCGGCGAGGTCCTCGACTCCGAGGGCTATCTCTGGGAGGAGATCTCTAACTGGGCCAAACCGGGGCACGAGTGTCGTCACAATCACGTCTACTGGGATCACGGGGATTACGTCGGATTCGGGTCGGCCGCGCACTCGCACCAACACGGACGGCGCTACTGGAACGTGCGCACGCCCGATCGCTACGTCGAACTGATCGAAGCGGACGAGTCGCCACTCGGCGGAGAGGAGTTCCTCGATGCGACGACCCAGCAGTTCGAACGCGACTCCTTGGCCCTGCGCACGTCGCGCGGCGTGGCGCTCGAAGCCTTCGACTCACTTGAAGAGATCGCGCACTTGGTGAACGTGTCGCACGGTCGCGTGACGCTCACGCCGAAGGCGCGTCTCGTGGCCAATCAAGTCATCATCCGATTAAGGAGCGCTGAAGGGTCCAGTAGCCTTGGTTGATGGAATCAACGCCCGAGCTCGACGCGGAACTGCTGGAAAAGGTTATAAATCTCGCTAAACGGCGGGGTTTTATCTTTCCCTCGGCCGAGATCTACGGTGGCTTTCGCTCGACGTACGACTACGGCCCACTGGGCGTCAACATGTTGCGCAACGTCAAACAGGCCTGGTGGCGTTCGATGGTGCAGATGCGCACCGACATCGTGGGCATCGACGCGGCCATCCTCGGTCCACCCGCCGTCTGGGCCGCCTCGGGACACTTAGAGACCTTCACTGATCCGCTGGTTGACTGCTTGAACTGCAAAGAACGATGGCGCGAGGACAAGATCGACGGCGTCTGTCCGAACTGTGGTTCCACTCAGTTCACCGAGCCCCGGGCCTTTAACTTGATGTTTAAGACCCAGGCCGGTCCCGTTGAGGGCGAGGGCTCGACCGCCTATCTGCGCCCGGAAACGGCCCAGGGCATGTTCACCAACTTCGCCAACGTGTTGACGACCGTGCGCAAGAAGCCACCCTTTGGCATCGCCCAGGTGGGTAAGTCCTTCCGCAACGAAATCACACCCCAGAACTTCGTCTTTCGCACGCGAGAGTTTGAGCAGATGGAGATGGAGTACTTCGTGCCGCCCGAGAGTGCGGAGGAGTGGTACCGCTATTGGATTGACACCCGGTTCGCCTGGCACGTCGACCTGGGTATTCCCGCCGGGTGGCTACGCCAGCACGAGCACGCCCAAGAAGACCTCTCGCACTACTCCAAGGGCACGACCGACATCGAGTTTTTCTTCCCCTGGGGCTGGGACGAGTTGGAGGGCATCGCCAACCGCGGCGACTACGACCTGACTCAACACACGAAGTTCTCCGGCGTGACCCTCGACTATTTTGATCCCACGACCAACGAGCGCTACGCCCCCTACGTCATTGAACCAGCGGTCGGCGCCACGCGTTCGATGATGGCCTTTCTGCTCAGCGCCTATCACGAGGACGTGGTGGAGGGTGAGACGCGAACCGTGTTGAAGCTCGACTGGCGCTTGGCGCCCTACCAGATCGCCGTGCTGCCGCTCTCCAAGAAGCCCGAACTCGAGGGCGTCTCTCGGGAGGTACTCCAGATTCTCCAGCCCTATTTCATGTGCGACTACGACGTCACGCAGTCGATCGGTCGGCGCTATCGACGTCAAGACGAGATCGGCACGCCGTACTGCGTCACGGTCGATTTTGAGACGTTGAACGACCGCGCGGTCACCGTGCGTGATCGCGACACCACCGAACAGGTGCGCGTCACCATCGACGATCTACGCCGACACTTTTGGAAGTTGACAGAGGAGAGGTAGATGCCCTACGACGGGCGCGGTCTCAAGTTCGGCACCGTGGCGGAGAACTACGACCTCTATCGTCCCAGCCCTCCCGAGAGCGCGAAGGAGATAGCGGGAGATCTGCGAGGTCTAAAGGTGCTCGAGGTGGGCGCCGGCACCGGCAAACTCACGCGATTCCTCCTGGACCTGGGGGCCAAGGTCAGCGTGATCGAACCCGACGGGGATATGCGAAAGGTACTCACCCGACACAGTCCCACGGTGCGGGTGTTGTTAGGTCACGCCGAATCGGTGCCCGCTGAGGACGCGTCCTTTGACGCCGTTTTCTCCTCGTCGGCTTGGCACTGGTTTGCCCAACCCGAGGCCACCAACGAAGTAGCGCGGGTGTTACGCGACAACGGAACGTTGCAGGTGTGGTGGAACGGTTTTAGTCGCGATGTGCCGTGGATGGTCGAGCTGACCAAGCTGCGCGAGCGAGAGGACGACGCCAACCGGCCTCCGCGCGGGTGGCGGGCGCAGTTTGACTCCGAGGGACCTTTCGTGGACCAACACGACTTCTCGATCGACTGGACCTGGCCACGCACCGTTGATGAGGTCGTGGCGAATTTCGCCACCTACTCCGGCTCCATCATTCGTAGCGAGGCTGATCAGATCGAACTGTCGCAGAAAGTCCGCGCGCAGTTGGTGGAGCGATTCGCCCACGGGATCGTTGAGCTGCCGATGACGTTGCGCGGTACTACGGCGCGACGTCGGCCACGCTGAGCTGCGCGACAACCTGCCTCGAGTTTCGCCATAGCACCGCGGGGATTAAGAGGCTGACGCTCAATCCTGCGCCGAGCCAGCAGTCGCCGTACCAACCGAAGTGCGCGTAGAGCTGTCCGGCTAAAAAGGAACCGATCGACGCGCCGGCGAAAGCACTCACCATGTACGCGCTGTTCATGCGACTTCGTCCCTCGGGCAGGATCGAATAGATCACCGACTGGTTGGTGATCTGCATGCCCTGCATCCCCGTATCGAGGACCATGATGCCGAGGGCGAGCAGTATCACGCTGTCGCGACCGAGCGCCAGGATGACAAACGACACGAGCAGCAACAGCGAGGCGACTATCGTGCTCGCGTGTGCGCGTTGGCGATCAGCCTGACGGCCCGCCGCGTTGGCGGCCAAGACACCGGCTACCCCGAAGAGTCCAAAGAGTCCAATCACCGCGTTGGAATAGTGGAAGGGCGGACCCGCCAGCAAGAAGGACAACGTCGTCCACAGTGCGCTATTGCAAGCGAAGATCACCATACCGAAGTAGGCGCGTCGACGAAGCTGGCGTTGGGTGACGTAGAGAGAGAAGACACTCGCCACGAGCTTTCGATAGGGCACGTGTTCACGAGCCGGTTCGTCGGGCAGCACGCGATGCAGCACGATCGCCATTACGGCGAGCAGTCCGGCCGCCGCCCAGTACACGCTTCGCCAACCCGCTACCTGGGCAATGAGTCCCGACACGGTGCGCGACAAAAGAATGCCGAGCAACAGACCCGACATGACCCGTGCAATCACCCGGCCCCGCTGGGCCGGTTCAGCCAGGTCGGCCGCCAAGGGCACCAAGACTTGCCCACCCACCGACGAGAGACCGATGACGAGGGTGATGAGGGCTAGCAACGTGAAAGAGGTCAACGTGGCGGCGAGTCCCATCATGAGCGCGGCCAGAACGAAAATACCGACGGCCAGGCGGCGCCGGGGCCATATATCGCCCAGGGGCACAACGAACGCCAGTCCGATGGCGTAGCCCACCTGAATGAGAGTCATCAGAAGCGACGCTCGAGCAGTGCCCACGTGGAAGTTCTTCGAGATCTGGTGAAGGAGGGGCTGCAGGTAGTAGAGGTTGGCGACGATGACGCCAATTGCCAAGGCCATCAGGGTAAGGAGGGAGCTGGAGAGGGGATCTTTGGCGTCGACGCTCATCGAGTTACTCGCATTTGACACCCCGAAAGGTTAATGGCCGAAGGAAACCGATGGCCGCTAGGGCGTGGGGTGAGGGGGCAGGGAGTAGGTCACCTGCGCCTTCGCAACCAACCGCGCGACGAGAATTCCTAACCTCAACCGACTGCACCATCACGCGGGACTCGTCATCGACCAACTCGGGCTTTGGCAAGTTCCAGTCGCGAAGAGTGTTACGCGACTTTTCGATACTTGTTGACGGCGAGGGGCGCGAGGACGAGCAAGGAACCGAACGCCCACGCCAGAGCGATCCAGGTCGACTGACCGTGCGGCGTGCCGAGCATGAGCCCGCGCACGGCAATGGCCGTTTGGCTGACCGGCTGGTTATTGGCAAAGGGCTGTAACCAACCGGGCATAGAGGAGACCGTGACGAAGATGGCCGAGGCGAAGGCCAGCGGAAAGATTAACGGGAAGGTGATCGCCTGGGCGGCTTCGGAGTTGGGCGCGGCGAGCCCGACGAAGGCGAATCCCCACGATAAGCAGTAGGCGAAGAGCAGCATTAAGAGACAAGCCTGGATATAGGCGATGACACCACCGGTCGGGCGGAACCCCACCAGGAGACCTACCCCGGTAATAATCACCAAGACCAAGAGATTGCGAAAGAGGTCCGAGACCGTGCGTCCGGCGAGCACGGCGAGGCGAGCCATGGGTAGGGCGCGAAAGCGCTCGATGAGGCCCTTCTGCAAGTCTTCGGCGAGGCCAATCGCCGTACCCACGGATCCGAACATGGTGGTTTGCACCAAGATGCCGGGGATGAGGTAGTTGACGTAGTCGAAACCGGGAATTTTGATGATGCCGCCGAAGACGTAGCGAAAGAGAAGCACGAACATGATCGGCTGGATGATCATGAAGACGATCGCTACGGGAATGCGAAAAAGCGCCAGCAAGTTGCGTCGCGCCATGGTGAGGACGTCACTGAAGGCCCAACGAAGAGCAGAGTGTTTCGACGCGGCCGAGGGAAGTGCGCTCATGCGTTTGCTCCTCGTCGCCCTCGTCGACCTTTAGCCGCCGGTGTCTCCGCCCCTAGGTCCTCGGCCTTGTGTCCGGTGAGATTCAAGAAGACGTCATCGAGACTGGGTTCGCGCAAGGCGAGACCGGTGAGTGTGATGCCCGCGCTATCGATCCGACGAAGGGCGTCGGCGGTGACGGAGGGACCGTTGTCAACCGTCATCTCGAGGACTGATCCCTCGAGATTCGCGGGCTTGTCCGAAAGTGGGGCCAACAGTGGTTGAGCGCGCAGAGCGTCGTCGGTCGAGGCGAAGCTGAGCGCCAGCACGGTCGCCCCCATTTGTTCTTTGAGTTCTTGTGATGTCCCTTGAGCAATGATCTTGCCGTGGTCCAACACGACTAGCTGCTTGGCGAGGCGATCGGCTTCATCGAGGTACTGCGTAGTGAGCAACACCGTGGTGCCCCCTTCGACCAGGCGTTCGATGATGGCCCATAGATCTTGTCGGCTCTGCGGATCCAGACCGGTGGTTGGTTCATCGAGAAAGAGAATGGGCGGATCCGCGACGAGCGCGGCCGCTAAATCGAGTCGACGTCGCATGCCGCCCGAGTAGGTCTTGGTAATGCGGTTCGAAGCGTCGGCCAGACCGAAGTCGTCCAGAAGTTGGTGGGCTTTGGCTACCACGTACGCTTTGTTGAGGTGGTTGAGTAGTCCCACCATGCGCAGATTCTCGAAGCCCGTCAAGTTTTCGTCCACGGTGGCGTTTTGCCCGGCCAGTCCGATGCGCCGGCGCACTTGATTGGGCTGCTTCGAGACGTCAAACCCGGCCACGGTCGCCGATCCGCTGGTCGGGGAGAGAATCGTCGAAAGAATTCGAACCATCGTCGTCTTACCCGAACCATTGGGTCCGAGCAGTCCAAACACCTGGCCCGAGGGCACGTGAAGGGTGACGTCGTCGAGCGCTCGCACGCCGCCCCCCGCGAAGGTGCGCACAATATTGAGTGCCTCCACGGCGTATTCGGGCATTGCGACGAGTTTAGGGAAGGAGCCCGAGGAGCAGGCGCGATGCTACGGGCGAACCGGTACCTTCTTTCTATGGTCATATCCGAGAGCGAGATTGCCCAAGTCCGTGCCGCCACGGACATTGTGGCCCTCATCAGTGAGACGGTGGCGCTCAAGCGAACGGGCCAGCGCTGGACGGGACTATGCCCGTTTCATGGCGAAAAGACGCCCTCCTTTTCGGTGAACGCCGAAGAGGGCCGTTACTACTGCTTCGGCTGTCGAGCCTCGGGTGATCAGATCACCTGGGTCCGAGAGGTTCAGCACCTGGAGTTCGTCGAAGCCCTACGACTTCTCGCCGATCGAGCGGGCATTGAACTGCACGAAGACGCCAACGCCGGGCCCGCCTTGAAAGAGCGTCGCGAGGCGCTAGACGTGATGGAGCGTGCCGTCGCCTGGTATCACGAGCGATTGCTGGAGTCCCCGGACGCGCGTGGCGCGCGCGAGTATTTGAAGTCTCGCGGAATTGGCGGCGATGAGGCGAGGAAGTTCAAACTCGGCTGGGCACCCGATGAGTGGGACGCGCTGGCGAGCGGACTGAAGTTGAATGAGAAGGCGCTTCTCGCGACGGGCCTTGGTTTCGTGAACAAGCGCGAACGGCGCCAAGACGCCCTGCGGGCGCGGATCATCTTTCCCATTTTCGACCCGGCCGGCAAGGCCATCGCGGTGGGCGGTCGAATACTTCTCTCCTCGAGCGACGCCCCTCGTGCGGATGGGCGCGTCGAGCCCAAATATAAGAACAGCCCCGAAACGTTGATCTACTCCAAGCGCCGTACGCTCTACGCCCTCAACTTCGCGAAGGATGACGTGATCAAATCTGGCGAGATCATCGTCTGCGAGGGCTACACCGACGTGATCGCGTTTTTCGCGGCGGGGATGCCCCGCGCCGTTGCCACCTGCGGTACGGCGCTGGGCGAGGATCACTTTCGTCTCATGAAGAACTTCTCGACCCGCATCGTTCTCGCTTACGACGCCGACGCCGCCGGTCAGAACGCCGCGGCCTCGGTGTATCAGTGGGAAAAGCAGTACGAAGTCGACGTGTACGTGGCGCAACTCCCCGCGGGTTCCGACCCCGCCGACCTCGCCCAGCGCGACCCCGAGGCACTAAGAAAAGTGATCGCCGAGGCCCTGCCGTTCCTCGGCTTTCGACTCGAGCGGGTGCTGCGTGGCGCCACTACGTCGACCGCGGAGGGCAAAGCCCGCGCGGCGGAGTCGGCGATGGCGGTACTGGCCGAACATCCGAGCGACCTGGTGCGAGATCAGTACGTGCAAGATCTGGTGGGTCGCTTTGGCTTCGACCAAAACCTCCTGCGTGCTCGAGTCTCGGACCTAGCGAAGCAACCTCGTGATCGGGGCGCTCGAGAGGTTCCCAACGAGCCCTCGCCACCTCGCTCAAGGACCCGTCCGCGGATGCCCCGACCCGGCCTCGAAGCCCTTCGCCTGTACGTGCACGGGCCCGAGTCGTTCAAGTCACGTTTGGTGGCTCCGTACTTCGTGAATGAAACCCAGCGAGAGATCTTCGACGCGCTGAGCGCCGGTCAATCAATCTCCGAAGTCATCGACACGATGGAGCGCCGCGGCCAAGACGAGGCCGCTCAAGTGCTGAGCGAGCTGTCGGTCGAACAGCTCGACCGGAACTACAGCACGGCCGACGTGTCAGCGGTCGTGGCGCAACTTCTGCGTAGCGCCGTACATCAAGAACTCTTGAGTCTAAACCGGGACATGCGAGAAGGTCGGGTGAGTCCGGAGATGGCGATGGCGACGATTCGTGACGTCAAGGAACGCGAGGAACTCCTTGAGTCATCCCAAGGAGACGTCGCGGAAAGTGACCTGCGTCACTGGTTGATTGAGCGCGCCTCGCTGACTTCATCGTGACGACCGGGTCGCGTGGCTTTATTGGCGGTCTCGAAATACTGCCCCCACTCAGTGTTGAGGATGAGCGAGCCCTCCACGCCATCATTCAAGAGGGACGATCGGCTGGCGCGCAGATCGCTCGTAACGATGTAACCGACGCCGCTCGCCGGCGTCAGTTGCTGCGAGCTCGACAGAAAGGTCAAGAAGCTGAGTCGTTGCTTCTGCGCGCGACGTTCGGACTTGTGCGGGTGCGGGTGCTCGAGCGTGGCTACCGCTTCTACAACGACGACCTGGAAGCGGCTGGAGTTGAGGGCCTCATTAACGCCCTTCGGCGTTTCGACCCTTCGCAGGGAAACCGATTCGCTACGTACGCCAACTACTGGATCGTCAAACTCGTCAATCAAACGGTGCAACAGCAGGCGGGATTGAGCGATGCCGAGATGCGACTCATCTTGAAGTTCCAGCGCTTCCAGCGTTCTCACCTCGATCGTCGACTTACCAAGAAGGAAGTGGCGCAAGAGCTAGGGATCTCTCAAGTGAAAGCGCAAGAGATCATGCAGCTCAGTCGCGAGCTTCAGTCACGACGCTTTGCGTCGGCCGAGCTCGAGGACGTCGCGGACCCGCGACCGACGGGGGAGATCAACGAAGCTCCCGCCTGGGTTATCGATGAACTGCGACGACTGACCGGGGATGACTTCGATGCGTTCTGGCAGTACACGTTCAAGACAATGGCGATGGAAGAGATCGCTCGTTCGTACGGAATATCGCGACAAGGTATGTCCAAGCGAATCGAACGGAGCCGTCGCGCGGTGAAAGAGAGTCCAGAAGCTGACCGTTTGCAGCGCTGGTTCGACCAACAGTGACTCGGCGGACGGGTGCTATCGTAACTAGGCTTTCCGATTCATTCCCAGATAGCTCAATTGGCAGAGCAAGCGACTGTTAATCGCTAGGTTGCAGGTTCGAGTCCTGCTCTGGGAGCTCAAGTTCATGAATATTCCGCAGGGCCGTAGCTCAGTGGTTAGAGCAGGGGACTCATAATCCCTCGGTCGTGGGTTCGATCCCCACCGGCCCTACTTCGTCCCTTCGCATCATTTCCCGTAGTGGTAGCGGGCTTGAAGAACGACAATGTCCCCGCCATCGACGAGATACACGAGGCGGTGTTCCTCATCGATTCGGCGCGACCAGCATCCCGCCAATACGTGGCGGAGTGGTTCGGGTTTGCCAATGCCCTCGGTTGGATTGCGAACCGACTCCTCCAGGAGACGATTTAGTCGCTTGAGCATTGCCTTGTCGTGCGACTGCCAGTAGAGATAATCCTCCCAACCAAGGGCAGTGAAAACCAATCGCACTATTAGATTTTGTGGACGCTGCGTTCGCCGGCGTTTGCCTGAGCAAGGCTTTTGAGAAGCCGTCTGGCGTTGGCAGGAGAGCGCAGCAGTAATGCGGTTTCGTTCAGTGCGTCGAAGTCGGCTCGAGACATAAGGACCGCGTCGCCCCGTTTGGATGTGATCTCAATTGGTTCGCGGTTCTCATTCACCTGTTCAATCAGTGGGAAAAGGTTCTTCCGAGCTTCGCTGGCAGTGATGGACATTATCTACCTTCCTGGTCCTATGGTACCAATTATCGTACCATATGGTGGTTGCTCTTGGGCGTCGCCCGACCGCATTCAGCTGCTCCTTTGCTACTCCAATTCGGGGACGTCAAGGGACGTAAATTCGGTGCTGGAGTCCACGAGGGCCAGCCTTGAGATGCTCGAGAAGATCATACCGAGACCGCTGCCGGAACTTGTTAACCATTGCCCTCACAATCCCCCGGCCCTGCGCTATATGGGGTCATACAGTTAGGGCCTTGATACGGGAGCACTATCTGACCACCCGCAAGAACGTTCTACGCTCAAGAGATTCGAACAATTCTGATTGCATCCCCGACGAATAATGACGATACTTAGTGGGGAGACGAAACTTAGGAGCACATCATGGCCACATCAATCACATGCGCGGACACCGGGTCGGACTGTCCCTTCTCGGTCACGACGGCCGACGAAGGAGAGTTGATGCAACACCTCCAAGTGCACGCGGCAGCCGCGCATCCGGACATGGAAATGAACGCGGAGACGATGGCCCAGGTCAAAGCTCTGATCAAGACCTCGTAAGTATTTCAACTCACCTCGGCGTCACTCCAAAGGTGCACTGGTCGCGCCGAGTTTTGATATTCGCTGGAGGACTTTCTTTCACGGCTTCTCTCCCTGCGAGATGAGCGAACGTCCCAATCTCCCCAGTCTTCTCAACTTCCGAAGATGTCGCGAGCCAACGATAACTGGTATCGAGTGGACTGACGCCACCGGCCTGGGTGCAGCGTCGTTGGTGGTTGTAATAGCTGACGTAGTTGGCGGCGCGGGCGCGCAGTTCGTCCATGGTGGCAAAGACGTGACGGTAGAAGTACTTGTGATTGAAGATCGAACTGAAATACTGGCGATGGCTCTGACGTTCGACCCATCAGGCCAGTTACCGATCTAATTGGGATTCCGCTGCTCCTGCGTGCAGTCGCTGCTGGTTTTACCCCTGCGTTGCGCATGAAAAGCGCTATGAAATTCAGTTCAGCCAAGCGACCAGCCGACCCCAAAGTTTCGTTCTTGTGGGCGCTAAATTATGACAATGAGCGGAGCCACTCAGCTCGAATAAAGTGATGTCGTCGCAGGCACGGTAGGCACCGGGCTCATCACGTGGCGCGAAGGAAACGTCCACTTCGCCGAATGCCAATAAGACCGGAACTCGGATCCTCCCGGCCGCTTCCGCTGCGTATCCGGAGACAGTTGTGCATGCGCCAGCAAGCACCGGCATCACGGTCTCCGTCTGTTCGTCTGCCGCCATCACGTGATCGTCCACGAATGGGCCATAGAAGAGAGGCTTTAGGCTATTTCGCCTTAGCCGCACAAGGTCGGCATTCGATTCTTCGGGCGTTGACAGGTTGCGGATGTGTTCGACGGCTGCTTTAAGGCGTTCGGAATTGGAGATGCCTTCTTGGTCAGGGGATCTGAAAACGGTACAGCCAAGGATGGCGATTCGGTCGTAGCTGCCATGGGCGGCTTGTTGCAACAACGTGATCAGCCCCCCCATCGAATGTCCAACTCCGACCAACTCCAGACCTTGGATCGTCTCCAAGCTTTCGATCAAGGTGCCGGCGCTCGCTCTCATCCGTATTTCTCGAGCTGCGACATGCATCGCGTCGCCCATGAGTTCTGGAGTGATGGCCATGCCCTCAGGCCGGGTGCTCGATCCGGTTGCCAAATTGTCTACGGCAACAACCACGTAGCCCTGGTTGGCCAGATGCTCACAAAAATTGAACCCCGCTGGCAAACCCTCCGGATTCCAGTAAGACCGCGAGTAGCTTCCGCCCGGAACGGCGACAATAAGGCTTTTCTGTACGGGCACGCCCGGATTAGGCGCAACTACAGTCGCCGCCAAGGCAGCTTCTTGGTTCGACGGCAACACGTCGGAAACATTGAACCGTAATTCAAACGCCCTGCTCATTTTTGTCCTCTCACGAAACCCGGAACAAGACGAGGTAATTGACCCGGTCTTGCGCCAGCCACTCGTGCGGTACCTTTCAGCTTACAAAAATCGATCACCAGAAAAATGGCCCCACCTTGTGCGTCAATTCATGTCCCCACAAACCGACGGTGACGGCGGTTTCAGGTAGCCAGCGCACGAGCGCCCAACTCGTCGTCGACGCAGCCTGGACTTAAGGAGGCGTGTCGCCACTTCTTGATGTCTGTAACGACCTCTTTGCCGAGACCGTAGAGCCGGGCCACGGTGCTACGGACATGGTGGCTGTCATTAGTGCCTTCGAGGCTCGCACGGCTTCCCACGACTCGCGGACCACTTGGTTGAGCCTCGGCTTATAAGGAACGACGTACGCAGATACCCAACACGGGCGGACCTAATTGGCGATGCCCGAGACGCGAACTCGTAAGCTAACGTCGATTTAGCTGATGAGTAATTTTGAATAGCCGTTTGTTGCGGTGGGTTATTTTTGGGGAAGTCGCGTTTCTCTTTTTTATGGGAGTGGGCGTCGCGCTCCATCCGGGCTATGTGCTAGCCCGGCACGAGGGCGGAATCAGCGAGTACGGCGTTCACGCAAAAACCGCAGTTCTCTACACGCTCGGCTGGGCGGTGTTCGCTGGCGGCAATATGCGTGCGGCGCGAATGTGTGGTGGCCGGGGCGTTCGCTCCGAGAGGGTGCGCAAATTACTTTTGTTTTACAGCGCCGCCTCCCTCTTGGTGCTTATGAGCTCCTACTTCTATTCGCTTGACGCGGTGTTGAAATACATTCACTATGGCTTTGGGGCCGTACTCGTAGTTTTCATGAGCACGGCGGCCTATTGGTTCTATCGTCAGATAACGGACGTCTACTGGGCAAGGGCTACTCTCTGGGTCCAGGTTCTGGGAAGTATCGCCGCCCTCTTGAGCATCGTCGGCGTTCTCCATGTGCTCTTCTGTGCCGAATCGATTTCCAATGTGGGGTGTGCAATTTTGCTGGTTAAGACGTGCAGCAGGGCACTTGACGGAGATGTAGGTGAGCTTCCAGTCATTGCTGTAGCGCACTAGTCGGTCCCGGGCACCACAACCGAGGTTGCCGAGCGTCGGACCACCCGCAAATTGTCTTCGAATGTGGTGCGACGCCGGAAGGTCTTCGGGTTGGCTACTCCCTCGCGGGGGCGAAAGCTCTACGGGGTCCGCGTTCTCCATCAGCGGCGATCAAAATGGCGTGTACGCCGCGGTCACCAAAAGCGGAACGATTCGCGGCTATTTATCGATGGATCCCAAACCTGGAACTCGCGTCAAAACTGAAGATCCTCAAGGTGAGCGCTGGATCCGTGGGTTGTCCGGCGATGTCGCCCGAGTGAGTAGGCGGCCAAAAGGTTGCATCAGGCGGGCGACGCTTGGCTAAAGCGTCGAAAAATCTGGTCGGGTTAGGATTGAGGCACCTTGAGGGATACCCGTGACCGCTGTCAATGATGTCCTCGCCGACCGCTATCGACTCGTTCGTCTGCTGGGTAGAGGGGGAATGTCCGACGTCTATGAGGCGTTCGACGAGAGCACCGGTCGCGGCGTGGCCGTCAAGATCGTTCGATCCAGCGATCCCGAATTCGGACGTCGACTGGCCCAGGAAGCCCGCGCGCTCGAGAGTTTTGAGCATCCGGGTCTCATCCGGTTGCTCGATATTGGTTCGGTTGAGGATCAGCCCTTCCTGGTCATGGAGCTCATCGTGGGCCAAACGCTCGCGCAGCGACTTCGCGAAGGCCCGCTGACTTCGAGGGAAACCGCCGACGTCGGCGCACGACTGTCCGACGCCTTGGCGTACGTACATCAACGCGGCGTCATTCATCGCGACGTCAAGCCGTCGAACATCTTGCTTTCGGTCAGCGGCGACGCCTGGCTCGGCGACTTCGGTATCGCGAAGTTGCACGAGGCCTCGGCCATGACTAGTACCGGCGCCACCATGGGGACCGTCTCGTATATGGCGCCCGAACAGTTAGAAGACAGCCAGGTGGGACCGTCCGCTGATATCTGGTCGCTGGGCGTCATTTTGCTGGAGTGCCTCACGGGGCAGCGGGTCTACGAGGGAACCCCGAGTGAAGTGCTGGCCCGCCGGCTCGCCGGACCGATCGTGCTACCCGCCGAGCTCCCGGTGCCGTGGAAATTAGTGCTGACGGGCATGCTCACTCTTCGAGCCGACCAGCGCCTGAAGGACTCCGACGTTTCGGCCCTTCTCTCGACTGGCGCGTACGACGCCCCGTGGCTCGGCTTGGACAGCGACGCCACGACACGCGTGCCCGTGCCTGCCTCTCGCACGGACGATCGCACGGCCATGCTCGTACGAGGGGGAGCGGGAGGTCGCCCGGGGAGTGACCAGACCCAAGTAATGAAGTCTGCAGCGACGCCGATCGACAGGCCTCGCCGCTTTCCTTCGGGCGTGCGGGCGGTTGCCGTAGCCGTGGTGGTGTTGGCCGTCTTGGGTGCCGGATCATTCTTTCTTTTCGCTGGTGGCAACGGACCGGGTGATTCGACCACGACGACAAAGCCACCGGCCACGACGACGACCACAGTTCCTCCGGGCGCCGCGGCGCTCGATGCCTTGAAGAGCCAAGTCCTGGCCGGGGAAACGGCGGGGAACGTGGCTGGTCCTTCGGGACAGACCATCGCGCAACAAGCAACACTGGCCCAGGCCGCCTACGCCGCGGGCAAAACTCAGCAGGCGACCATCGATCTGGAACTCGCCGAAAGCGCCATTACCAATGGCGTCTCGAATCATCTGATTGGTCCGGTGGAAGGTCAAGTACTGCAAAGCGATCTTCAACTGTTCGCGGGGGCGTTGGGATTAGGTTCTGCCGTCACCACCACGACCACGTCGTCTACGACAACAACGACGACCCCGACAGTCCCGGGACCCGGTCCACCGACTGGCGATGGCAAAGGCAAGGGCAATGGGCACTAGCTCATCAAACGCGGGTCCGATCTCGGCATTTCTTGAACATCGAGCGACGGCTTGGTGACGCGTCACGCGGGCGAGCGCGCGGCGCCACCGACTGATACCGTGAGCCAACTGATCGACAATCGATCGAGAAAGGACTTGACGATGGCACAAGGTATTTACTTTGTTCATGAAGGATTCACACCCGAAAAGTACGACGAGGCGATCAGCCGTTTGGAAGCGGCCGGCGCAGGATCACCCAAGGGGCGATCAAGTCACTTCGCCCTGGAGTCTGATGGTGCGATCCAGGTCTTCGACGTCTGGGACTCACAAGAGGACTTCGACGCGTTCGGCGAAACGCTGGTTCCTATCCTCTCCGATTTGGGTGTCACGCTGGGCGCTCCGATGGTGGCCGAGGTGTATAACTCCATCTCCGGGTAGGGCCCGTCGACCAGGCTCAGTTGAGCAGCGAGCGCGCCAAGAAATGCTGCCGTGTACCCCAATGTCGACGAGGAACGCTTTAGGGTTCTCCACCACGCCTTTGAGCGACTTCAGTTGATAGCAACTACTTTGCGCATCTCGTCACTCCCGGACCAAGGCCACTGTACGAGGAGATATGTGATTACGTTGAAGGCGGCCGACCGCGCTTGGGCAGTGGCCCCGATTTCTTTGGCATCCGCCCCGCGTCGCGCAGCGCCTCTCGCAAGAGCTTCTCGAGTTGCGCGTTCAAACTGCGAAACTCGTCGGCCGCCCAGCGTGCCAGGGCGTCGTGGACGGCCGGGTCCATGCGCAACAGAAGGGGCTTACGTTCGCTCACGAATCTACGAGTACAGCGTCCCGGCGTTGACGACGGGAGAGGCCGGCTGGTCACTGCAGAGCACGACCATGAGATTGCTCACCATGGCGGCCTTGCGCTCTTCGTCGAGGTCGACGATCCCACGTTCGGTTAGTCGGTCGAGGGCCAGTTCCACCATGCCCACCGCGCCGTCAACGATGGTGGAACGCGCCGCGACCACGGCGCTGGCCTGTTGACGCCGCAGCATCGCTTGGGCGATCTCCGGCGCGTAGGCCAGGTGGCTAATACGAACTTCGACCACTTCGACCCCGGCGATCACCACGCGCTGGGCCATCTCCTCGGCGAGTTCGCCGGCCACTTGATCAGTCGAGCCGCGTAGTGAGAAACCGTGGTCGGCGGGGTTGTCGTAGGGGTGAGTGGTGGCGACGTGTCGTAGGGCAGACTCGGCTTGCACGCGAACAAAGTTGCGGTAGTCGTCGACCGCGTAGAGAGCTCGCGAGGTGTCAGTCACTTGCCACACCACAATGGCGGCGATTTCGACGGGATTGCCTTCGGCGTCATTGACTTTCAAGTGGTTGGTCTCGAAGTTGCGCACCCGGATACTGACGTTGCGGTGATTGGTGAGGGGGAGTATCCAAGACAGGCCGGTCTGACGAACGGTTCCGACGTAACTACCAAAGAACTGCACCACCCGGGTCTGGCCGGGCTGGACGATGACCAGCGAACCGAGGACGAGGACGGCGACGGCGATGGGCAACGCGATAAGTCCTTGGATGGAGCTGTTGGTAAGAAGGATGGCCCCGGCAATGCAGATGGCTATTAGCAGGACGCCGAGCCAGCCGCTGATGCTCCACGCTTCACGTTCGCGAATGACGACGCGGGTACCCGTCGGTCCTACGGGCGCGGCCGTCGGTTCGTTTACCGGCTGAATGTTCTGACTCATGTTTCCCCCCAACGAGTGGCTGCATTAATTGATATCTATGTGATATCACATTAACGAGGCGGGTGCAACCGAGTATTTCCGACGTCTCGACGAAGGCAGAAACGTCGATTCGCGGGTCATGCGAGTTACGCTCGAAGACACGTATCGCTAAAAACGCTGCGGAGACGTGGCACGGGAGATCTATGGCTGCTGTGAACGTGATGTACGGGTCCATCAACGGGGGTCTTCTTCTGGGACTGACTATTGGGGTCCTGGTTCTCAACTTCGTGGCCATCGCGACCATCATCAGTAAGGCCGGGTATCCGTGGGTGTGGGTCATTCTCCCGCTCACTCCGTTCGCCCTTTTTGTGGCGTGCGTGGCGGATCTCTATCGAGACCTCCACACCCTCGCCTTCGGTGGTTCGTACGGGTTCCTGGGGGTGTCCTCCATCGGCGTTCTGTGGACGGTGTTCCTGATTAGTCTCGCGGTCAACTGGCTCATGTTCTTCGTGTTTGCCTTCTCCCGTTGGCCCACCGGTGTGTCGACCACGCCGCGGCCCGCCAGAGCACCGAGACGCTCGAAATCGCACGAGGCGGCGCCGATTTCGCAGGGCTTCTCGCCGACCGACCTGGGGACCCGGTCCTCGAAACGCTTTCCCACCAAGGGACCGGGATTTGCCCCGAACGCCGAACCGGTGCCGTCGGACTCGGTCGACTCGGCGTCGCTCGCCACGACAGCGCGCACTCCCGCGACGAACGTCGTCGCGGTGAAGCGCTGCGTGTGGTGCGCAGAGGCCCTACCCGGCAGTCGCGCCCTCTTTCACGACTGCGGACCGACCGAGCGACCCCCGGCCTACTGCGCGACCTGCGGGAACGCCTTAACGGCCACCGGCCAGTGTGCGTCTTGTGGCGCGGCCGGCGCTGCGGGGTGAACGACGAGTCTCTAGGTCGATCGACTTCGAATGAAGCGAAGCAGAGAGGTCGGCAACAATCGCTTTATCAGGTCGGTTTGATGTCGGTAGTGGGCGAGGTCCCTCGCGTCGGCTTGGCGCTGAATAGTCATCGCCTCGACTCTCTCCTCTAAACCGTCGAGTTTGGCTTCTAACATCTGGTTGCGCCGCGTCTGGTCATAGAGCTTGTCGGTCAACTCTACGAGGTCGCCGGCGAGCGCTTCCAGTGAGCGATCACCGTTGTCGCGGACCGCTTTGATGACGAACTGATACGTCTCGGACTCGCGTTCCTCGAGGATGGCTTCTAGTACCTGGCCATCGACGTCGCCCTTTTCCACACCGATCTCGGTGTGAAAGACCGGTAGGGTCACCCGGAATATCTCCACCTCGATGAGACCAGCGTCCTTCACTAACTTCAGCAGGCTCTCCTTGGTGAAGAAGGAGATATGCGTTCGATCGAGAAGACCGTCGTCGCTGTAGGGAAAGCGGCCGTTGATGAGGGCGATCTTGACGTCGGCGTGCGCGATGTTGGGCACGGAGATAACGACGATGCCCGACGGCGTGAGGTACTTAAGCGACTCGCGCAGCGTACTGAGCGGATCTCTGAGGTGCTCGAGGACGTCGCCAAAGAGCACAACATCGAAGAGTTCCTCGTCTAACTCCCGCCAAGGAGACGGATCGTCTAAATTTCCCACGATGACGCGCTCGAGCCACTGTCGGGCCGGATCGACCACTGACGCGTCGAGCTCAATGCCAACGACCGTGCACCCCTGGGCGCTCAACTTCTCACTCACGTGCCCGGACGCGCAGCCGGCCTCCAGGACCCGCTTGTTGAAGCCCACCATTCGCAGCATGGCCGCGTGAGAGCTGTTGTTCTTCTCCACGTCAACGTTGGTGTGGTAGTGCGACAGCATGAAAAAAATCTAGTCCTTTCGTGAGCCGTGGACGCCTAGGCGCATTTTTTGCCGGAGTACCAAGGGAGACCATCCCTAGAGCCCGACCGTGGCGCGAACCTACACTGTGGTGTTCTAACCGGTCCAGCCTGCCGTGATGCAGTGGAGCTAAATCACTCGGAGCACACGTGAAACGAACGTCGATCGAAAAAACGGTGGTGGCAGATATCAAAACGCGGGCGGATGAGCTCACCCCAGAGTTACGTGGGCTGAGACTGAAAGAAGTGTTTCGCTCCGCTTTGGAGAACATGAAAGTGGACCGTGTCAACGTCGCGGCCGGCGCCTTCGCGTACCGCTGGTTTCTCTCGATCTTTCCGACGATTATCGCACTCTTGGGCGTTGCGGCGCTCGTCACCTTGCCGCCCAACGTGGTGGTGGACCTGATCCACGGGGTGACCAAGGTCCTTCCCGCCGGCGCGGCCGACGTCTTCACCAAAGCGATCGCGCACTCCCAAGTGCGCGTGCGCGGCGACCTAGTGGCCACCGTTGTGGCGTCACTAGTGGCGGTGTGGAGTGCGGTGTCGGGCATGGTGATCCTCGAAGAGGGCCTCGACATGGCCTACGGGCTGCCGCGCGATCGCTCGTTCTTGCAGAAGCGCTACGTCGCCTTGCAACTTCTCGGCGGCGGCGTCATCCTCGGTGGGGGCGCCTCCGCGCTCACGGTCTTTGGCGCTCAGTTGGGCATCACCATCAAAGACGCGCTGCCCATTAGCGGCGTGGCGTTCGGTTTTGCCTGGACGGTCGCGCGTTGGCTCGTGGCGCTGGGCTTGATTAATCTCCTCTTCAGCCTGTTGTATCACCTGGCGCCCAATCGTCCGCGACCCACATGGCGCTGGACGAGCATCGGGGCGCTGCTCGCTACGTGTCTGTGGGCCGTGGTGTCGTTGGCACTTTCTCTCTACACGTCGGACTTTTCGTCGTACGAACGAACCTACGGGGCCTTCGCCGGCGTCGCGATTCTTATCTTCTGGCTCTACTTGACCGGTTTCGCCATTTTGGTGGGTGGGGAAGTGGACGCGGCGGTGGAACGCCTGCACAGCGCACAACCCACGACGGAGGTATCTGTTCAGTCCTAGTTGCTCACCCGTGAGCACGTTTCATCTCGTACATCGACGCGTCAGCTCGGGTGATCAGTTCATCGAGCGATATATCTGACGTGGCCTCGACGACGGTGGTACCCACGCTGAAACCGAGCGGGTAGCCGCTGGAGGGGTGAGCGTTTCGAGCGGCGAGGAAGGTCTGGAGCCGTTCAAGGGATACAGCGGGGTCACCGGTATCGGCGAGGAGAACGACGAACTCGTCGCCACCGTAACGCGCGATGATGTCAGAGTTTCGAAACGTCGTCTGCAGCAACTTGGCGAACTCGATGAGCGCCTGATCGCCGGCGTCGTGGCCGAACATGTCGTTCACCGCTTGGAACTCGTCGAGGTCGAAGAACAGCAAGGTGGCGGTGACCTGACGTCGGCGACAGACGTGCAAAAGAGAAGGAGCGCTGAGCTCGAACCCTCGCCGATTGGCAACTCCCGTGAGCGGGTCAGCGACCGCCAGATCTATGGCAACAATCTCGCCTTCGACCATGCGGGCCAGATCGCGAAGGCTCGACACGTCGTCGGCGGAAAGGACTCGAGACCGGGTGTCGAACACGCACAGGGTGCCCAGAAGAGACTGGGACCAGCGAAGGGACAGCCCGCGTAGAAGCGCAGTGCTGATGGGCCGGTGACGAATGGATTGTTGAAGAACCGCTGGTCTTTGGTGGCGTCGGCGACTTGGAAGATGTCCGTGCCCAATATCGCGTGCGCACAGAATGAGTCCTCGCGGGACGTCGCGGGGTTGTCCAGTCCTTGGCGAGAGAGGTACCAGGAACGATCCTCGTCCATGAGCGTGATGGCGGCCGACGGCACGTTGAGTAGACGCTGGGTCAGTCGCGTGACGCGATTGAATCTCTCCGCAGGCTCACTGTCGAGCAGGCCCAACGACCGAAGTTCGTCGAGGGCGCGCTCCTTCGTTGACGGGTTTGCCTGCTGCACTCATGGGGGCGTCTTTCTCGCTTCAAACGTAACAGTAGGCCCTGTGTGCACAGGACGCGGGCCGACCGTCGCGCCGGATGAAGCCGACACGCAAGGTCGGTCGCGCGTAGTTGACGCGCCCAGGCCAGCGCGCGATCGAACGAGGGCGGCCCGGAGTTGATCGCGACCCGGTAGCCATTCTTGACAAGAAGTGCGTCGGTGAACTGTTCGCCACTGGCGGTGTCGTAGAGCTCGATGCCCTTG
>JAOBWI010000099.1 GCA_025463285.1 Acidimicrobiaceae bacterium | reverse complement strand
CGCGAAAAGGGCATCACCATCCTCGCGAAGAACACCGCGGTCAAGTGGAATGACCTCACCATCAACATCATCGACACTCCGGGCCACGCCGACTTCGGAGGAGAAGTCGAGCGAGGCCTGGCCATGGTGGACGCGGTTATCTTGCTGGTGGACGCCGCGGAGGGGCCGCTGCCCCAAACTCGCTTCGTGTTGCGCAAGACCCTCGAAAAGCGATTGCCGGTGGTGCTGGTCATTAACAAGGTCGATCGCCCCGACGCCCGGGTGAAAGAAGTGGTGGGCGAAGTGGAGAACCTCTTTCTCGACCTGGACGCCGACGAACACCAAATATCCTTTCCCATTCTGTACGCCAGCGCACGAGAAGGGTGGGCCTCGCTCGATCCCGACGACACGTCGGGCGACCTCACCCCGCTCTTTCAGACGATTGTCGACTACGTGCCGGCGCCGCAGTACGAAGAGGGTCACGGCCTTCAGGCCCTCGTCTGCAACCTGGACGCCTCGCCCTACCTCGGTCGTCTGGCGCTCTGTCGCGTGGTGAACGGCAACTTAGAGCGTGGTCAGCGCGTGGCTTGGTGTCGTATCGACGGCACCGTGGAGCACGCCAAGGTGACCGAACTCTTCATCACCGAAGCCCTGGAACGGATCCCGGCCCAGAGCGCCGGTCCCGGCGACATCGTGGCCGTGGCCGGCTTTGAGGACATCACCATCGGCGAAACCTTGGCCGACGCCGACAACCCTGAGCCCCTAGAGCCCCTTCACGTCGATGAGCCCAGTCTCTCGATGACCATCGGTATCAATACCTCCCCTCTAGCTGGCACCGAAGGCAAACTCCTCACCGCGCGCATGGTGAAGGACCGACTGGATAAAGAACTGGTCGGCAACGTGGCATTGCGCGTGCTACCCACGGATCGTCCCGACGCTTGGGAGGTGCAGGGACGCGGTGAGTTGCAGCTCGCGGTCTTGATTGAGACCATGCGTCGCGAGGGCTTTGAGCTCACCATTGGCAAACCTCAAGTCGTCACTCGCGTGATCGACGGGAAGTTGAACGAACCAATGGAGCACGTCACCATCGACGCGCCCGACGAGTACGTCGGTCCCATTAACACGCTGCTCGCCACGCGCAAGGGCAACATGGTCGACCTCGTCAACCACGGCACCGGCTGGGTGCGCATGGAGTGGCGCATTCCGGCGCGCGGGCTGGTCGGCATCCGCACCGAGTTCATGACTGAGACGCGCGGGGCCGGCATGATGCACACCACCTTCGACGGCTACGAGCCCTGGTACGGCGACATTCGCATGCGCCAAAAGGGCACGCTGGTGGCGGACCGCCGTGGCGATACGACGGCCAACGCGCTGCTCGACCTAGAACAGCGCGGCGTGCTGTTCGTGGGCCCCGGCGTCGAGGTCTACGAAGGGATGATCGTCGGCGAGAACGCGCGCTCCGACGAGATGAATGTCAATCCCACCAAAGAAAAGAAGCTCACCAACATGCGCGCCTCGGGCAGTGACAACACCGAGCGCATCGCGCCGCCGACCATATTCTCACTCGAACAGGCGCTTGAGTTCATCGCCGACGACGAGGCCGTTGAAGTGACGCCGAAGTCGGTGCGACTGCGCAAGACGGTACTCGACGTGGCCTCGCGGCACCGTCTTCGTAAAAAGTCGTAGAACTCACCTCCACTAGGGTTGTTCCCGGAGGGATGACAGAGCGGACGAATGTACCGGTCTTGAAAACCGGCGTGGGCTTGCCCACCGTGGGTTCAAATCCCACTCCCTCCGCTGCGCACCCACCCAGAGGTGATCGATCGGGGGGACGAGACATACGCACGACGCCTCCTTGCCAACGTCCTGGGGTGCCGGGTGCCGGGTGCCGGGTGCAGGGTGATGGGCACGAGTGTCGTGACCCTCGCTCGAAGGCGGCGATACCGCCTTTTGCACAACCAGCTGGACGTCATAGTGAGCCGAGCCCTTCGCCAGTGCCCAGAAGTTCTGGTGGCCGAGGTGCAGTGGCCTCTCAACGTGGAGGGTCGACGTTCTTCGCGCCAACCTCGACCGACGCCCCGACCCTACGTTGACGGTGGTGACCGATAGCGTAGGGCCATGCTGCACACGCGTCGTAAGTTCCTCGGTAACCCCACAGAACCGACTCGTTTGCCGTGAACAAAGCATCGGCCGGTACAGTACTCAGTAGTGCAAAGGCTTCAACGATAGCTGCACGTTGTCGTAAGTGACTTCTTAAGGAGGTGGCTTCACGTGGCGTCCCCCCGCGTACATCGTGAAAGCGATAGCAGTATTGATCGCCCGAGCGAGCGACGTGAGGCGGTCACGCCGGAGCCGTTCCCCGTGGATATCCTTCGACCCGTAATCGGCGGTATCGCGCCGCAAGTCGATGGTGGTAAGCGCCCCGCCCGCGCCGCCGTAGGCGACCTGCTGCGCGTCGAAGCGGACGCGTTCATCGACGGACACGACCTAATGAGCTGCGCGGTGCGCTTTCGTCACGACGACGACGCGGGCTGGTCCAGCGTCAAGATGGAGAGTCTTTTCAATGATCGCTGGCGCGCTCACCTCCCCATCAACCGACTGGGACGATATCGCTTCAAGGTTCGCGCCAGTGTCGACCGGTACTCCACCTGGCGCCGCGACTTACGCGCGCGAACTGCGGCCGGTCAGGACGTGAGTGAAGAGTATCTCGTCGGCGCGGAACTACTCCACGAAGCAGCACGGCGGGCGAAGGCGGGCGATCGACGAGAACTGGTCGCCATGGCAGAGGAACTGCGCGCGCTCGCCCTTCGAGTCGCCAAGAGCGGCGCACGGGCCGACCAAGGCGGCAACGCGGCGGCGCTGTTCGAGTCGATCTACTCCGAACGCGTGAGTGATCTAATGAACACGTTGACCGAGGCGTCACGAACGGTGAACTCCGAGACCTACTTCGTCAGCGTGGACCCGGCGAAGGCTCGCTTTAGTACGTGGTACGAGCTCTTCCCCCGTTCGACCGGCACCGGTGCGCACGTGCACGGCACCTTCGCTGACGTCGAGTCACGTCTGGATTACGTCGAGTCCATGGGCTTTGACGTTCTCTACCTTCCGCCCATCCACCCCATTGGCCGTACCGGAAGAAAAGGACTCAACGGCGCCGTCGTCGCGGAGCCCAACGATCCGGGTAGCCCGTGGGCCATCGGCGCCGACGACGGCGGCCACACGGCCATCCACCCTCAACTCGGCACCCTCGACGATTTTCGTCACCTCGTGCGATCGGCCCATTCGCGCGGCATTGACGTCGCGCTCGACCTGGCTTTTCAAACGTCGCCGGATCATCCCTGGGTCCACGAGCACCCCGACTGGTTTCACCATCTGCCCGGGGGATCGATTCGTTACGCCGAGAATCCGCCCAAGCGATACGAGGATATCTATCCCTTGAACTTCGAGGGCTTCGAGTGGCGTTCGCTCTGGTTCGAACTGCTCGAGGTAGTGCGGTATTGGATAGCCCAGGGTGTCAGCGTCTTTCGCGTCGACAATCCCCACACCAAGCCCTTTGCCTTCTGGGAGTGGTTGATCGCGTCAATCAAGGGTGAACGTCCCGACGTCATCTTTCTCGCCGAGGCCTTCACGAGACCGCGCGTCATGGAACAGCTCGCGAAAATCGGCTTCTCTCAGTCCTATACCTACTTCACGTGGCGCAGCACCAAGTGGGAGATCGAGTCGTACCTACGAGAGTTGACCACTTCGCCCGTCGCGGACTACTTTCGACCCAACTTCTGGCCTAATACGCCCGACATCTTGACCGACGAACTGCAGCACGGCGGTCGGACCGCGTTCCTCTCGCGCCTCGTACTGGCCGCCACTTTGAGCGCGAACTACGGCATCTACGGACCGACCTTCGAACTCCAAGAGCACGTCGCGCGTTTCTCGGGTTCCGAAGAGTATTTGGACTCAGAGAAGTACGAGATTCGCTCGTGGGATCTAACCAATAAGCAGAGCCTGGCCAAGGTCATCGCCTTGGTCAATCAGATCCGCCGTGATCACCCAGCACTCCAGTTCAACGATACGCTGACGTTCCACCACGTCGATAACGAGCAACTGATCGCCTACTCCAAGACTCGCGTAGGCGAGACCGGTGACGACGTCATTGTGGTCGTCGTCAACCTTGACCACGGGTACCCCCAGACCGGTTGGCTCGATCTCGACGCGCAGGCGCTTGGCCTCAAGGCGGACGCGCGCTACGTCATGCACGATCTGTTGACCGACGCTCGCTTCGAGTGGAGTGGCACGCACAACTTTGTCAAGCTCGACCCGCATGGCGTGCCGTGTCATATATTCGCGTTGGAGTCACCCACTACCGACGGAACGAACTAGTGGCCTCCGTCGACGTCGTGCGCGGTGAACCCGAGTTCGAGAACCAAGCGCCGCAGGACCAAGCGACGAAAGACCGGGCGCAGGAATCACTGACGCGAGAGCACGTCGACGAGGCCCCCGACAATCCCGATGCCGGTTGGTACAAAGACGCCGTCATTTACGAGCTTCACGTTCGAGCGTTCCACGACGGCAACGGTGACGGCATCGGTGATTTCAAGGGCCTCATCGAGAAGCTCGACTATCTTCAGTCCCTCGGCGTGACGGCCCTGTGGCTACTCCCGTTCTACCCCTCCCCTTTACGTGACGACGGCTACGACATCTCGGACTACCGCCAGGTCCACCCTTCCTATGGAACCCTGCGCGACTTTCGAACATTTCTTCGCGAAGCGCACCGGCGAGGCATGCGCGTCATCACCGAGCTCGTGCTCGCCCATACCTCTGACGAGCATCCCTGGTTTCAGCGGGCCCGCCGCGCGCAGCCCGGCACCGCTCACCGTGACTTCTACACCTGGAACGACACCCCGGATCGCTTCAGCGACGCCCGGATCATCTTTACTGACACCGAAACGTCGAACTGGACCTACGACAATGTTGCCGGGGCGTACTACTGGCACCGTTTCTTCTCCGGTCAGCCCAGCCTCAACTACGACAGTGCGACCGTGCGCCAGGAGATGTTCGACGTCGTCGACTACTGGCTCTCCATGGGCGTCGACGGGATTCGACTCGACGCGGTGCCCTATCTCTATGCGCGCGACGGCACATCGTGTGAAAATCTCCCCGAGGTCTTCGACTTCCTTCGCGACCTGCGGGCCCACGTCGATCGTCGCTTCGATGATCGGATGATCCTGGCCGAAGCGAACCAGTGGCCCGAGGATGCCGTGGCCTACATGGGAGACGGCGACATGTGTCACATGGCCTTCCACTTTCCCCTGATGCCGCGTATGTTCATGGCGGCCCGTCAGGAGGACCGCTTCCCCATCGTCGATATCCTGGCCGAGACCCCGTCGACCCCTCGAGACTGCCAGTGGGCGCTCTTTCTCAGAAACCACGACGAACTCACCTTGGAAATGGTCACCGACGAAGAGCGCGACTACATGTATCGGGTCTACGCCCAAGACCCCCAGGCTCGGATCAACGTCGGCATTCGTCGGCGGCTGGCGCCGCTGCTCGGCAACGATCGCGCCCTCATCGAGATGATGAACGGGTTGCTGTTCTCACTGCACGGGACCCCGATCATCTACTACGGCGACGAGATCGGTATGGGCGACAACATCTACCTCGGAGACCGCGACGCCGTCCGCACGCCCATGCAGTGGGACAGCGACCGTAACGCCGGGTTTTCTGATGCGAATCCGCAGCGCCTCTACCTCCCGACCATCGTCGATCCCGAGTATCACTACCAGGCAATCAACGTCGAGGCCCAAGATCAGAATCCGAGTTCTCTGCTGTGGTGGATGCGCCGAATGGTGGCCCTACGACAACGCTATCGAGTCTTCGGTCGAGGGACCCTCGAGATGCTGCGTCCCGACAATAGAAAGATCTTCGGTTTCATTCGTCGTTACGGGAACGAGACAGTTCTGTGCATCTTCAACCTCTCGCGCTACGTACAGTGCGCCGAACTCGACCTGTCGGAGTTTCGCGGGTCGATTCCCACGGAGATGTTTGGCAATCAAAAGTTCCCTTCCATCGGCGAACTCCCCTACTTCATCACCCTGGGGCCCCACGGCTTCTACTGGTTTCTCTTGGAGAACGAGCCAGCCGCGTCGGCGTCGGCGCGAGAGAGCTTCGTCATCCCCGGCGAGTGGGAGTCGCTCTTCACGGGAGTCTCACGTCGCACCTTCGAGAACTTCCTATCCTCCTACCTCAGTCGGCGGCGCTGGTTCGCGAAGAAGGCACGCACCATTACCTCGACGACACTCGTTGACGTCATTCCCGTGCCAGCCACCAGTACCGACGGACCTCGACGCCGAGGCTCGCCACCCATCGCGCTGGTTCTGCTCGTCAACGTCGACCTTGACTTCGGAGGGTCCGAGCGCTACGTGCTTTCTCTCTCGCACCTCAGCGGCCTCGAAGCAGAAGAGTTCGAAAAATGGCACGCCGAAGGCATCATCGCCAACATTCGCACCGGCCAAGTCAACGGCGTGCTGATTGATGCCACGTACTCTCCAGGGTTCGTACGAGCCATGGCCGACCTTCTGGCTCGCCGACGCGCGTTGCCCGGAACCCACGGCCGCTTGGTCGGCGTACCGGCGTCGGCCCTACGAGATTTCGACGACTGCCTGAGTGACGACTGCCCGATTACGCCTCTGAGCGCTGAACAGTCGAACAGTTCCGTGCTCGTCGGCGAAGAGTCGATCTTCAAGTTCATTCGTCGCTTCGAAGAGGGCATCAATCCCGAGGTTGAGGTGGGTCGATTCCTCGACGAGCAGGCTCGGTTCCCCTTCTCGGCTCGAGTCGGCGGCAGCGTGGAGTATCACTCGCATAGTCAGTTAGCCCGTCCCGCGACGCTCGCGGTTCTCGAAGAGTTCATTCCCCACGAGAGCGACGGCTGGGACTACGTCGTTGACGCCCTCGCCCACGGACTGGAAGAGGCGGTAGCGCACCGCAACAGTCCCGAACTCCACGTCACGGCGCCGGCGGACTACTTCAGTCTGCACCGTGAAGACCTTGAGCCGGCCCATCCGCTCGTCGGGCCTCACCTCGAGTGGGCTTCTCTGCTGGGCGAACGAACGGCCGACCTCCATCAGGCACTCACCTCGGTGAGAAACGATCCCAATTTCGCGCCCGAAGCGCTGACCTCACTCGATCGACAGTCGCTCTATCACGGTGCTCGAACCCTCACGCGACAGGTACTGCGTGAGGTCGCCACACTACGAGTGACCTCTCCGCTGCTCAGCGAAGTTCGATCTCGTGAAAATGAAATCATCGAACGCCTCCGTCGACTCACCACCTTGACCGGCGACGCCGCTCGAATACGCGGTCACGGTGACTACCACCTCGGGCAGGTTCTCTGGACGGGTAAGGACTTTGTCGTCATCGATTTTGAGGGCGAGCCCTTTCGATCGCTCGGGCAACGACGTCTCAAGCGGCCCGCGGTGGTGGACTTGGCGGGCATGGTGCGCTCCTTGCACTACGCCGGTCAAGCCGCCGCACTTCGACTGAATCGAGATCTCGGGGTCGCCCTGCAGGACCACGAGATTGACAATCTGAACGCGTGGTTGACGTTCTGGCATCGCTGGGTCTCGGGCACGTTCCTCAACGCCTACTTAGAAAAATCGAAGGGCGTGTCCTATCTGCCACAGGACCTCAAGGAGTTCAGAGGACTCTTCGACTTCTTCCTCTTGGAGAAGGCCATGTACGAACTCAACTACGAGGCCAACGCCCGACCGACCTGGGTGGACATCCCGGCTCGGGGAATCCTCGACATCCTCAACTCTCCCTCGTGAGCACCTCGGACGCGACGGACCTCAACGAGTTAGCGCGCCTGTGCGGGCTCCAGTCCAGCTACCTCGGTGCCGACGGCTCCCTTCGACGGGCCGATCCCCAGGTGCTCGTAGCCCTCCTTCGAGTACTAGGGGAGTCTCTTGACGCGCCCCACGAGGCGCGTGGTCTGATTCACGATCGCCGTCGGCGAGTGGCGCAACAGGTGATCGAGCCAGTCATCGTGGTGCGCGATGGACAACCGCTCACGTTCGCGCTCAACGCGCCCGCGCACCTCGACGCGCGCGCGGCCTGGTTCACGGTCACTTTCGAAGACGGCAGCGTGCGCCGCACGAAACTACTGGCCGACGCCGAGGCGCCCGAACACTTTGTCGTGGCCGGAGAGACCTTTCACCGATACCACGTGTCGTCGTTGCCGGGTGGGGACCCCCTGCCGTACGGCTATCACTCCCTGTTGGTGGATCTTCCCGGTGCGGCTCGCGCCACGAGCAGCGTGACGTCACTGATCGTCAGTGCGCCGCGCTGTCCGCGCGCACCGCGCGGCTGGGGCGTGTTCATGCCCCAGCACGCCCTGAGAAGCGCGTCGGACTGGGGCGTGGGCAGCTACTCCGACTTGGCCGAGTTAGGAAAGTGGGTGAGGAGTCTGGGGGGCGACATGATGGGCGGTCTCCCCTTGTACCCCACCTTTGACGAGTCGCCGATCGACCCGAGTCCGTATCGACCGGTGAGTCGTCTGGCCTACAACGAACTCTTCATCGATCCCACGAGGACGCCAGAACTCGCCACGTCACAGGTGGCGCGCGATCTTCTGGCCTCGACACCGTTTCAACGACGCCTCGAGACGGTGCGTGCCGCATCTTTCGTTGACTATGAAGAGGTGGCCCGTCTGCACCGCCAGATACTCGAGCCGCTGGCCGCGACGTTATTTTCCTCCAACTCACCGCGACGGGCCGCCTTCGAGGGGTTCATGGTCCGACATCCCGAGCTCATGGCGTACGCGCAGTTTCGAACCGCCATCGACACTCTGGGCCGGGACGTCGTCGCCAAGTCACCGGTGATACCCGAGTTCGCGCCGTCGGATCCGACGTGGCGGTACCACGCGTACGGCCAGTGGGTGGCGAGTGAGCAACTCAGCGCCGCCGTCGCGGGCGTGGGCTTTTACGCGGACCTTCCGGTCGGCTCTCACCCCGAGGGATTCGACCCCTACTGGTCACCCCGCTCCTTTCTGACTAGCGCCAAGTGCGGCTCGCCGCCCGATCCTTTCTTCGAGGGCGGCCAGGACTGGGGCTTCCCCCCGCCCCATCCCGAAGGGATCAGAGAGGACGGCTACCACTACCTGCGCGCGATGCTTGAGCGCGCACTGCACTGCGCGTCGGTCCTTCGCATCGATCACGTGATGGGACTCCAGCGCCTGTACATCATGGCGGAGGACGCTGACCCTGAGCACGGCGCGTACCTCACCTATCGTCCCGACGAGATGCACGCGGTGGTCTCTCTCGAGGCTCACCGCCACGGCGCCGTTGTCGTGGGCGAAGATCTCGGCACCGTGCCCGAGGGCGTGAGAGAGCGCATGGCCGAGGACCGCATGCTGCGCTCGTGGGTCTTCGAACTCGAGTCGACGATCGAGGACCCCCTGCCTGAACCGACCACGGGAGTACTAGCTACCTTGGCCACCCACGATATTCCCCGCTTCGCGAGCTTTTTATGGGGTCACGACATTGACGACACCGAGTCGCGAGGTGAACTCAGCCCCGAGAAGGCGAAGCGCCGTCGCGTGCAGCGGGCAAAGTATCGCGAGGCGCTGTTTTCGGCGCTTCACCTTTCGGCGCTCTCGAACAGCGAACTCACCGACGCCGCGCGCCGACGGTGCCTGGAGCACCTAGCGCAGAGTACCGCCCTCTTGGTTCAAGTTGACCTAGAGGAGCTCTGGGGAGAAGATCAGCCCCAGAACCGACCCGGCACCGTAGAAGGTAATTGGCGCCGACGCGCTCGCATCACGCTCGAAGAGGCCCGGGGCGACGAGGCCGTCGTCTCCCTGCTGCGACTAATCGACGCACTGAGAAAGGACGCCGTGTGAAGCAAGTGAAGAACGATGCCCTGAGTCTGGCCGAGGGATCCTCTCTCCTCACCAACGATGACCTCTACTGGTTCAATGAAGGGACCCATCGCAAACTGTCGCTCAAGCTCGGCGCTCACCTCATGCCCGACGGGGGAGCCACCTTCGCGGTCTGGGCCCCGAACGCTCTCGGCGTGTCGGTAGTGGGCGACTTCAACGGCTGGCAACGCGACGTCGATCCCCTGTCGCCGGTCGGCACGTCGGGAATCTGGGAGACCCACGTAGGGGCCGCCCACCACGGCGACATCTACAAGTTCGCCATCACCACCCAAGCCGGCGTCGTCCTGGACAAGGCCGACCCCTTCGCCCTCTGTAGCGAAGTACCACCGCTGACCGGCTCGGTGATCTGGGACCTCGGCTACGAGTGGCACGACCAGGAGTGGATGAAGGATCGAGGGGCCGGGGCCTCGCTGAGCGCGCCGGCCTCCACGTACGAAGTCCATCTCGGCAGTTGGCGACGCGACCCGAACGAACCGTGGCGCCTCGCGTCCTACAGCAACATCGCCGAGCCTCTGATCGAGCACGTACTGGCCCACGGCTTCACCCACGTCGAGTTCATGCCGCTCATGGAACACCCTTTCTACGGATCGTGGGGCTATCAAACGACCGGGTACTTCGCCCCGACGCGACGCTACGGCGATCCTCAGGACCTGATGAATCTCATTGACCGCCTCCACCGCGCGGGTATCGGGGTCGTCTTTGACTGGGTCCCGTCACACTTTCCTGCGGACGCCTTCGCCTTGGCCGAGTTTGACGGGACGCATCTCTTCGAGCACGCCGACCTGCGCTTAGGCTTTCACCCGGACTGGAAGAGCCTGATCTTCAATTACGGCCGACACGAAGTACGGAGTTTTCTCGCTTCGTCGGCCGAGCACTGGTTGAGCGCCTATCACGTCGACGCCATTCGCGTCGACGCCGTAGCCTCCATGCTCTATCGCGACTACTCGCGAGCGCCCGGTGAGTGGATCCCGAACGCAGAGGGCGGTCGCGAGAATCTCGAGGCCATCGAGTTCCTGCGCCAACTCAACATCGGCGTCTACGCCGACCACCCCGACGTGCAAACGATCGCCGAAGAGTCCACCGCCTTTTCGGGAATCTCTCGCCCCGTGCACCAAGGCGGCGTGGGCTTCGGCCTCAAGTGGGACATGGGCTGGATGCACGACACGCTCGAGTACTTCTCGCACGACTCGCTCTATCGACGCCATCATCATGGCGAGTTGACCTTTCGCAGCGTCTACGCCTTTAGCGAGAACTTCGTCCTACCCCTCTCTCACGACGAGGTCGTGTACGGCAAAGGATCGCTGCTCAGAAAAATGCCGGGTGACGACTGGCAGCGCTTCGCCAACCTGCGACTCCTCTACGGGTTGCAGTTCACTCAACCCGGCAAGAAGCTGCTCTTCATGGGGGGAGAGTTCGCCCAAAGTGCGGAGTGGAACCACGAGTCGGGCCTCGACTGGTCGGCGCTGGAGGACCCTCGCCACGCGGGGATCTCTCAATGGGTGAGCGACCTCAATCGGGTCTATCGCGACACGCCCGCGTTGCACGAACTCGACTGTGACCCCCGAGGCTTCGCCTGGACCGGACCGAACGACCCCGAGTCGAGTCTGTTGAGCTACGTGCGCTACTCGAACAGTGGCGCTCCGGCCCTCATTGTCTGTAACTTCACTCCCGTGCCTCGCCACAACTGTCTCGCCGGAGTTCCCGTGGGTGGTTTCTGGCAAGAGATACTCAACAGCGACGCGCAGGTCTACGGGGGCAGCGGTATCGGTAACTTCGGCGGCGTCGAAGCGCGGGTCGTCCCCGCCTACGATATGCCTCGATCATTGAACCTTTCCGTGCCGCCACTAGGTTGTCTCATTTTGGTACCTCGATGAGCTACCCGACGGGCGAGGTTCTGGGTGCGCGACCCCGGAGCGACACGTCGACTCGCTTCTGTCTCTGGGCTCCGAACGCCCACCACGTCGAACTGCAGCTCGGCGACGATCTGATCACCCTCGACGATCTCGGCGGCGGGTACTTCGCCACCACGGCCGGCGTGGGACCCGGGACGCACTATCGATATCAACTAGATCACGGCCACGCCGTCGCCGACCCGGCCTCGCGCTGTCAACCCGACGGCGTCCACGGACCCTCCGAAGTAGTCGACCTGGCCAGATACGAGTGGAGTGACGCCGCCTACCGACCGCGCCCTCTATGGGATCACGTCATCTACGAGCTGCACGTCGGTACCTTCAGCCCGGGCGGCACGTTCGAGTCAGCGTTAGAGCAACTCGACGCGCTGGTCGAGCTCGGAGTCACCGCGGTCGAACTCATGCCGATCGCACAGTTTCCCGGCGAGCGCAACTGGGGCTACGACGGCGTGTTCGCGTACGCCGTGCAGAACTCCTACGGCGGTCCGTACGGTCTGCAACGTTTCGTCGACGTCGCGCACGGCAAGGGACTCGCGGTCATTCTCGACGTGGTGTACAACCACCTCGGACCCGAGGGCAACGTGCTGGCCACGTTCGGCCCGTACTTCAACGACCATTACCAGACGATTTGGGGACCGGCGCTCAACTTTGACGACGCGGAGTCGGACGAGGTTCGCGAGTACTACTGGCAAAACGCCCGTCAGTGGTTCGAGGATTTTCACGTCGACGGCCTTCGTCTCGACGCGGTCAGCTCCATTGTGGACACGTCATCGGTTACCTTTATCGCCGAGCTGGCTCGACGGTGCGCGGATTTGAGCGACCGACTGGGTCGTCCCTGTGACCTGATCGCCGAGACCTCGGCCAACGATCCGCGCACCGTGACATCTCTCGCGAGCGGCGGTCTCGGCATGGACGCCCAGTGGAACGATGACTTTCATCACTCGCTGCACGTGGCGCTGACCGCCGAGCGGACCGGTTATTACTGCGACTACGACGGGGCCTCGGATCTGGCGCGGGCCATGGACGAAGGTTTCGTGCTGCAAGGTACGTACTCGGCGTTTCGACGACGACGCCACGGGGCGCCGTCCGGGGCGCTCTCACCCGAGGGCTTCGTGGTCTTCGCCCAGAATCACGATCAGGTGGGCAACCGTCCCCGGGGGGACCGACTGGTCAGCCTCACCGGACTAGCCCCGGCGCGCCTGGCCGCGGCGATCGTCCTGCTGTCGCCCGGCGTCCCTCTGCTCTTCATGGGCGAGGAGTACGGGGAGAGCGCCCCGTTCCCCTACTTCGTCGACCACAGTGACGAACGGTTGAATGAGAGTATTCGAGAGAGCCGAGCTCGGGAGTTTCCCGAGCTCGCCACCGCGGGATCGCTCTACGACCCGGTGAGTCCGGACACCTTTGACGCCGCGCGCCTGGACTTTTCCCTTCGAGAGCGGGGTGATCACCGGGCCCTGTGGAATCACTATCGTCAACTCATCGCGCTTCGTCACTCCCTCCCGGCCCTTCGTCGCTCTCCCCTGCGCCACAACGCCCGGGCTTGGGTCGAAGGCAACGTCATCACCCTGGTGCGCAGCCACGACGAGGGCGACGTGGTCGCGGTCTTCAACCTGGGGGCCCACGACGCTCGAACGCTGCTCCCGGGCGATCGGCGCTGGGCCAACCTGCTGGAGAACTCGAACGAAGAAGCGACGAGCGTGGAACTTTCCCCGTGGGCGTTTTCGCTCTACCGTTCGGTGCACTCGTGAGAGTCTGGCCCGGCGGGCCGCACCCCTTGGGGGCGACCTGGGACGGCGAGGGTGTGAACTTCGCCCTCTTCTCCCAACACGCCACCGGCGTGCAACTGTTGCTCTTTGAGTCCGAGACCGACGGCGAGCCGTCTGACACGATCACGCTGACCGAGCGCACGGACTTCATCTGGCACACGTATCTTCCCGACGCCCGGCCCGGCACCCTCTACGGCTACCGGGTGGATGGTCCCTACGAACCGCAACGAGGACATCGCTTCAACGCCCACAAACTACTCATCGACCCCTACGCCAAAGCGGTCAGCGGGCCGGTGCGCTGGAGTGACGAACTCTACGGCTACACGCTCGGTGATCCGCAACAAGACCTCAGTTTCGACACGCGCGACTCCGCGAGCCCACTGCCGAAGTCGATTGTCGTCGATCCCGCCTTCACCTGGCAGGACGATCACGCGCCCGCCACTCCCTGGAACCAGACGGTGATCTACGAGACTCACGTGCGCGGCATGACCCTCCAACACCCGGGCGTGGCGCCCCATCTTCGCGGCACCTACCTGGGCCTAGCCTCCGACGCCGTTATTGATCACCTCTTGGGGCTCGGCGTTACGGCCATTGAACTCATGCCGGTCCATCATTTCGCCTCCGATCGTCATCTGGTGGATCAGGGTCTCGTTAACTACTGGGGCTACAACTCCATTGGCTTCTTCGCCCCTCACGTAGGGTACGCAACGGACGGCTCCAACCAGGTGAACGAGTTCAAGTCGATGGTGCGTACCATGCACCGCGCCGGCATTGAGGTCATTCTCGACGTGGTCTACAACCACACCGCCGAGGGCAACCAGCTCGGCCCGACCCTCTCACTGCGCGGCGTGGACAACTCCGTCTACTACCGCCTGTCGCCCGACGACCCGCGCTACTACCTCGACTACACCGGCACCGGTAACAGCCTGAACACGTTGCACCCGCGGGCCATGGGTCTCGTGACCGACAGTCTTCGCTACTGGGTCGAGGACATGCACGTCGACGGCTTTCGCTTCGACCTCGCGCCGGTACTGGTGCGGGGGGTAGCGGCCGAGCTACCGAGCGCCTTCTTCGAGATCATCCAGCAAGACCCCGTGCTCTCGAGGGTGAAGCTCATCGCCGAGCCCTGGGACGCCAGCCCCGACGGCTATCGTCTCGGACAGTTCCCGCCGGGCTGGTCCGAGTGGAACGGCGCCTATCGCGACTGCATTCGAAAGTTCTGGGCCGGTGACCAAGGACAGGTCCCCGAACTGGCCTCGCGCCTCACGGGATCGAGTGACATCTTTAGTCCGAGCGGCCGTCCGACCTACGCCAGCCTCAACTTCGTCGCCTGTCACGACGGGTTCACCCTCAACGACCTGGTCGCGTACGAACACAAGCACAACGAGGCCAACGGAGAAGACAACAAGGACGGCACGGACGACAACAACAGTCGCAACTGGGGCGTCGAGGGACCGACCGACTCGGCCAGAATCATTCGAACCCGCGACCGAATCAAGCGAAACTTGATCGCCACGCTCTTCTTCTCCCAAGGCGTCCCCATGCTTCTCGGGGGTGACGAGATCGGGCGTACGCAAGTCGGCAATAACAACGCGTACTGCCAAGACAACGAGATGAGTTGGTTCAACTGGGAGCTCGGTGCCACGGGCATTGAGCTGAAGAACTTCGTCCGCGACGTCCTCACCATCAAGAAGCAGTATCCGATCCTGCGCCGACGAAGTTTCTTCACCGGAGAGAAGGTCCCCGGCTACGAGACCAAGGACGTCAGTTGGATTCGCCCAGACGGTCTCGAAATGACGGTTGACGACTGGAAGGACCCTTCGCTCCAGAGCGTGGGCATGCTGCTCTTTGGACCGGCAGCCGACGAGCTCGACATTCGCGGGCGCTTCAGCGCGGGCGAGTCACTCTTCTTTTTGCTCAACGCCTCGGTCAAGTCCTTCTCGTACTCCATGCCCACCACCGAACTGCCGGGCGTGTGGGAAGAAGTGCTAAATACCGCACGCGCCGGCCCGTGGGCGCGTCTCGTTCGCAACAACGCCGTCAATCTCGCAGCGCACTCCTGTGTACTCTTACGTCACACGGAGCGACCCCAGGCGTGAACGGCGCCAGAACGCTCGGCTCGACGTATCGTCTCCAACTCGCGGGACTCGGCTTTGAAGGAGCGCGCCACCTGGTCGACTACCTGGCCGATTTCGGCGTCGACACGCTGTACGTCTCTCCCATCTTTGCGGCGGTCCCCGGCAGCACGCACGGCTACGACGTCGTCGATCCCACCCGTCTCGATCCTTCACTGGGCACGACCGAGGAGTTTGAAGCCCTGCTCGGCGAACTGGCCACGCACGCAATGCGACTCCTGATCGACATCGTGCCCAATCACATGGCCGTTCACCCCGACAATCGGTGGTGGTGGAACACCCTGGCCCGCGGAGAGGACTCGGTGTACGCCTCCACCTTCGACATCGAGTGGTCACGCCACCACGGGCGGGTCATGGTGGCGACGTTGCCGCGACCGCTGAGCGAGTGCCTCGACGCGGCGGCCTTCGGCGCCGACGGCGCGGAGCACTTCCTCGATCTCGCCGGACAGCGCTTCCCCCTGGCCGACGACACGCCTCTCACGAGTGACCTCGAGGCCGTTCTCACTCAACAGCACTATCGACCGGCCTATTGGCGCTTGAGCAACCTCGAGGGAAACTATCGGCGATTCTTCGACATCGACACCCTGATAGGCGTGCGCGTCGAAGATCCCGAGATCTTTGGACGCACGCACCGCCTGGTGGGCGCCCTCGCGCGCGACCCGCGCATCGCCGGTTGGCGGGTCGACCACGTCGACGGATTGAGCGACCCGGCCGCGTACCTCGAACGCTTACGAGAGCTCACCTCAGGGGAGCGAAGCGCTCCCGCCACGATCATCGTCGAGAAGATCGTGGCGCGCGGTGAGGCCCTGCCGCGCGAGTGGCCCGTGGAGGGAACGACCGGCTACGAGTTCGCCGATCACGTCGGCGGTCTGTTCGTGAACGACGAGGGAGCGCGTCAACTGGACAGCGCCGGCGCGGCCATGACCGGAGACGACCGGACGTTCGCGGATCTGGCCCTCGAGGCCAAGGGTGAGGTCCTGGCGACCTCGTTTGTGGCAGCGCTCGAACGACTCACCCGACTCGCTATGACGGCGCTCAACGAGACCCATCCCGGACACGACCTCTCCGGAGCGGCGCTGCGCCAAGCAATCGCCTCGATCACCTCGCACCTGACCGTGTACCGCACGTATCTGACTAAGGGCTCTCCGAGCGACGAGGACACCCAGCGGCTCGCTCGCGCGTTGGACGAGGCGACGTCGAGTTCCCTCGGCGAGGTCCGCCGAGGGGTCGACCTCGTGGGCGAGCTACTCGGCGATCGCGCGAGTGAAGGGCTGGAGTTGATACAGCGATGGCAACAGCTCTCTAGCGCGGTGATGGCCAAGGGGGTGGAGGACACCGCGACCTATCGATACTCGGGACTTCTTAGCCACGCCGAAGTGGGGTGCGATCCACAACACCCCACGACGACACCGCGGGAGTTCCATCAGTTCTTGACCCTGAGGGGGTCGTACCCCCAGACCCTCAACGCCACGTCGACGCACGACTCCAAGCGCTCCGACGACGCGCGCGCCAGACTCTTCACCCTCTCCGAAGCACCGACTACGTGGACGCGACTCGTCTCAAAGTGGCACCGTCGCTACGTGGTGGGCGCCCGCGGTCTTGACGCCCACGACGAGCTGGTGACGTACCAGAGCTTCGCGTGCCTCTGGCCCACCAGTGGCTCTCGCGTTACTCGCGATCTGACGCAACGACTACAGGGTTACTTAGTGAAGTCCGCACGAGAGGCGAAACGCCACACGAGCTGGACTGATCCGGACCCTCGTTACGAACGTTCCTTGACCTCGTTCGTCGCCGCGCTGAGTCGCGACGATCAGTTTCGACTCGAGATGAGTCGCCTCATGGACCGGATCGGTCCGGCAGCGGCCACCAACTCGTTGGCCATGGCCGTTCTCAAATGCGTCGCGCCGGGCGTGCCGGACTTCTATCAGGGGGGCGAGCTCTGGGATCTGTCGCTCACCGACCCCGACAATCGTCGGCCGGTCGACTTCGATCGGCGTCGCAAGATGCTGGCCCGGCTCCCCGTAGAACCATCCGCTCCCGGGTTCTCGGCCAGCGAGGTGCGCTCTCTTCTCGATCGGTGGCCGGACGGAGCCATCAAGCTGTACATCCAACGCGCTCTACTTCAGCTTCGCCGAGCTCACTCCCCTCTCTTTGACCAGGGATCGCTCCACTTGCTTCGAGCATCGGGGCCCCTGTCTTCGCACGTTGTTCCCCTAGCGCGTCGACTGAGGGACGTCTGGCTCGTCGCGGTGGTGCCACGCCACATCCTCGACGTGGCGGGCGCCGGAGTCTTCGCCACCGGTGATCGCGTCTGGGGGCAAGACACTAACCTCCACCTTCCCTCAGGGGCGCCTCGCGAATTTCACGACATATTCACGGGGTCGAGCGTTAGGGCGTCTCGCGGAACCTTTCGCGTGGCCGAGTGTTTGAGCACGTTTCCTGTCAGCGTGCTGATCAGCCAGCGTTGACGGCCCGCCCTAAAGGGCCGCGCGGCCTCCGGGATCCGTGACTCGGCGGCCGCTACAAGGCGCTCAGCGCGTCGAATTGCCTTCTTGTCCCTGTTCAACTCGATATTCCCAAGCCCGTAGTGACCCTCGTCTTTGAGGTCGATGGCCTCTCTCAAGGCCAGACTCAGTGCCTTGTCGCCTGTCACCTCTTCGAGAAGTTCGGCTGCCTGGCGGTGGCTCTCTCCTCTGAAGCGACGTTTGGCTCCGGCGCAGCAAATGGCGTCCGAAGCCGCGATTGCCGCGAGCACCGCGTTGCCCGTGGCGATGGTGCATTCGTCAGGTCGTTTGTTCATGATGGCGACCTTCGCCACCTCGAGGTACAGCTGCGCGTGCTGCAAACGAACGCGTGCGTCTGCATCCGTACATGGCTCGGTTCGATCGACCCTCTTTGTCACCGCACACCCGTCTGTGATCGCGGAGTCCGAGTTGGCAGCCCGGCGATGAGCTCTTCGAATGACCCACCTAGAACCACGCGACCTTCAGATCGCAAGGAGGCGATCAAGGGTGCATTTCTACGCGCGGCCTCGCGCAGCTCTCGCAGCGCCAGGTCGAAAATCTGGCACTCGTTGCCCGACCAGCGCTCGACCTGGTCAGCGAGAGCACCGCGCATGGAACTCCACGCGGGGTCCGCGTCGTCGATACGGTCGGGCCTGACGAGAAGCAGGTCAACGTCGGAGTCGTTGTCTCCGTCGCGACGAGCGAACGAACCAAACAGCATCGCTGCCTCCGGCTTCGGGACCGCCGAAACGAGAAAGGTCTCGATGCGCGACTCAACTCGACCCAGCGCGTCGGCCGCCAGTGTGACTGCGTCAGCCAGCACGTGGTCGCGATTGAGCCGGTACTGCACCGCGTTGCCTACGCGGTTGGCAGAAACCAGTCCGGTGTCGACCAGTCGGTGAAGGACAGCCCTGACCTGCGCATGCGAACGACCAGCCGCCGTTTCCACCGTGAGTCCGGTAAGAGCGCTCCGCGTCCTGGCTAGAACATCGAGGACGTCAGCCTCCACCGCTGGCGTGATGCTGGAGATGGGATTCGTGAGATCCAAGGGTGATCCTTAATGTCGGTATAGCGACTTTCGGTGCGGTACGGTTCGCTCGAGAGCTGCCGAGACCACGCTTCGTAGTGCTTCTACGTGGGTAGTACGCGACCACGAATTGCGTCGATCCACTGATCGGCCGCCACCCGGGCGGCCGTGACGTCGTGGCGGCGATCGGAGGCGCCTTCTCCGGTGACGGGATACGACCCGAGGAACTTCACGCGGGCCAGGTGGGCTTGTAAATCGCTCAAGCAGTCGGCCACCACGTCGTCGGCGACGTGGCCCTCGAACTCCATGAGAAAGCAGTAGTCCCCGAGTCCGCGCTTGGTTGGTCGACTCTCGAGCTTCGTGATGTTGATGTCGCGGGCCGCGAAACGTCCGAGCATCGCGTACAGCGTGCCGGGGCGGTCGGTGTGTTGAAAACAGACGATGGTGGTACGGTCGTGGCCCGTCGGAGCGGCCACGTCGTCGCGCCCCACCACGACGAAGCGCGTGGCGTTGTCCGGGTGATCCTCGACGTCCGACGCGACGACGCTCAGCCCGAAGAGCTCACCGGCCAGCGCCGATCCCACGGCGCCCCAGGGCTCCTTCGACTCGGCCACGTCGCGCGCGGCCTGCGACGTCGACGTGGTCTGGACCGAGGCGAGTCCGTGGTCGTGAAGAAAGCCCCGAACCTGGGCCAGGGCGTGGACGTAGCTACGAACGCTCTCGATCTCGTCCAACCTGACGCCGGGGCGGGCCAGAAGGTGGAGGTGGATGGGCAAAACGATCTCTTGGAGAATGACCAGATCGTGGTCGAAGACCAGTCCGTCGATCGTCGCCGAGACCGTTCCTTCCAGGGCGTTTTCCAGTGGAACGAGACCCTGATCGATCGAGGCATCCGCGACGGCCCCTAGGAGATCTTCTATGGAGACGTAGGCGACCGGCTCAACGTGCTGGAGCGTGGCGAGGGCCTCATGCGAAAACGAACCCTCGGGACCGAGATAACCGACGCGGGCGTTTTCCATGACGGGATGCTACTTCGCCCGCTCACTAAGGCTGACCAGAGAGACCTTCGCACTACCGTTTGAGACCGTACGATGGCGAGGGACCAAAATCGAAGGAAGCGCCATGGGGCACGAAATGTTTGACTTCGACCAGGCGCTCGCGGACAAAGTCTTCGCCTACTGTCGTAAGCGCTTGGCGATGGATCCCGTGCCGCTCGACTTCGGCAGCCTGATGGATATCCCGGCGGACAAGATAGACGGACTCATCAGGCCCGAGGGACGAGACGCGCAGGAGATCCTTGAGCTCTTTCGAACTACCTTGGCTCCCGCCGTCGTCTCCATCGACTCACCCCGCTTCCTGGCCTTCATTCCCAACGCGCCCACCAAGAACTCGTTGCTCTTCGACATGGTGGTGGCCTGTTCGGGCCTGAACGGCACCAGTTGGCTGGAGTCGAGTGGCGTGGTCGTCGCAGAGAACCAGGCGCTCACCTTTCTAGCCGACGTCGCAGGACTGCCGAGCGGCGCCAACGGCGTGTTCGTCTCGGGTGGTTCGATGGGCAACCTTTCGGCGTTGACGGTAGGTCGCGACGTCGCACGCGCCAAGCGACCGGAGATCGATCCTCGCCAGGTGCGCTTCGCCATCTCCGGCGACGCCCACTCCAGCATCGCTAAGGCCCTGCACGTTTTGGCGGTCGACGCCCTGATTGTGGAGACCGAGGACTATCGCTTCACGCGAGAAGCCCTAGAAGCGGCTCTGGCTAACGATCCCCACCCCGAGAACGTGGTGGGGATCGTCGCGACGGCTGGCACCACCAACGCCGGCATCGTCGACGACCTCGAAGGTCTCGGCAGTTACGCACGCGACCACGACTTGTGGTTTCACGTGGACGGCGCCTACGGAGGCGCGGCCCTCTTCTCCTCGTCGCACCGTCATCTCTTCGAGGGCATTCGCCACGCCGACAGCTTTATCGTCGATCCCCATAAGTGGCTCTTCGCGCCGCTCGACTGCTGTGCCTTGATCTATCGCAATCCGACAGTGGCCAGAACGGTGCTGGCCCAACAGGCCAGCTATCTCGACGTCTTGCACGAAGGCGACGACGAGCACTACGACTGGAACCCCTCGGACTTCGGCCTCCACCTCTCGCGTCGGGCGCGGGGGCTGCCGTTCTGGTTCTCACTGGTCACCAACGGATCCGCCGCCTACGAGAGCGCGGTGCAACACGCGATTGACTTGGCGCAACGAACCGAGACCCTCATCAACGAGAGCGATTATTTAGAGATGGTTCGACCTTCCAGCCTCTCCATCGTCCTCTTTCGACGCACGGGCTGGAGCGCGGAGCGCTACGGCGAGTGGAGCCAGGAACTACTGCGCCGTCAAGTCGCCTTCGTGGCGCCCACCAAGTGGGAGGGCGAGACGGTCGCACGCCTGACGTTCCTGCATCCCAATACCACCGACGAGATGGTTCACCAGATTCTCGACTCGATGCGCCGCTAGCGACGCAGTAAGGGATCGCTCGGGTCCCGGGGGCTCTCGCCGCGTTCTTTGGAACGACGCCAGGCAACACCACCGAGCGCCTCGAGCACGACGCGATTGCCGAGGTAAGCCGTAATGTCGGCGTGGTCGTAGGGCGGAGCGACTTCGACGACGTCCACTCCGGCCAAGGGAACACTCATGGCGATTCGACGCACGGCGTCGAGGAGTTCTCGGCTCGACAGCCCGCCGGGCTCGGGCGTTCCCGTGCCGGGCGCCGCTCCCGGGTCGACCACGTCAATGTCCACCGAGAGAAAGACGGCGTCACAGTCGTCGAGAGCGATCGTCATCGCCTCGTCGAGGACGTCGTCGAGCCCGCGCGACACGATCTCGCCCATCTCAAAAGTGCGCATGCCCTGGGCGGCCATCCAGTCCAAGGTCGCGGGCTCGGGCCAATAACCGCGCAGTCCAATCTGTAAAAAGCGGTCGCCGCGGCAGGCCCCCGATTCGATGAGGCGTCGCATCGGCGTGCCGTGCCCGTAGAGAGAACCCATCTGACTCTCGCCGGTGTCGGCGTGCGCGTCGAAGTGGATCACCGACACCCGGCCGAAGCCCAGGTGGTTGGCGACGCCGGTCACGTCGGGCAAGGCAATGGTGTGGTCTCCGCCCAGCACCATGGGGATCACGTTCTCTCGGGCCACGGCGCTCACGCGATCTTCCAAACGGCGCAGCGACAGTTCGGTCTCGCCGGAGGGCATCTCCACGTCGCCGAGATCCACCACGGCTAGATCGGCCAAGGGATCGACGCCTAGGGCCAGGCTGGGTCGCAGACCGTCGTGGGGCAGGTAGTCGGTGGTGCGCAGGGCCTGAGGACCAAATCGACATCCCGCTCGGTGCGAGGTACCACCGTCGAATGGCGCCCCAATGATGACGGCCGCCGACTGGCGCCAGCGTTCGACGTCGTCGGGATCGACCGCCGGGACACCGAGAAACGTAGCGTCGGGGCCGTAGAGGTTACCGATACGCGCCATAGACCAGGAGTCTAGGAATCGTCACGAGTCGACACCGCGCAGAGCCTTCGCGACTTTGTCGAAGTGGCGCATCCAGATCGAGAGGTGACCCTCGCGCTCGTCGTGAAAGACGCGCGCTGTTGGGATGTGGCTCGCCAGCCACGCTCCGTGAGTGGGCGGAACCATGTGGTCCTGATCCCCGTAGAAGATCTCAACCGGAACGCTGATCAACGCCGGATCGAAACCCCACGGCTTGTAGAAGGTCAGGTCGTCGTCGTAGAAGCCGCGCCAACTCTCGACAAAGGCGTGCGTGGTCGCGTCGATGAAACTATCGAGCGCCGCCTCGTCAGCCAGCGCCTCTTTGTCGGGCTCGCTCAACAGATCGCCAAACAGATCGAAGGCGTTCTCGCGATTCATGCCACCCATGAAGGCGCCGGCCGCTTCCATCGCCGCTTCGTAGGCCGGCCCGCCCTCTTTGGCCAGCGCGAACTCCTCGAGGTTTTCCGGCGCCATGCCCTCGCTCCAATCGAAGTCGACGTCGATCGGTACGACGCCCGCGAGCGACACCGCGCCCCGACAGCGTGGCGCGTCGAGTGCGGCGCAGGCCAGGGCGTGCGGCCCGCCGCCCGACCAGCCGAGTGCGACGTACGACGTACGACCAAAGGCGTCGAGCGCTCGAGCGACGTCGGCAACGACGGAGGCGATCTCTCGGCCTTCGAGTCGCGACGAGCGACCGTAGCCGGGACGCGACATCGTCACGATATAGAAGTTGCCCTGCTCGAGGAGGGGGGCGAAGGACGTGAGCGTCCGCACGGACCCCGGTGAGCCGTGGTGCAGGAAGACCGTCCGGCCCTCGGGGTCACCCAGAGCGCCCACTTCCACGACCCGGCCGTCGGGAACATCAACGAGTTCTTCGCGGTAGTTCACGATCCCTCCCTCCCACACGGCCTCGACTTAATAACCTACGCTGGCCTCATGACTCGTCGCGTCAGTGTCACCCGCACCATTCACGCCCCGGCGGCCACCATCTTCGACCTGTTGGCCGATCCTCGCCAACACGTGCGACTTGACGGCTCCGGTGCGATCAGCCGCCTGAAATCCTCCCCCGAGCGTCTCTTTCTGGGCGCCACCTTCTCCATGCACATGAAGGACTTCGGCGTGCCCTACGTCACCCACAACGTGGTGGTCGACTTCGCGGAGAACAAGTCGATCGGGTGGCACCATTTCGCGCAGTTCGTCTGGCGCTACGACTTAGACGAGGTCGACGGCGTGACGACGGTCACCGAGTCGTTTGACTACTCCAAACCCTGGGGCGTGTTCCTTATTCCTCTGGGTTTCCCCAAGCGCAACGAAGCGGCCATGCGCGCGACCCTTGAGCGACTCGAGGTAGCCGTTACTTCGTAATCCTCAGAGGCACGCCGTCGTTCAAGATCTCCACCCAGGTCTGACCGGGGGTGAGCAGAATCGTCGAGCCGGCCGCGTCGTGATACGAGACGACGTCGGCCTTGGAGGGCCCGCGTGACCACGAACCGGTTATCTCTCGGCCGTCGGTGAAGATATCGGCCGTCCCCGACCCTTGCAGGTCGGCGTAGGAGTTCTCGGTGCCGATGCCGTTGACGTAGTTGACGTCCATCACCACCACGTTCTGGGGCGATTCGCGCTGACCCGTCCCGGTGACGTCGGGGTTGCCAAAGAGCGTGCGGTCCCACGAAAGAGTTGAGGTGTCCCAGGTCCAGGTCACCGGATAGATGCTGGGAAAGGGCACGACGAAACTGGCCACCTTGGGCCCGACTACTTTGTCCGTGCTCGTGCGGTAGTGAAACAACGCCGGCGGCGGCGTCGGTGATCCCTTGAAGGCGAACAGCAACGCCGCTCGCGCAAAAAGGTTGTGCGGCGCCTGTAAAGCGTTGTCGCGGAACATGGCGTCGCCGGCCTGGGTCTCGTTGACCAGTCTCAGCGAGGGCACCGTTTCAATGGAATCAACGGCGTACGCAGCACCACCGGAGTAGGCGAAGATCCCACCGAGGGGCCACACCACTTGGGTGTCGGTCGGGCGCACCGAACGCACCGGCCCTACCTTGCCCGGCGCTTGAGAGTTGAAGACGGCCGCCAAGCGCGTGATACCGCCGTTCACGATCTCTTCGTAGACAACGTCCGCTTGGTTGATCCCCCACTGCGGCAGCGCTTCGGGGGTGTTCTCCACTTTGATGGTGAGAGCCGGTCGCGCGTGGGCCGCCCCCGAGGGGTCGCGCAGACCGGTGAGTGGCGCGTTCGGGTAGCTCGGAGCCGTGGTGGTGGTCGTGCTCGTGGCGAGGGGGCCACTGGCGCTTTTGGTGGTCGTGAAGTGATACGCGGCGAACCCGCCGGCCGCAAGGACGACGAGTACCGCGAGGGTGATCACGAACTTGCGCATCAGTCCAACTTAGTAAACGGAATCATTACGAAAGGGACATTCAGTTGGCTGGGGGGAGCTTCTTCAAAATTACCGTGTGGGGTAACTGGGTGTAGGGGCTCAGGTGCTCCGAGCCCTCCACGGTGCTCCAACCGGTGGCCAGATAGAAACCGAGCGCCGTATCTCTCGCGTTGGCCCACAACTGTTGCGCCCCGCGCGCCACCAACTCCGCGCTGGCCACCGCCAGAACCTGCGCGCCATAGCCCGAACCCTGCACGTCAAAGTCCGTCGCCATGTAGCGCAACTGGTACGAGACGAGTTCTGTACTCATCGGCGCCTCCGAGGGATAGAAGGAGGCGCTGACGACGAGGCGACCGCTCAGAAACCCGCCGAAGTGCAGCGCCGTGTCGTCGGCGTCGCGCGGGTCGTCCACTCTCTGATTCGGGTCGTTGCTGCGCAGGACCCGCCGTCGAAGCTCGTAGAGCACGCTCGCCTCGACGGGCTTGACGACCAGCTCAGTCATCGACAAGAGATCTCCTCATCGTCACCAGTTCGAGGACGCGATTACGTTCCATCCGAAGGCTCTCGCCCGTCTCGACGAAGCCCATCTTTCGATAGAAGGCTCGCGCTCGCGCCACGCTGATCGTGACGTGGAGGTAGATCTCCGATGCGCCCTCGCTGGTGGCCCACGCCATCACCGCGGCGACCAGACCGGGCGCCACCTCCCCGCCTCGCGCGCTCGGTGAGACGTACATCGCGTAGAGCCAGTACGTGTCCGGGTGCTGGTCGTTGAATCCACCCGAGACCATACCGAGGACGTCCCCGCCCCGTTCGGCCAGGAAGTACCGCGTCTCCGAGGCCATGGCTTTCCACCGTCGCGTCGAGAACGTAACCGTCGCGTCGTAGGTGGAGCCGTAGGCGTCGGGCGTGTCGGTGAGTGCTTCGAGTCGAATGGCTCGTAGAGCGGCCCAATCGGCGCTGGTGGTGGGTCGTATCAGGAGTTCGCCGATTCTCACGGCGTCGCGAGAGTCAGTCGTGCTGCGACGTTTCATGTTTCCATTGTTTCATCTCGTTGCGTGCCTCAAAGTTCCTCGACACCGCCATCGGGCGGCGCTTCACGGGGCGGCAGTCGCGCGGTGTAAATGGAGTACCCGTCGACTTGACGAACGATCAGCGTGGCAATGACCGTGGCCGCCATCATGGGAATGGCCAGGTTAAAGCCGCCGTGGGTGAGTTCTAACACCAAGACCAGGCCCGCCAGAGGGGCCTGCATCACGGCCCCGATCATGGCGGCCGCTCCGATGAGCGCGAACGCGCCGACGGGAGAACCGGGCCAGAGGTGCGTCCACAGCGCGCCCAGAAATCCACCCAGCAGGGCGCCCGTGGCGAGAAACGGGGTAAAGACGCCGCCGGCGGCGCCACTGCCCAGGGTGAGGGCGGTGACCAGAGGTTTGAGCGCGAAGAGGGCGAAGAGGAGTCCCATACCGGTGGCGCCCAGGAACGCTTCGTGGGCCATGTCCTTACCGTTGCCGAAGAGCTGCGGGTAGTGAAGGCCCAACAACCCCACCACCAAAAACGCGGCGGGCATGGCCCAAAAAATATGCGCCCCGTTGGCTCTGTGGTACGAGACCCAGGCGATCAGTCGCACGTAGACAAGGGACAGCGCCCCGATCACGACGCCCGCGAGAAGCGACCACACCATGATCGACACGCTGAAGCGATAGTTCGGAATGTCCGCGTAGGTCGCCCCGTTCGGTAGGTAGATCCAGGCGACGGCCGTCGCGATCAGTGACGTGGCCAGCGCGGGGAAGACCACGGGCAGGGTGAAGCTCCCGAAGAGGACTTCCGCCGTGAAGAGCGCTCCACCGAGGGGCACGTTGTACACCGCGGCGAGGCCCGCCCCGCCGCCGCAGGCCACGAGCAGTCGTTTCTGGGCGGGACTGAGATTGAACCAGTGCGCGATGAGCGACCCCGAGGCACCGCCCATCAACTTGGGCGCCGCCTCTCGCCCGAGGGACGCTCCCATCCCGATCACCACTTCCGATGTCAGCGAGGTTAGAAGGCTCCTTCGCAAGGAGAGTTCGCCGTCACCGGCCCACAGCGACTCATCGATCTCGGACTTCTCACTCTTGAGGTAGCGCCGGATCAAGAACCAGGAGGTCGCTCCGATCACGCCGGCGATGAGAAGCGACGCGAGTCGCCGTTCCCCCGACGCCGCGCTGACCGCGTTCTGGTAGCTCCCCGAGTGGTAGTGAAAGGCGAAGCGCTCGGCCAGGGCCAGGACCCACATTAAGAGGTCGCCGAAGAGGCCGGCCGCGATGCCGGTCAACACCACGGCGAGCCAGAACTGCGGCGTGAGTCGCGTGTCGCCGTCGTGGGTGACGTTGGGCTGTTCCATGGCGCCACGCCCCGAGGCGATGCGGTGTTTGATCAGCGGTGGTGGAATACGTAAGCGTTCACTCTCGCCGCGGGACTTACGCATCTGAACCTTCACCTTGGCTAACCGAAGTCAGCGTAGTGCTGGACCCTGGAGACCCAAATGCCCTTACTTCACTAGAAGTAGTGGGGTGCAGAGAGCGCTCACGCGTCGGTGAGATTGAGCGGTCCCTCACCGAAGTCCCGTTCCGACGAGTCGTCCTCGCGGCGTCGCTTGGGAATCAAGGTGCTCCAGGGTTGTTGACTTCGTCCCACGAGGCCGCGGGCCAGCGGCGTTCGTGCGGCCAGCGCGCTAAACAGCCATCCCACGAGGTAGGTAAAGATCACCGCGAAGATGGTGACAACCAGCCAGGACACGGATTTCTCCAGCTTCCACTTATGTACCCATCGATACAGGAACAAGATCCAGATCAACTGAGAGGCGTAGATGCCGTACGCCGCCTCCGATCCCGAGGCGATAACGGCTCTCGTACGAGGACTGCGGTTTGGGCTCACCAGATAGACGCCCAGGAGATACACGGCCACGATGGCGCCCACGTCGTAGGGCAGCTCGGCGGCGGCGAAGGGGTCCCCGCCCGGCACGACGATGCTCGGGAAGCCGTGAGTGTGAGCGGCGACGTAGTCAATGATGATCGGTACGACCCCCGCGACCACCGTCCAGGCCAACAACGCCCGCCAGTGTCGAATCACCCAGTCGTGAAAGCCTTCCAAGTAGAACGCGACCACCACCCCACCCAGCAGATACAGCGGGTAGGAGACCACTAGTCGCGTTTCGATCTTGGATGGCATCACGAAGCCGAGCCAACCGCGGCGCACCAGGTAGGTGAAGAACAACTGCCAGACCAGCGCGCCGACCACGACGTAGAGGTGCGACCGGGGGTGGCGACGGACGAGCCAAAAGACCAGAGGGAAGATGACGTAGAACTCGAGCAGCACCAGCAAGAAGTACAGGTGGTAGTACCCCGTGGCCAAGTTAAAGAGAAAGTTGTGCAGTCCGGCCCGCGAGAAGATCGCCGACATCGGAACGCGCAGATACGGAAAACTCGACGAGTTGACCGCGGAAGAAACGGGAAAGTAGATCACCGTCCACACCAGGTAGACCAGCCCCACGGACATGAAACGGCGCTTCCAGTACGGCACGAGGGGAACGGACGTACGCTCGCGGTAGCTGTAGGTGAGCATGCAGGCCGAGACGAAGAAGAAGGCGTCGCGCGAGAAGTGAGTCAAGGTAAATAGTCCCGAAGCCAACAGGCTCGTCGATAGCGGGGAGAAGTAGATGAGAGCGTGGGTGGAGATGACCGCCGACTGCTTGATTGGACGCATGGCGTCCACGTGATCGAGTCGTTGTCGAGTCCCGCTCGGCGGCGCGTCTGCGGGTGAACTCATTTTCTTCCTTGACCGTCGTTGGTGGGGTTCCTCACCGAAAAGCTAGAAGCGCTCTTCGTACGCGACCACCACGGCACCGTCGCGAAAGAGTTCTTTGCGAACTTTGCCGGTGGGAAGCAGGGGGAAGGCGCGAACAAACTTCACCGAGACCGGTCGTTTGGCCTTGGGGAGGGTGAAGAGAGTTCGCTCTCGGAGTCGCTCCGCCAGGGCCGCGACCTTCTGGGGGTCAGCCAACAGCGACGAGGGTTCGGGCTGGACGTACACGACCGGAACCTGACCAAAGACGTCGTCGGGTTGGCCCACCACCGCCACTAGTGCGACGCCATCGATATCGATGAGGGCGTTCTCGATCTCCAAGGGGTAGACCTTCTCTCCTCCTCGGTTGATGACGTCGTCCGAGCGACCGGCGATGAAGAGGTACCCGTCGTCGTCGAAGTAACCGAGGTCCCCGGTCCGTAACCATCCCTCGGCGTCGAAACGATCGTCGTAGAGCGAACTTTCGTAACGCGAGATCACCGTGGGGCCTTTAATCTCGATCTGGCCGATGGTGATCTCACTCTCCGCGAGCGACGCGTCGTCACTCGTGACGCGAACTTCAACGCCGACGGGCACCCCGACCGATCCGGCTTTGCGTACGCCGTCTAAGGGATTCACGCAGATCTGACTGGCGGCCTCGGTCATGCCGTAGGACTGAATAATGGGGACGTTCGTGGACTCCTCGAATCGCTCAAAGAGGGAGGGCGACAACGGAGCGGACGCCGAGCGCACGAACCGGAGGCGGGCTGGTACGCGTTCGCCCTCGTCCAGGTGAACCAGTCGCGCGACGATGACGGGCACCGCGTTGATCCACGTGACGTCAAAGTCCTCGATGATCTTCCAAAACCCGGTGCGGTGAAAGGCGTCGTCCAAGACCAGGGACGCTCCCGCGACCAGGGTGGCCAGTACTCCGACCACTTCAGCGTTGACGTGCCATAGAGGTAAGGAGTTAAAGCCTCGGTCGCCCGGTTCAAGTTTGTTGTGGCGCGCAATGAGCGTCGCCACGTCGAGCAGGTGAGCGGTGGAGAGTGCCACCACTTTCGCCTCACCGGTCGTACCCGACGTGGAGAGGATGACCCCGCCGTCGCTCTGCTCCAAATTCAGCGACGACGACATGGTAAGGGAGGTGCGCGTCACATCGAGCCACGCCACTGCGTCGGACTCCACCGCTCGATCCGACACAATGGCCCGCAGCGATAGCGCACGTGCTCGTTCCTCGACCCGATCGGTCCTCGTCGCCGAGAGGGAGGGATCCATGGGCGCGACCCACACGCCGCTGACCAGAGCGGCCAGAAACCACTGGGCAAAGACGATCGGATCGTCGAGCAGCAGGGCGATCCGATCACCGGGGCCCACTCCCCACGTTCGAAGCTGGTTGGCCAGAGTCACCACGTCACTCTCAAGACGTCCGAAGGTCACTACGCGAGAACCCCGCGCTTCTAACAGATACGGAGTGGCCGGCCTCTCGGTGGCGTGATGAGAGATCAACGAGTCGAGTCGGTGAGTGTCGACCCCAAGGGTTGGAGCAGTCATGGTCGATCGACTCAGTACATCATTCGATGGTCGAAGTAGTACTTGAACTCAAGGAGGTTCGACGAGGGGTCGCAGATAACGAAGGTCCGATGGACTTCGACACGTCCCTCGAAGCGAAGATTGACGTCGCTATGGAAGTTCACGTCGCGCTGTTGGCAGAGTTGGTAGAGGGCGTCGAAGTCCGCCTGTTCGCGAAAGGTGACGCCGAAGTGCCGCGGGTACATCGGCAACTCGCTCAGCGGCACCGCCTCCTCGGGCGCCGGCGACAAGTGACAGACCAGCTGGTCGCCAAAGAAGTCCAGCGTCACCCGGTCGTCGTAACGGCGAGCTAACTTGCAACCGAGTTGTGCCACGTAGAACGCCACGGTGTCATCGAGGTCGTACGCCGGGACCGCTAGATGAAATACGTCACGACTTTCTCGCACGAGACCTCAGTCGTAGTCGAGACGGCCCGGCTCAAAGTCGAGCAGCGTTTCGCTGCGCAGACCGAGGCGGATGGTCTCTAAGGGAATAATGTCCGACACCGCGATGTTGCCCAGGTTGACATCGGAGCCCACTCGCTGGACAAAGTACGTCTGCAGCTCCGTCGACGGAGCCTCAAAGAGCAAGCGGCGATGGTCGACCTTGGCGCCCAAGATCTCTTCGATAAGCCCGTAGCGAAGTTCGCCATTCGATCGGCAGATTCCGCCCTTACCCCCTTCGCGCGTCTCCAAGGTCACCAGAAGCGCTCCGGCGTCTAGGTCCGCGCGGATGTAGTTAATCCACTTGGTCGGGGCCATGGTGTCCGACGTCGCCTGGTCCTTCGAGCCGACCTCGGAGATGACCCGGAAGTCCTCCGACAGTCTCTTCACGTACTCGGCCTTGTCGTCGTTAGTGATGTCAATGGTGCCGTTGGAGACCTCCACGTAACGACAGCCGTAGCCTTCGCAGAGACGCCGAAACTCGTCGAATCGATCTTGCAGAAGATACTTTTCGAAGAGCGTGCCGCCGAGGTAGAAATCGACGTCGGCCGCTCGAAGCACGTCGAGCTTCGTGGTGAAGTTCTTCGTTACGACGGATGTTCCCCAGCCGAACTTAACGAAGTCAATGTGCTCGTCGTGACTCTCGATGAGATCGACGAAGGCGCGATCGGGCACTCCTTTGTCGATGATCATCGTTAGACCGACCGTGCGCGGCTTCAAGGCTCGCGGCGGAAGTGATAGGGACATTGTGCAAATGTTACAAGTGAATACTTCACAAGACTGACGATCCCGTGTGCTGGGCCTGAGAACTTCGCTCACACCTTGGCTTTAGGCCCGCGCGCACCGCCACTTTTGGAATCTCCTGTGAAATAACGCCAAGCCCATTGGTGTACGTGAGTAGTGAGCCACCTCGTAACGCAGTCGTCGAACGTCAGAAGCACTCGGTGCGATCGGTATCGTTGACCTCGTGTCTGTCGTCTCCGCGCGAACGTTTCCAATCACCGTGGTGCGCCACGGCGAGACCGAGTGGAATGAGCGCCGCATCATCCAAGGACACACCAACTCCTCTCTCACCCCGACGGGTCGCGAACAGGCCCGCGCCCTAGGAGAAACCTTACGAGAACTGGGTTTTGACCACATCGTGACCAGCGATCTGGAGCGCGCGCAAGAGACGGCGCTGATTGTAGGCGAGGTGCTGGGACTGAGGGCCGAAACCGATCCCCTTCTTCGTGAACGTGGTTACGGCGAGTACGAAGGTCGACCGTCGGAGGAACTGTCGAGCAATATCACCGGTGTTAAAGAGGGCGTGATGGTCAATCCCGATGCGCGACCACTCGGAGGCGAGTCGTTTCGCGACGTGGTGGCGAGAGCTCGACGCTTCCTTCAACGAGCCGACGAGGAGTGGCCGGAGACTCGTCTCTTGGTCGTGACTCACGGCGGCATGGTTCAGGCACTCCGTGCGGCGACGTCGGCGCGTCCGCTGGAAGGAACGTTGTGGTTCCGCGTCGGCAACTGCACGTCGTGGACCCTTTAACAACGCCCACTGGTCTCCACTTTGCTTAACTATGTAGTGACACGTTCGCGAGGCCTCGAGGACCTTAAGTCTCAGCTCCCCACCCTGACTACGAGTTCGCCAGTATCTTCACCCTCACTCAGAAGTTCTCAAGTTGTCGTGGGACCGGAGTAGTTTCCAGAGGGGGGAAGCGTGGCCACGTCGCGAGCGTATCTAGAAGAAGGCAAGCACTCGGTCTTCGCCGTCTCTCTCGAGTGGCCCGGTTGGTGTCGCCGAGCCAAGACCATCGA
>JAOBWI010000097.1 GCA_025463285.1 Acidimicrobiaceae bacterium | reverse complement strand
TTTCCGCAACTACCGAATCAGAGCTCTCCTCTACGCCGGCAAACCCAACTGGTCACTACTCGCCACGATCACACCCCGCTAATTTCCGAAGTGCCAGTTACATCGTCATCGCAAATATTGAGTTTGGGCGTGGTCCCGTCGAAGGGCGCACGCGAACTCTCGAGCAACACATTGTTGGTGCGCGACTTGATAAAAGAAGGCTTCTTACCTTACCCGGCACCATAGAAGAATGAGAGTTCGGTACGGCTCATTCCGGGTGGCCCGCTTCCATGCCACGTACCGTCTGGTATGTCAGTGGAGAACCAGGTACCTCAACGTGCGCTTCATCGACTTCGACGAGGTGTCCGATGTGGTCTCCGGCGTCGAATCGATCCAGAATGCGCCCCGCGATCCAGCCTCGCGTTCCAACCAAGACCGGAATATCCTTCGGACCTGTGACCCACTCACAATGAACGAACTTATCGACCTCATCGCCGGTTCGGTGCCCGAAGAGTGTCGCCAGATCGAGATTTCCATTGCTGAGAAAATGCACTATTAAGGTGTCGCTAGATTGGGCAACGTGGCAAGTTCGGTTTAGCTTCGAGAGCATGACCACGAGACGTGGCGGGACGATACTGGCTTGCGTGACGAACCCCACCAGGCAACCTGCGCGTTCGCCGCGAGATGCAGTGACCACGATGAACATGGGATAGTCCAGATCTGATACCAGCGCGTGAAAGTTTTCCTCGTTGCACATGTAGTTACCCTGCCACATCATCGAGACCCTGGTGGGCCGTAGTCACGCCAACGTTCGTCATTCGAATCTTGTGCGATGCTCAAGGCCCGCCGGTTGGTGAATATTTATGAAATGACGGACTTTTCATCCCCCCAAAGCGCCGAAGACTTGGGACAGTTCGCTAGGTACGGGGCTCTCGAGTTGCGCATACGTGCAAGAAGTCGCAGTACGGTCGGGCCTCCACCGCCGAAACGTCGTTGCGTGCCTGAAGCGCTCTTCTTGCAAGTGGTCGTAGCTCACTTCGCAGACGAGCTCTGGGCGCAGTGGCTCCCAGGCCATGTCCTTTCCCGCGCTCGATCGGCTGGTGCCACCTGGAACTCGACTGACGGGAGTAGCTCCCGTCAGCCAGGGATGATTCGTATTCGCGCCCTCTCGAAGGGGCTCGAGCTCTCTCACGAGCTCACGTCGGCGAGAAGCAGAAAAGCTTGAGGTAACGCCGACGTGGTGGAGAACCATGTTCTCGTCGTAAAGGCCGAGTAGAAGAGATCCGACAATGCCGCCTTCTTTGTGCCATCGAAAACCCCCCACCACGCAGTCTGCCGTGCGTTCGTGCTTGATTTTGAACATCGCGCGCTTGTCAGACAAATATCGAAGTCCACTTGGTTTGGCGACGATGCCGTCGAGTCCCGCGCCTTCAAAGCGCAAGAACCAGTCGCGAGCAATATCGATGCCGTCAGTCGCGGGAGTCACGTGTACGGGTGGTCGTGCGGACGACAGCGTCTTCTCTAGCAACGCGCGTCGCTCGACGTAGGCCACGTCGAGGAAACTACGATCCTTCAGCGCGAGGATATCGAAGGCGACGTAGGACGATGGGGTACTGGCTGCCAGCGCCTTGATGCGCGATTCGGCGGGATGGATCCTCTGGGACAAGGCGTCGAAATCCAGACCGTTCTTCCCGACGATGACAATCTCGCCGTCAAGCACGCATTCGTCGGGTAGTTCCGCTTTGAGCGCCTCAACGAGTTCGGGAAAGTAGCGGGTAAGGGGCTTTTCGTTCCGACTGGTCAGCTCGAGATGGTCCCCGTCGCGAAAGACAATGCAACGAAACCCATCCCATTTTGGTTCATAAAACATGCCCTCTTCCTCGGGAAGATTTGCCACGAGCTTGGCGAGCATTGGCGCGATTGGTGGCCGCACGGCGAGCGTCATTCCTCGATCGTATCGATAGAAACTACGGCGAACTCAGCGCGCGTTCGAGCCCGCCCAGGCCAGTAACTCCTGAGCGGACATCCGATTCACGACTCGCTGTGGCGTGACGCCTGCTTGAACTGCGTTGATGCACCCCCTGCCCAACCATTCAAGTTGTCCCGGCGCATGAGCATCGGTATCGATTGAAAACCAGCATCCGGCTTCGACTGCCAGGCGCAGCAGATCCTCAGGCGGGTCCTCGCGCTCGGGGCGTGCGTTGATCTCCACCGCTGTGTCCGTGCGAGCTGATCTAGGACTTTTTTGCTCGACTAGGGGCTACTCTCGTGGGCTCATCGCTCCCTTTTGGATATTCGGGTGGCCATGGCGCGTCGTGGAGTCCCGTCGCGGTATCGCGATCGGCGAGTTCCAAGAGGGATAGGAGTGATTGCGGAGCGCCAGCGATGTCGGACCACGGATCTCCCCTCGATTCCAACAACGGAGGGACCGTCTGGATGGTCATGTCGTCTGGCACCACGTCGCCAACTTCTTCCCACGACAAGGGTGTCGAGACCTGAGCGCCACTTCGCGGACGCGCGAACCAGGCGCCAAAGACAGTCTTATGCGGGGCATTTTGATTGAAGTCAACGAAGACTCGGCGTCCGCATTCCTCCTTCCACCACCGTGCGCTCATCAGTGTCGGATGTCGCCGCTCCAATTCCCGTGCGAGGGCTACCGCAGCGCGGCGCACCGTCAGTGCATCCCACTCTTCTTCAAGACGAACGTATATGCGGAGGCCCCGATTTCCTGTGGTCTTTGGATAAGCGATCACGCCGAGTTCGCTCAGAAGGTCGCGACAAAGGAAAGCCGCAGTACGTACGTCGCCGAAACTGACGCCCGGTTGAGGATCCAGATCAATGCGAAGTTCATCAACAATCGTTGGGTTGTTGACGTGAGTCGGCCATAGATGCAGCCCTAAACAGCCAAGATTGACCGCCCAAAGGACGTGTGCAATGTCAGCCACAACCAGCGCGTTGGAGGTTGTTCCATTTGGAGTTGTGACGGTGGTCGTCTTCAGCCACCCAGGAGCACCCGAGGGCACGCGCTTTTGAAAAAACGACTTACCGTCGGCTCCGTCGGGAAACCGCTGCAGGAGGGCTGGTCGGTCCTTGGCGACATTCAGAAGTGCCGGGGCAACTGCGAGATAGTAGGAAACGAGGTCAAACTTGGTCGCGCCGATCTGTGAAAAGTAGATCTTGTCGGGACTTGAAATTCGCACGTCGTGACCCGCGGCCTGCACGAGACGCTCTGGAAGGACGTTCACGTCGTCAACCTACCCGCCTCGCTTCGAAGCCGCCTTAAGCCCCCGTTCGTCCGAGTTTGTGGACTAAGTCTGAATTCTCAGGGAATGACTCGCTCTGAGTGATTGTCAACGACCTTTGTAGGGGCGATATCGACGAGCAGACGCCA
>JAOBWI010000068.1 GCA_025463285.1 Acidimicrobiaceae bacterium | reverse complement strand
CATCACCAGCGCAACGTCGTCGTTCAGGGATTCCTCCAGCGAGCCGCGATCCACGGTCTTCACGGTGATGGCTCGCTCACCGCGGGCGGCCATGGCGTGAGCGATATAGAGGTCCGAGTGAAAGTTGTCCACGTCGGTCACGATCACGTGGCGATCGGGCCGTAGCTTGAGAGCGCCGCCGATCAGTTTCGCCAACGCGATGGTCAGGGTGTCGGCGACGACAACCTCTCCGCTGTGCGCGCCGATCAAGATAGCAATCCGGTCTCCGAGCCTCGTGGGCAGGGCCATCCAGCCGGCGTCGTTCCAGCCCCGCACGAGTTTCTTTCCCCACTGGTGATCCACCACGTCGTTAACCCGGGAGGACACGTTGCGCGACACCGGGCCGAGGGAGTTCCCGTCGAGATAGATCTCGTCATAGTTCAGGAGGAACTCGTTACGCAGCGGCGCTAACTCGTCCTCGAGGTCGAGTGTCTGGCACTCCTCTCGCGTGGTCATAGGACCGACCTCACTTCCCACAGCACGGGGTAGAGACGCTGGGACAGCGTCGTATCCAAAAAGGCCATACCTTCACTACCTCCCGTCCCGGGGCGGCGACCAATCTGACGACCGGCCATCAGCAGGTGTTGATAGCGCCACAGCGCCAGATTTTCGTCGTGGTCCATCAAGAGTTCGGCCACGGCGTGAAGCGAGGTCAATTGAGCGCTGGCGTGATCGTGGTAGAGCGCCCTCAAGAGATCCAACAGATCATCCTGCGCGGAAGTCGACAGAGTTGTGCGCAGCGAGTGTTCGAAGCCCGACCAGACATGAGGCCGCTCACTGATCTCCTTTAGCCGGGCCCGCTGTTCGTCGTCAAAGAAGTCGTAACCGAGTACCGCCGTTGTACCGCCGCCGCTCAGAAACTCAATGGCTCGAAACTGAAAGGACTGAAATCCTGACGCGGGGTCGAGCGGATCGCGAAAGGCCAGGAAACCTTCGGGCGACATGGTATCGAGCAGTCGCAAGTGCGTCAGCAGCAACTCTTCGATCTCCACCACGCGCTTCAGGTGCGCCAGCGCCCGCCACGGTTCGTTGGCGTGTAGGACCGACGACGCGTGGGCCAACTCATCAATCATGACCTTGAACCAGAGTTCGTACGACTGGTGAACGACGATGAAGAGAAGTTCATCGGCCGCGCCGTGCGTGAGGGGAATCTGCAGTTTCAGAAGGTCGTTGATGCGCAGGTACGTCGAGTAGTCCGTCTTCTTCGCCACGACGACGACCTTAGGTCGGGTACGCCGAGAGGGCTCTAGGAGCGAGTGATCGGCTTGTAGCGAAGTCGGTGAGGCTGATCGGCGTCCGTGCCGAGGCGCTTGTGGCGCTCAGCTTCGTAGTCCGAGAAGTTTCCCTCAAACCATCGAACCACCGCGTCGTCCTCGAAGGCCAACACGTGCGTTGCGATGCGGTCCAAGAACCAACGATCGTGACTAATCACCACAGCGCAACCGGGAAAGGTTAAGAGTGCGTCTTCGAGGGCGCGCAGGGTGTCGACGTCAAGGTCGTTCGTGGGTTCGTCGAGCAAGAGCACGTTCCCCGCACTGCGCAGCACCTTGGCTAGTTGCACGCGATTGCGCTCGCCACCGGAGATCTCGCCGACCTTCTTCTGTTGGTCGCTGCCCTTGAAGCCGAAGCTGGCCACGTAGGCCCGCGCGTGGATTTCGCGCGAGCCGACGACCATGTGTTCTTGTCCTCCACTGATCTCGTCAAAGACCGTGTTCTGCGGGTTGAGCGAGTCGCGGGACTGATCGACGTAAGCGAACTGGACCGTGGAGCCCACGTCCACGGTGCCCGAGTCGGGCTTCTCTTCTCCCACCATCATGCGAAAGAGCGTGGTCTTGCCGGCCCCGTTAGGTCCAATCACCCCGACGATGCCACCGGGCGGCAGTAAGAACGACAGGTCCTCGATCAAGAGTCGCTCGTCGTACCCTTTGGTCAATTCCGTAGCGTTAACCACCACGTCACCCAGCCGAGGACCGGGCGGAATGGCGATCTCCAGTCGATCAGCGCGCCGCTCGGCCGCTTCGGACTCAGCCACCAGCTCGTTAAACGAGCTCACCCGCGCCTTGCCCTTACTCTGTCGCGCTCGCGGCGAGAGACGAATCCACTCGAGTTCACGTTGCAAGGACGCTTGACGAGCCTTGTCGGCCTTCTCTTCGGCGGCCAGTCGGTTCTGCTTCTGTTCTAGCCACGAGGAGTAGTTGCCCTCCCACGGAATGCCGTGTCCGCGATCCAGTTCGAGAATCCACTGCGCCGCGTTATCGAGGAAGTAGCGGTCGTGGGTGACGGCGACGACCGTGCCGCTGTAGTCCTGGAGCGTGCGCTCCAGCCAGGCGACCGACTCGGCGTCTAAGTGGTTGGTGGGTTCGTCGAGCAACAACAGGTCCGGTTTCGAGAGCAGAAGTCGACAGAGCGCTACACGTCGTCGTTCCCCGCCCGACAGCGTGGCCACGACGGCGTCGGGCGGCGGCAGGCGCAGCGCGTCCATGGCGATCTCGAGAGTGCGCTCTAAGTCCCACGCGTTCGCGGCGTCGATTTTGCTTTGTAGCGCCGACTGCTCACTCAAGAGTGCGTCGAAGTCGGCGTCGGGATCGCCGAACGCGGCACAGACCTCATTGAAGCGAAGCAGGAGATCTCGTTGTTCGCCGACGCCGTCGGCCACGTTGCCCACCACGTCTTTCGTCTCATCGAGCTGTGGCTCCTGGGAGAGAAATCCCACACTGAACCCGGGCGTCAAACGCGCCTCGCCGGTGAAGCCGTCGTCCAGCCCAGCCATGATGCGAAGCAACGACGACTTGCCCGAACCGTTACCGCCAATCACCCCGATCTTGGCGCCCGGGTAGAACGACAGGTTGATTCCTTTAAGTACCTCGCGGTCCGGTGGATAGAACCGTCGAAGGTCTCGCATGGTGAAAATGAACTGTGCGGCCACGTCTTACAGTGTGACCGATTATGGGACGGCTCGCATATTGGTTCGAAGAGATCCGTGTCGCAGCCTCACGGTTACACTCGGAAAATGTCCTCGGAGAACGCGACTGCCGTCACACCGATCAAGCGTCACGCGCCCGAGGGAATGATCCTCGCCATTGCGTGTATCGCCCAGTTCATGGTGGTGCTGGACGTGTCCATCGTGAACGTGGCGCTACCGCGTATGGGCCACGATCTCCACTTCACCTACTCCAGTGCGCAATGGGTCATCAACGCGTACGTGTTGACGTTCGCGGGGTTCTTGCTGTTGGGTGGTCGAGCGGCCGACTACTTCGGACGTCGTCACGTCTATCTCATTGGTATGGCGGTCTTCACTCTTGCCAGCATCGGAGCCGGGGTGGCCCAGAACGGCACCGAGATGATCACGGTGCGCGCCATTCAGGGCGTGGGCGGCGCCATCTTGTCGCCGGCGACGCTCACCATCATCATCACCACCTTCCGGGGAACTCGATTGCCCAAGGCACTCGGGGCGTGGAGCGCGACGGCCGGCGCGGGCGGCGCGGTCGGCGCACTACTGGGCGGCATCTTGACGGGACTGGTCTCCTGGCGCTGGATCTTCTTTATTAACGTTCCACTCGGACTCCTGGCCGGGGTCGCCGCGACGATGTATCTACAAGAGTTGCGCAACAAAGACGCGACGGCGAAACTCGACGTCACCGGCGCCGTGCTCGTCACCGGAGGATTGGCCTCGGTGATCTACGCCGTGGTGAACACCACCACCCACGCGTGGACGTCGACCTTCACCCTCGAGTGGCTCATCGCCGGACTGGTTCTCATTGCCTTGTTCTTCTTCTGGGAAGCCAAGGTCGCCTCGCACCCGCTCGTTCCCTTTCGGATCTTTCGCTCGCGTCCGCTCTCGGTGGCCAACGCCATCATGATTCTGGTGGGGGGCACCTTCTTCGCCATGTGGTACTTCTTGACCTACTACTTCCAACTCGTGCTGGGATACGGACCGCTCAAGGCCGGACTGGGCTTCGTGCCGACCGCCGTCGCCATCATCGTCGGGGCCCAAGTATCGTCGCGACTGATTAATAAGGCCGGCGTGCGGCCGATCGTTCAGGTGGGGGCGACCTTGGCCACCCTGGGTTTCTTCTGGCTGTCGCTCATTCAACCGCACGGTACGTACCTCCACGTGCTGGCTCCCTCGGTGATCACGGCCTTCGCCATTGGACTTCTCTTCTCACCACTAGCCATGGCCGCCACGTCGAAGGTTGATCGAGCCGACGCGGGACTGGCTTCGGGCGTGCTGAATACTTCACGCCAAGTGGGAGGCTCCCTGGCCTTGGCAGCACTCGCCACAGTGGCGACGGACCACACGGCGTCGTTGCTGCACCGTGTAAGTCGGGACGCCGCGTTAACCTCGGGCTATCAACGGGCCTTTCAGATCTCGTCGATCATCGCGCTGTTGTCCTTGGGAATGACGTTTCTCCTGCCCCGATTAACCGGTCGCGCCCCCGCGGGCTCTCCTGTTAATTCCGAGTGAATTTGTCGGACTTGACTGCGTCAATCGCCCCACGTCGCCGAACCATTCGGGGCTAGTCTCCTAGGACAAGCATCCCCACGTGACGGTGTCGTGTCGGCAGCACATCGGAACCGAAGACAGTGCTTGCAGAGGATTGACAAACGAATAAGGGAGATATTCATGGAGAGTGTTCGTCGCCTCGTTACCGTGTTGGGAACTGCAGCATTGATTCTCGGCACGTTGACGGTGAGTGTGGCCTCGACAACGGTGGCGGCCTCGGCCTCATCGAAGTTCAAGGCATGCGTTGTCACCGACACTGGTGGCATCAACGACAAGTCGTTTAACGAATCGGCGTGGGACGGTCTAAAGGACGCCAAGAAGCAGGACAGCAACATCTCCGTTCAGTACCTGTCGTCCACGTCATCGTCTGACTACGCACCAAACATCAACAGCTTCATCTCGAAGGGTTGCGGCATCATCGTGACCGTCGGCTTCTTGATGGACGCGGCGACCGCCGCGGCGGCCAACGCTCACCCCAGCCAGAAGTTCGCCATTGTGGACGACGCGCCGGTCGTCAAGACCGGTACGCACGTTGAAGCGCTGCAGTACGAGACGGACCAGGGCGGCTTCCTCGGTGGCATATTGGCCGCGGGCATGACCAAGACCGGTACGGTAGCCACCTACGGAGGACAAAACTTCTCCGCGGTGACGCTGTACATGAACGGCTTTGTCGCCGGTGTTCGCTACTACGACAAGACCTGGCACAAAAAGGTCAAGGTCCTCGGTTGGACGCCGGGTAAGGGAACCTGCTCGCTGGCGGCGTGCAGTGGCAAGGGAACCTTCATTGGTAACTTCACCGACCAGACGGCCGGCAAGACGGATACAACGACCTTCTTCTCTGAGAACGCGGACATCGTGTTTCCGGTGGCGGGATCGGTCGGACTGGGATCCGTGGTCGCCGCAAAGGGGGCTGGTGCGGGACACTACGTCATGTGGGTTGACTCGAACGGCTGCCTGTCCGACGCGTCGGACTGCAAGTACTTCGTCGGCACCGTGGCCAAGGGCGTCGAGCCCTCGGTCGAGGCCGCGGTGCTCTCGGCGGCGAAGGGAACCTTCAAGGCTGGGTCGTACATCGGTACGTTGGCCAACAACGGTACGCAGTTGGAGTATGGCGGCGTGACGATTCCCACCTCTTTGAAGTCGAAGATTGCCACAGTCAAGGCGGGCATCATCGCGGGCACCATCTCGGTGAACCCGAACAGCTACCCTCCGACACCGAAATAACGACGTAGCGCTCTCGCGCTACGTCACGACAAAGACCCGGGAGCTCTCCCGGGTCTTTGTCGTGGCATACGATGAGGCTTCATGCAACTTGAACTTCGCGGTATTACCAAGCGTTTCGGTTCGCTCACCGCCAACGATCACATCTCTCTCACCGTGGAGCCCGGTCAAATTCACTCGCTGCTCGGAGAGAACGGCGCCGGCAAATCGACGCTGATGAACGTGCTCTTTGGCCTGCTCAGCCCCGACGAGGGTGAGATCCTTATTGACGGCGTGGTGACGCCGATTCACGACTCCGGGGACGCGGTTCGTCGCGGTATTGGCATGGTCCACCAGCACTTCATGCTGGTCCCGGTCTTCACCGTGACCGAGAACGTGGTGCTCGGCTTTGAACCGACGAAGTCGCTCGACCGCATCGACTACAAGCGCGCCACCCAAGAGATTCGAGAGCTCTCCCACCGATTCAAACTCGACGTTGATCCGGAGGCCACGCTCGAAAACTTGCCCGTGGGTATCCAGCAACGCGTCGAAATCATCAAGGCCCTGAGTCATGACGCCGAGCTCCTCATCCTCGACGAGCCGACGGCCGTCTTGACGCCCCAAGAGATTGAAGCGCTGATGGAGATCATGCGCTCGCTAGCGGCCGCGGGGAAATCAATCCTCTTCATTACCCACAAACTGAAGGAAGTTAAGGAGATCGCCGACGTCATCACGGTGATTCGCCTCGGCAAGGTTGTCGGGACCGCCGAGCCCACTATGTCCGAAGGCGAACTGGCGTCCATGATGGTCGGGCGCAGTGTCAACCTCACCGTCGAGAAGACGGCCTACGACCCCGGCGAGACCGTGCTGGAGATTCGCGACCTCGTCGTGCGGGACGATCGCGGTCTGGTGGCCGTCGACGGCGTATCCCTGGATATACGCGCTGGCGAAGTGCTGGCCGTGGCGGGGGTCCAAGGAAACGGTCAGACGGAGTTCGTCGAAGCCATCGTCGGTATGCGCCGCGTCGAGGCCGGCACCATCACCCTGCGCGGGGTCGACATCACGAATCTCACGCCCCGCGAAGCTCTGGACGCCGGACTCGGTCATATTCCTGAAGATCGCCAACGCGACGGGCTGGTTCTCTCGATGTCCGTAGCCGACAATCTGGTGCTCAACACGCCGCGCCGAGCCCCGTTCGCCAAGTGCGGCACGCGAAATTTCGCCGCCATCAACGCGAACGCCGAACGGCTGGTCCACGACTTCGACATCCGCACCACCTCCATCTTCGCGCCCGTCAGTTCCCTCTCCGGAGGGAACCAGCAAAAGGTCATCGTGGCCCGCGAGCTCTCACGACCGCTCGAGTTCTTGGTGGCCAGCCAGCCGACGCGCGGCCTTGACGTCGGATCGATTGAGTACGTGCACCGTCAGATCATCGAGTACCGCAATCGCGGCAACGGTTCGCTCATTGTCACTTCGGAGCTGGACGAGGCCTACGCCTTGGGCGATCGCATCGCCGTCATGTACGAAGGCAAGATCAGCGGCGTCGTGGAGCCGTCCATCAGCCGAGAGTCGATCGGCCTGCTGATGGCGGGCTCGTCCATGGCGGCGGCCGGTGTCTGACGCCGCCACTTCGAAAGCCCCGCCCGAGGAGGCGCCGACCGAGAATCCTCCCCGGCCCGCCCTCTACAGATCTCTCTGGGCGCGCTACACCTCGACGAGTCCCATCATCGTGGCCCTCTACGCCCTTACCCTCGGTCTCGTCTTTGGGGCCATCATCATTATCGTCACCACGCCCGCCGTGCTGGACGCGTGGCGCGAGATCTTTCGCCACTGGGACGCACTACCCCACGCTCTCAATGTCTCTTTTAACAACGTCGGCGCCGCGTATCGCGCTATCTTCACCGGATCCGTGATCGATCCCCAAGGGTTCTGGCACTCGCTCACCACCGGCCAGAACTGGCCCAATACGTTGACGCCACTCTCGGAGACCTTGACGTACGCCACGCCGCTCTTGATCGTGAGCGTGGGGGTGGGCATCGCCTTTCAAACGGGACTCTTCAATATCGGCGCCAACGGCCAGGCCGTCATCGGGGGCGTCGCCGGCACGGTGGTGGGCTCCATGGTGCGCTTGCCCACCTTCATCCACCTCCCCATGGCACTGGTCGGAGGGATCCTGGGCGGCATGCTGTGCGCCGCGGTGCCGGGACTCTTAAAGGCCTACACCGGGGCCCACGAGGTCATCGTGACGTTGATGTTCAACTACGTCACCTACGCCTTCTTGCTCTACGCCGTTCTCTCCACGCCCTTCCAACAGCCCGGACAGCAGAACGACATCGGCCGAACGCTCTATCCCAGCGCAATTCTCGCGCCGCTCTTTGGCACCAAGTCCGGGCTTCGGGTCAGTTACGGCGTCGTCGTGGCGGGAGCCGTGGTGCTCTTCGCCTGGTGGCTGCTCGATCGGTCCTCGCTCGGTTTCGATTTCCGCGTGACCGGCGCCAATCCGTCGGCGGCACGGGCCTCGGGCATCAGCGCCAAATCCGTCATCGTGATCGTGTTTCTCATCTCCGGAGGCCTGGCCGGCCTGGCCGGATTCGTGCAGGTCGCCAGCACCACCCACTACATCGACGGCGGCTTTCTCATCGGCAACGCCGGGATCGGCTTCACCGCCATCACGGTCGCACTCCTGGGGCGGAACCGGCCCGTCGGAATACTCTGGGCGTCGCTCCTCTTCGCCGCTCTCTCGGTCGGGGGGCGAAACATGCAGGCCGCCACGGGCATACCCCTGGACCTCGCCACGGTGATCCAATCGGCCGTAGTCCTCTTCGTGGCCACCCCGATTCTGGTCAAAGAGATCTTCCACTTACGAGGCACCAGCCAGGCGTCCACCTTGAAAATCTCGACGAACGTGTGGGGCTCATGAGTCTCCTCCCTACGAGCGTCGCGAGCGACTCGTCGATCGCTAAGAACAAGCGCACCCGCGTCATCGCGGTCCTCATGGCGGCGGTGGGTCTCTTTGCGATCTTCGTCTTCGCCATCGGCAGTCCCGCCAACACCCACTCCCAGCTCACCTTCACGCCGCTTAATCTGACGAACGCGCCCTGGCACGTCGGCACGCTCACCGTGGCCACTCGCTGGACCGACCTGGTGCTCGGTCTTTTGATGATGGTGCTGGCGGCTGAGGTATTTTTCCGTGAACCTCGCCGTGGCGTGATGGCACGTTTCGGCTTCGTGGCCGTCTTGTTTCTCCTCGCTCTGCTCTTTTGGGCGGCCCGCGCGCCAGGGCCCTCTCCCATCGGGTACGTGAACGTCACCTCGTTCTTGGTGGGGGCTTCCGCGACGACCATGGTTCTCGTCTTTGGTTCGCTCTCGGGGGTCATGTGCGAACGCGCCGGCGTGGTGAACATCGCCATTGAAGGTCAGTTCATCGGTGGGGCGTTCTTGGGCAGCATGATCGCCTCGACGACTCACAACTTCTTCTACGCCGCCGTGGCCGGTGCGGTGATCGGCGGATTAATTGGGCTCGTGCTGGCCTTCTTCGCGCTGCGCTACCGCTCCGATCAGATCATCGTCGGCATCGTGCTCGTCACCATGTTGAGCAGCCTCTCGTCGTACCTCAACCTCCAGGTCTTCACGCCGTTTCCCAACTTCAACACGGGCAACTTGGCGCCGGACCTGCCCATTCCCCTCCTGTCGAAGATCCCCCTCATCGGTCCGGTCTTCTTTAATCAGTCGGGGTTCTTCTATCTCATGATCGTGCTGGTCGGGGTGGTGAGCTTCGCCCTCTTCAAGACGCGCTACGGGTTGCACGTGCGCGCCGTGGGCGAGCATCCCCGCGCGGCCGCCACCGTCGGGATCGACGTCATTCGCGTGCGCTACATCAACGTCGTCCTGGGGGGCGCCATCGCCGGCATCGGGGGGGCCGCCTTCATGGCCACCCAGGGCCAGTTCCAAGTCGGCTACACCTCGGGGTACGGCTACATCGCCCTGGCCGCTTTGATCTTTGGTCGTTGGCGTCCGTCGGGCGCGGTCGTTGCCTCGATCATCTTTGGTCTGTCGGTGTATCTCTCGTACGAACTGGTGACCTATCAGGTGCCGATCTCTCTCTACTTCTTGGAGATGTTCCCGTACTTGATTACGATCGCCGTGGTGGCGGGACTGATTGGTCGAGTACGACCGCCGGCCGCGGACGGTCAGCCGTACATGCGCGATTAGTACCCTGCCTGTGACTTCGTCCCGCCGCCGCTCGAGCTGGTTACCGCCAGGGCAGAGCGCTTGCTGCGCAACTCACTGATTTCTGGCGTTGTCCACCCGACCGCTCGACGGGAGACGTCCCGCGTTCGCACGATCGTTAAGCGACGCCTCACGACGAGCCCGATGAGCCGAGCGCGCCCAGTCCCTCGACGACGGTCGCGGCGGCGTCCATGGCCAGTTGCAACGAACCATCGGGCGACTCCCCCCACAGACGAGCACTCAAATATGCGCCGGTGGCGGCGTCGCCGGCACCGGTCGTATCGACAACGTTGACGTCACGGGCGTCGACGGAGTAGCGCTGGTCACCCCAGGCCGCGATCGCGCCTCGGGGGCCGAGGGTAATCATGACCTCGTGAAAAAGTCCGGACAGACTTTCGAGCGCCTCGGCGGCGCCGTCGGTCGTAGTCAGCACCAGCGCCTCTTCTTCGTTCGCGAAGATTTTGTCGGCGTGAGTCGCTGCCCCTAGGAAGACCTCCGGTGTGACGGCGCGCAACGGCGCGACGGAACAGACGTCAATCGAGGTGGAGCTTCCGAACGATTGGGCCTGGGCGAGAGCGTGTTCGCCAACGTCTCGGGTGGCCCCATCGAGCAAGAGGTAACCCGAGACGTGCAAATGATCGTACGGCTGCTTCAAGAACTCATTGACCGAAGCTTCGTCCAGGAAGGCGTTGGCGCCGCGGTCGGTCAGCATCATGCGCTGACCGTCGTGCGCCACCAGAGCCACGACCGTTCCGGTGGGCTGCTCGACGATTCTCAGTTGCAAGGTGACGCCCGCGGCGTTCATGGCCATCTGAAATATGTGACGAGCAGGATCGTCACCGACCGCGCCTAGGTAGTGCACCTGGTGGCCACCTCGGCGCAGCGCCAGCGACACGTTGGCCCCCGATCCGCCACGCGACACGCGAATACGTGAGGGCGTATCACTGGTCGGAGCGAGGGGTCCTTCCGGTTGCACCACCACGTCGAGCATGATGTCGCCGATGACGGCGACGCGACGTCTCACGCCAACGCGAGCGCGAGCGACGTGGCGATCTCGCCCGCGAGTTCGGCGTTGGCCACCACCAGGTCACGGTTCACCTGCACGCTGACGCCCGAGGTGTGTCGAGCGAACTCCGACAAGAGAGCGGGCGTCACCTCCTTGCCACTCAGGCCTTCGAGTTGCACCGTCGCCAGCGCGCTGTCGAGGGCGGCGTCGTGCATCGCTCGATCGAGTTCCTTCTTCGCGGCCACCGGATTCGCGACCAGCAGTCCGCTCGAGGAGAACTCGCGATGGCGTAGAAACGTGGCCGCCGCTTCTTCGGCGCTGGCCACCGACCAGTCGAGGCTGAAGCCACTGTCACGGAGGTAAAAGCCGGGGAACTGGCGCGTTTGGTATCCCACCACCGGTACGCCGAGGGTGTCGAGGCGCTCCAAGGTCGCGCCAATGTCGAGGATGGACTTAACGCCCGAGGCCACCACCACCGCCGAGGTGCGCGAGAGCGCGGTCAAGTCGGCGGACTCGTCGAACGTGTCGTGCGCGTCGCGGTGCACCCCTCCCAGGCCCCCCGTCGCCATCACGCTGATGCCGACGCGACGAGCGATGGTGATCGTTCCCGCCACGGTGGTCGCGCCGTCGGTACCGGTGGCCAGTGCCACGCCGAGATCACGGGAGGAGAACTTGGCGGCGTGACGACCCGGATCGGCCAGTGCGTTCAGTTCGCTCTCACTCAGTCCCACCACCACCCGACCTTCCAGGAGGCCGATGGTGGCCGGGATCGCACCACCCTTGCGAACCGAGGCTTCGCACTCGCGCGCCACGTCAAAGTTGATCGGCGAGGGCAGGCCGTGCACCACGATGGTGGTCTCGAGTGCGACGACACCACGACCTTCTCGAATCGCGGTGGCCACTTCGTCGCTGATGACGACGGGCGAAAATCGAAAGTTGTTCACGCAGCGCAAAGTGTACAGTGAGGTCGTGAGCGCAGCCTCCGACATTGACTGGGCGCTGCTGCGCGCTCGAGCGCGCGAGGCGGCCACTCGTTCCTACGCTCCGTACTCTCGTCTTCGAGTCGGCGCGGCGGCACTCTGCGGCGGCGGGTCGCACGTCGTCGGATCGAACGTGGAGAACGCCAGTTACGGCCTCACGCTGTGCGCCGAGTGTTCACTGGTCAGTGATCTCATTCGTCAGGGCGGTGGACGGATAGTGGCCGTCGCGATCGTGGCCGCGGACGGCGGGCCCCTCGCACCGTGCGGGCGGTGCCGACAGGTCCTCTACGAACACGGCGGCGCCGAGTTGTTGGTCGACGCCGGTGCGGGAAAAGAGCCGACCAGGCTGGGCGAACTCCTACCGGGTGCCTTTGGGCCTGAGGATCTAGGTAGTCGGCGATCGCCGTGAGCGCTCTGTCCGCGGTGGACGTCATCGCCACCAAACGCGATGGTGGGGTGCTGAACGACGAGTCGATCGCGTGGGTGCTCGAGGCTTACCAGCGCGGTGAGGTGGCCGACGAGCAGATGTCGGCTCTCCTCATGGCGATTTTCTTCAACGGACTCACCAGCGACGAACTCAATACGTGGACCGAGACAGCAATCGCCTCGGGCGAGCGACTCGACCTCTCGGGGCTCTCGCGCCCCTCGGTGGACAAGCACTCCACCGGCGGCGTCGGCGACAAGATCTCCCTCATACTCGTGCCGCTGGTCGCGGCGTGCGGGGCGGCGGTGCCGCAACTTTCCGGTCGAGGGCTCGGACACACCGGCGGGACGCTCGACAAGCTCGAATCGATACCGGGCTGGCGCGCTCGACTGACCAACCAAGAGATCGTCGAACAACTGGACACGGTGGGCGCGGTGATCTGCGCCGCCGGCGAGGGACTCGCGCCGCTCGATCGTCGACTCTACGCGCTGCGCGACGTGACCGCGACCGTCGCGTCGATTCCCCTCATCTCCTCGTCGATCATGTCGAAAAAGATCGCCGAGGGAACGTCCGCGCTGGTGCTCGACGTGAAGTTCGGTGCGGGTGCCTTCATCACGGATCTGGCGAAGGCGGAGGTGTTGGCGCACACCATGGTCCAGATCGGTCTCGGGCACGGCGTGAAGACCGTCGCGCGGCTCACCACGATGAGTACGCCCCTCGGTCGCGCCGTGGGTAACGCTCTCGAAGTGACCGAGTCGCTCGACGTTCTTCGCGGCGGTGGTCCGAGCGACGTTCGCGATCTCACGCTCTCATTGGCTCGACTGATGTTGGAGTTGGTGGGGCTGGACGTCGATCCCGCCGCGACGTTGGACGACGGGTCGGCCTACGAGACCTACCGAGCGATGATCAGCGCCCAAGGGGGCGACCCCGACGCCACGCTACCCGTGGCCGCGCGTCGTCAGGTCGTCGACGCGCCGCGCGCCGGCTACGTGACACGGGTCGACGCACTCCGGGTTGGCGTGGCCGCGTGGCGCCTCGGCGCGGGCCGCGCGCGAAAAGACGACCAGGTCAGTGCGGCCGCCGGAGTGCTCTGTCTGGTGCGCGAGCACGAGCGCGTGGAGGCCGGTCAGCCTCTGTTCGAGCTGCACGCCGACGACGACGCGCATCTGGCCGTGGGCCTCGAGGCGATCGCCGACGCCGTCTCCATCGACGATGAGGACCCCTCGACAGGCGGGCCCGTGGTAGCGAACATCGTGCGAGAGTAACGCCGACTCCCGTGAGTAGCCTGTCCCCATGACCGCCGCGACCTTGACGCTCGATACCATTCGACGAGCGCCCAAGGTCCTCTTGCACGAGCACTTAGACGGTGGTCTTCGTCCCGAAACGGTCCTCGAGCTGGCCCACGAGAGCGGCTACCGCGCACTGCCCACCACCGATCCCGAGGAACTGCGGTCCTGGTTTGTGGTGGACGCCCCCGGCAGCGACCTGGTCGGTTATCTCTCGGGCTTCGCTCACACCATTGCCGTGATGCAGACGAGAGATCAACTGGAACGCGTGGCCGCCGAGAGCGCCATCGACCTAGCGCGCGACGGCGTGATCTACGCCGAGGTTCGCTTCGCCCCCGAGCAACACCTCGACGGTGGGCTCACCTTGTCCGACGTGGTGCGCGCGGTACTGGACGGATTCGCACTCGGCGCTAAGGAGGCGGCCAACGAGGGACATCGCATCGTCGTGCGCACCATTCTTTCGGCCATGCGTCAAGCGACACGGAGCGAGACGATCGCCCAGTTGGCGGTCGACTTTCGCGACGAGGGCGTCTGCGGATTCGACATCGCCGGCCCCGAGGACGGTTTCCCTCCGACCAGGCAGCTGCGCGCCTTCCACTTGATCCAGCGGGAGGACTTTCACCTCACCATCCACGCGGGTGAGGCCTTCGGACTACCCTCGATCTGGGAGGCGGTGCAGTTCTGCAACGCGGAGCGACTCGGTCACGGGGTTCGCATCGTGGACGATATTCACGACGTGGACGGGCAGCCTCGCCTCGGGCGTCTCGCCAACTACGTCCGGGACCGGCGCATTCCCTTAGAGGTCTGTCCGACGTCGAACGTCCACACCGGGGCGGCCGCCTCGATTGCCACGCACCCGATCGACGTGCTAAAGCGGCTGCGCTTTCGCGTCACCCTCAACACCGATAATCGATTAATGAGTGGCATCACGCTGAGCGGAGAGTTCAAGGTCTGCGCCGCCACCTTTGGCTGGAACCTGGACGATATGGAGTGGCTCACGCTGAACGCCGCCAAGAGCACCTTCTACGAGTTCGACCAGCGGCTCCACATGATCAACACCATCATCAAACCGGGGTACGCGGCGCTGCGCGAGTTAGAGAACTAGCAGCGTCGCGAGGTTCTCTTTGACGGCGTCCAACCGCTCCTGGGCCGCCGCACGCTGGTGCGCCAACGACCCGTCGCGCGGCGGGGTGATCTCTAGGTAGGCCTTCAGCTTGGCCTCGGTCCCCGACGGGCGAACGATCACGCGACCCATCGCCTGGAGCACCAGCACGACGCCCTCGGTTGGCGAGAGCCCGCGCCACCCTCGATTGAGCTCGACGACCTCGCTCACGTCAAGGTCGCCGAGCACTGAGGGCGGCTCGCGCACCAGCCGCTCCACCGCGCTTCGAATCTTGGGGAGGTCCTCGGGCCCACCCGCTCGAAGGGAAAGCTGCGCGGTGGCGTGCACGCCGAATCGCTCCTCTAACTCATCCAGGCGCTCTATCAACGTGACACCCTCCAGGGCGAGTGAGTGGGCCAACGAGCTCAAGGCCAACGCCGCCGACAGGCCGTCCTTGTCGGCGACGCACGGATCAACGGCGAAGCCCAAGGCCTCTTCGTAACCGAAGCCGAGCACGCCCTCTCCCGCGGCGCGAGAGATCCATTTAAATCCCGTCAACGTCGTGACGCAGGGAACACCCGCACTCGCCGCCATCACCTCGAGCAGGGAGGAGGACACGATGGTGGTGGCGACGGTCTCCCCCTTCTCTTTGATCTCCGCGAGAAGGGACGAGGCCAGTAGCCAGCCAATCTCATCGCCTCGCAACACCCGCCACCCGCTCGCGGTGCGAACGGCGGCGCCCAGGCGGTCGGCGTCGGGATCGTTGGCGATGATGAGCTCGGCGTCGTGGGCGGTGGCGGTGGCGATTGCCAAGTCCAGGGCACCGGGCTCTTCAGGATTGGGAAAGGGCAACGTCGGGAAGGTTCCGTCGGGCGCGAACTGTTCGTTGACCAGCGACACCGAGTCAAAACCCGCCTCGGCGAACAGCTCGGCCATCACGGCGCCCCCGACCCCGTGCAGTGGCGTGTAGGTGATGCGCAGGTCGCTACGACCCACCCCAAAGCGAGCCACGAAATGACGCCGGTACTCCTCGAACAGCGACTCAGAGATGTAGGAGTGCCCGGGTGTCGAGCGATCCGCCAAGATCACCTCGCCCGGCGAACTAGCCCAGCGTTCAATGATCTCGTCGTCGGGCGGAATGATCTGGGCGCCGTCACTCGAGTAGAGCTTGTACCCGTTGTCCTGGGGCGGGTTGTGACTGGCGGTGATCATGACGCCCGCGACGGCGCCCAGCGCCTTGACGCAGTAGGGAACAAACGGCGTCGGGAGTGCACCGGGCATCTCGTAGACGGCCACGCCGCCGCCTAAAAGCACCGACACCGCCTCGTCGTTAAAGCGCTCGGAACCGAGTCGTGCGTCACGTCCGACCACCACTCCTCGTGAGCCATCGAGACCTTTTTCCTTCAGCCACGACAAGACGCCGAACGTCGTGCGTCGCACGGTAGCGCGATTCATTCCCGCGGGCCCAGCCATCTCGGGACCACGTAGGCCGGCCGTGCCAAAGGTCAGCGGGTGATCGAAGCGTCGATGAAGTTCGGTTTCGTCGCGGTCGTCAAGAAGTTGGCGCAACGTGGCGCGATCATCGTCGTCGGGATCGCCGGCGATCCAGCGCTCCACCTCTGCCACCAACGACGGGTTCACAGAGCGCTCAGCACTCGGGCCAGGAGAGCGCCGAGTCGGTCGGAGGCACTCAGCCCGGTCTCGAGGACGTCTAGGTGATTCAACGGCCCGTCGGCGACGCCGGCGGCGAAGTTCGTCACCAGACTGAGTCCGAGCACGTCGGCCTCGAGGTGACGAGCGGCGATGGCCTCCAAGACGGTCGACATGCCCACCAGCGTGGCCCCCAGTCGGCGCACCATCTCGATCTCGGCGGGGGTCTCGTAGTTCGGACCACGCAGACCGACGTACACGCCCTCACTCAAGGCCGGCTCGACGTCGCGGGCGATCGAGCGCAGTCGCGCACTGTAGAGATCGCTCAAGTCCACGAACCGCGAACCGTATCCCTCGGGGGGAGAGGGCCCTTCCATGGGCGACGTCGCCGTTAAGTTGAGATGATCGCGTATAACGACCACCGTGCCGGGTGCCACGCTCGGATCGAGTCCGCCAGCGGCGTTGGTCAGGACGATTTTTTTCGCCCCGGCCGCGATCACCGTACGCACGGGGTGCACCACGTGGTGAGCGGAGTTGCCCTCGTAGAGATGCACCCGCCCCGCGACGAGGGCAATCCTGGTGCCATCGAGCTCAATCGAGAGGATCTCGCCGTGGTGTCCCGCCACCGTGGGCGCGACGAATCCGCTGAGCGAGGAGGTCGAGACCACGCTGGAGGGCTCGCCGAGAGCCACGACCCCTTCTTTCCAACCCGAACCTAAGACGACCGCCACGTCGTACTCGTCGACGCCACTGTGATCTCGCAACTCGTCGGCGGCGACGCGAGCGAGTTCGTAGGGGTTGGTCACTACTGACCGATCGTGTGCCACACGGTGGAGGTTTCAACGAAAGCGCGTAATCGAAGAAGCGACGTCTCTCTCGCGTGGTCGGGCCGCAGGACCCGCTTGATCGAACCGGCCGCCAGCGCGGCCAAGTCGTCCCCGAAGGCGTCGTCGACGCCCGCTAAGTCCAGACCATCGACGTCCTCGTGCCCGGCCAGGGTGGGCGCCAGCTCGCCGGTGAAACCCGTGAGCACGTTCACAACGCCACGGGGAAAGTCCGCGGTCGCGGTCATCTCGCTCACCAGAATCGACGGGGTGGGACGGCGCTCACTAGCGAGCACCACCACCGAGTTACCGACCGCGATCGGGGCGAGCACGGAGTCGACGAACGCCTCGAGCGAGGAGTCCTGATCGGCGATGACGCCGACCACGCCGCTCGGCACCGGTACGGAGAAGTTGAAGTAGGGACCGGCCACGGGATTGGACGAGCCGAGAATTTGAGCGATCTTGTCGGTCCATCCGGCGTACCAGACGATGCGATCGATAGAGCGCGCCACGGTGGCCTTCGCGTCTTTCGCCTTGACTCCCTCGGCCAGAGCCACGTGCTCGCGTAACTCGTCGCGGCGCGACTCGGCCATCTCCGCCAAGCGGTAGATGACCTGTCCGCGGTTATAGGCACTCTGCGCCCACCACGCGGACTGCGCGCCGCGCGCCGCGACCACGGCGTCGCGAACGTCCTTGCGCGATCCTTGGGCGGCGTTGGCCAAAAAGGCGCCGTCGGCCGAGGTGACTTCGTAGCTGCGACCCGATTCGGAGCGAGGAAAGGCGCCCCCAATCAGCAGCTTGTAGGTCTTTCGAACATCGAGGCGATCAGACATCGAGGTAGGCCTCCAGACCGTGACGTCCGCCCTCGCGCCCAAAGCCCGACTCCCGCACCCCGCCGAAGGGGCTGGTGGGATCGAACTTGTTGTAGGTATTGGCCCAGATCACGCCGGCCCTCAGTCGTTGCGCCACCCAGAGCGTGCGAGAGCCCTTCTCGCTCCACACCCCACAGGCCAGGCCGTAGTTGGTGTTGTTGGCCTTGGCTACGGCTTCCTCGGGCGTACGAAAGGTCAGCACCGACAAGACCGGTCCGAAGATCTCTTCGCGGGCGATGCGGTGGGACTGCGAGACGTCGGCGAAGACCGTCGGCGCGAACCAGTACCCCCGGTCGGGCAGCGCGCAGGTACTCGTGTAGCGCGTAGCGCCTTCAACCTCGCCGAAGTCGCTGAGCTCTTGAATCCGGGCCAGCTGCGCGGCGGAGTTGATGGCCCCGACGTCAGTGTTCTTATCGAGGGGATCGCCGACGCGCAGTTGATCGACCCGGCGAATCAAGCGGCGCAGCACTTCGTCAGCCACGGACTCTTGGACCAAGAGGCGCGAGCCGGCGCAGCAGACGTGCCCTTGATTAAAGAAGATGCCGTCGATGATCCCTTCGATCATCTCGTCCACCGGGGCGTCCTCGAAGACGATATTGGCACCCTTGCCACCCAACTCGAGGGTGAGGTGCTTTCTACTCGACGCCACCCGTTCTTGGATGAGTCGCCCCACTTCGGTCGAGCCGGTGAAGGCGATCTTGTTCACGTCGGGATGCTCGACCAGGGCCGCCCCACTCGTGCCGTCGCCGGTGAGAATGTTCACCACGCCCGGCGGCAACTGCGCCTGTTGGAGAATCTCCGCCAGCAACAGCGCCGACAGCGGCGTGGTCTCGGCCGGCTTCAAGACGCAGGTATTGCCCGCGGCCAGGGCCGGGGCCAACTTCCACGCGGCCATGAGGAGCGGAAAGTTCCAGGGAATAATCTGACCGGCCACGCCCAAGGGCCGGGGGTTCACGCCGTAGCCGGCGTAGTCCAGCTTGTCGGCCCAGCCGGCGTAGTAGAAGAAGTGCGCGGCGGCCAGAGGAACGTCCACGTCGCGTGACTCGCGGATCGGCTTGCCGTTGTCGAGCGTTTCGACGACCGCGAGTTCTCGGGAGCGCTCTTGGATGAGTCGCGCAATGCGAAAGAGGTACTTGGCCCGCTGCGCTCCGCTGGTCTTGGACCAGACCGTGTCGTAGGCCGTGCGGGCCGCCGTCACGGCACGATCAACGTCCGCGTGAGAGGCCAGGGCCACGTGGGCCAGCGGCGTTTCGTTGGCCGGGTTGAGGGTTTCGAAGGACTGGTGCGACGACGGGTCGGTGAACTCGCCGTTGATGAAGAGGCCGTAGGCGGGCTGCAGATGGGCGATCGACGCGGACTCCGGCGCCGCGTCGTAGGTCAGCGAACCGAGCTGAGATTTGGTGAGATCGTCGCTCATCAGTCCGCGCTGAACTCATCGGCACGCACGTAGGTGCCACGAGATTGCTTCAGTCGCTGCATTAAGAGGTCGTTCAAGAGCGACGAGGCGCCGAAGCGAAAGAGATCCGGGGTCAGCCAGGCCGAGCCCACCGTCTCGTTGACCACCACGAGGTAGCGCAGCGCGTCTTTCGAGGTTCTGATGCCACCGGCCACCTTGACGCCCACCAGGCGGCCCGTGGTCTCGGCGAAGTCGCGAACGGCTTCTACCATCACCAGGGCGTGCGGCAACGTCGCCGAGGTGGCGACTTTGCCCGTGGAGGTCTTTATGAAGTCGGCCCCTCCCAGCATGGCGAGCCAACTCGCCTTGCGGGCGTTGTCGTAGGTCACTAACTCGCCCGTCTCCAGGATCACTTTGAGGTGGACGAGACCGCAAACCTCTTTGACCGCCACAATCTCATCGAAGACCTGCCCCACGCGACCCGAGAGAAAGGCCCCGCGGTCGATCACCATGTCGATCTCGTCAGCGCCGGCCTCGATGGCTTCGCGAACGTCCAACAGCTTCACGTTCATCGACGCCCGGCCCGACGGAAAAGCGGTGGCCACGGCCGCCACCTTGACCGGCGAGGCCCCGAGGGCCTCGCGAGCCACGCCCACCAGGTCGGGGTAGACACAGACCGCCGCGGCGTGGGGAACGTCGAGGTCACGGGCGTCGGGTCGCGCGGCCTTGGCGCAGAGCGATCGCACCCGTCCCGGGGTGTCGGCCCCTTCGAGCGTCGTGAGGTCGACCATAGAAATGGCCAAGTCCAGGGCGGCGAGTTTGGTCGATTTCTTGAGTGAGCGCGTGGCCAGCTTCGCGGCGCGCGCCTCCGCGCCCACGGCGTCCACCCCGGAGAGCCCCGAGAGAAAGGCGCGCAACTGCGCCTCTGACTCGATGACTAGCGGAGACTTCGTCTTCGGTAGCTGCACGCCTCGGTCCTCGCTCGTCACCAGGCGTAGTGGGGAGGTGCTCACCTGGCCCACGATAGCCAGTGCGGGCGAAAGTTACTTAGGAGGAGGCGAGGTGCAGAGGCAGTTTGCCGTCACGCAGACGATCGGCGAGGGTCGGCGCCCGGGCGTCTTTGTCGCTCACAGTCGGCTCGCCCGTCACGGGCCACACGATACCCAGGGCCTCGTCGAAGGGGTTGATCTCAAGTTCCTGCGAAGCGTTAAAGGGCGAGGACAAAAGGTACGTCAACACCGCCAACTCACTCGTGACGCAAAAGCCGTGAGCCGCACCCTTCGGCACCAGCACGGCGTGCTCTTCGTTGGCCGCCAGGTGGATCTTTTCGTGGTGCCCGAAGGTCGAGGATCCCATTCGCACGTCCACGATCACGTCCACGACTTCACCGTACGCGCAGGTCACGATCTTGGCCTGTCCCTCGGGGGCAATCGAGTAGTGCAGTCCCCGAATGACGCCCCGGCGCGACATGGAGAGGTTGGCCTGTTGAATTGGGAACCCCACACTCTCGGCGTCGAGGTCGCTCAACTTAAACCACTCGCGAAAGAAACCTCGATCGTCACCCCACACCGGAGACTCGATGAGGTACGCCCCGGCAATGGAGAGCTCGCTCACCTTCACGCGCCACGCTCCTTCAGCGGGCGCCACCACGGTTCGTTTTCGCGATACCACTTCACGGTGCGGGCCAGTCCCTCTTCGAAGTCGACTTCGGGCCGGTACCCCAACTCGTCGCGAATCTTGGTCCAGTCCACGCTGTAGCGGCGGTCGTGGCCCAGGCGATCCTCGACCGGCTCGATCATGGACTCGTCGCTCCCGCACAGTTCGAGCATCATGTGGGTGATCTCGCGATTCGTCAACTCGGTGCCGCCGCCGATGTTGTAGATCTCGCCCGCCCGGCCCGCTTCGAGCACGGCCAACAGTGCGCGACAGTGATCGTCGACGAAGAGCCAGTCGCGAACATTGAGCCCGTCACCGTAGAGAGGAACCTTCACGCCGTCGAAGAGATTCGTCACGAACAACGGAATCAGCTTCTCCGGGAACTGGCGAGGGCCATAGTTGTTAGAGCAGCGCGTCACCATAACGTTGAGTCCGTAGGTGCGCTGATAAGCCAGGGCGGCCAGATCCGACCCGGCCTTGCTCGAGGAGTACGGCGAGTTCGGCGCGAGGAGGTGATCTTCTAGCCAGGAGCCGCTCTCGATGGAGCCGTAGACCTCGTCGGTCGAGACGTGCACGAAGCGCTCGACCCCCGTCGCGCGCGCACTCTCTAACAGCTGCTGGGTCCCCATGACGTTCGTCTGGTAGAAGAGTCGCGCACCGGTAATGGAACGGTCCACGTGGCTCTCGGCGGCCAGGTGCAAGACGGCGTGTGCGCCACTCAGAACTTCGTCGGTCACGAGTTGATCGGTGATGGATCCGCGAATGAACGAGACGCGCGAATCGCGCAGGACGGCCTCTACGTTCTCGAGTCGGCCCGAGTAGGTGAGAGCGTCCAACAAGACAATGTCGTCGTAGCCCAGTCGCTCGGCGTTAGCGACCAGCAGCTCGCTCAATCGAGACCCGATGAAGCCCGCCGCACCAGTAATCACTACGCGCATAACGCTCCGGCCTTTAGAAAGCGGTTAGAAGACTTCTTATACTAATGGAGTGAAGGGAATCATCTTGGCGGGCGGTACCGGTACTCGCCTGCACCCGATTACCCGGGCGGTCTCCAAGCAGCTGCTGCCGATCTACGACAAGCCGATGATTTTCTACCCGCTTAGCACGTTGATGTTGAGCGGGCTTCGCGAAATCCTTCTCATCACCACGCCCCACGATCAAGACGCCTTTTTCCGACTGCTCGGTGACGGGTCCCAGATCGGCGTCAAGATCTCCTACGTCGTGCAAGACCAACCGAACGGACTGGCCGAAGCGTTGATCCTGGGCGAAAAGTTCCTAGACGGCCAGAAGTGCGCGCTGATTCTCGGCGACAACCTCTTCTACGGTCCCGGGCTCGGCACGCATCTCCAACAGAACGCCGACGTTAACGGAGCGCTCATCTTCGCCTACCAGGTGAGTAATCCGTCGGCCTACGGCGTGGTGGAGTTTGACGACGTCGGCCACGTGCACTCCATCGAAGAAAAGCCCGTCACGCCCAAGAGCAGCTACGCGGTGCCCGGCATCTACTTCTACGACGAACGGGCCTCGGAGTTCGCGAGGCTGTTGTCACCCAGCGCTCGAGGTGAACTAGAGATCACCGCCCTCAACAACGCGTACCTAGAGCTCGGCGAACTTCGTGTCGAAGTCCTCTCGCGCGCCACCACGTGGCTCGACACCGGCACGCACGAGTCGCTCTACGAAGCGGGAGGTCTCATTCGCACCCTCCAGCACCGCACCGGCATGCGCATCGGGGACGTCGAACAGATCGCCCGCGATCAGGGTTGGATCTAGGCCCACGAACCTCGCGCCGTCGAACGTCGGTTCGACGTATGGCCCTCAGCCCGTAAGAATCGACGAGTTGGGAATCGCGCCGGGGAGACACGCCGGGCTTAGTTGTCGAAGCCTAAGAAGGCGGCCTCGGCCCCGTGAGCGTGTCGCTTGTGTTGCGCGAGGATCTTGCGATCGGCCATCACGTAACTTTCAGCCATGTCGATGGCCTGGCGAACCACCTGATCCTCGCTGGTCGTGGCCTCGACGATTCCGGCGGCGAGGGCGTCGGGACCGCTGAAGCGCTTGGCGGTAAAGACGGCCACGCGCGCCGTGGCCTTGGGCAAACGATGTTCCAGAATCGAGAAGAGTTGCTCGTCCAACGCGAGTCCGATCTCGGCTTCGTTCATGCACCAGTACCCTCGATCCTCACGCATCACGCGATAGTCAAAGCCCAAGGTGATGAGCGCTCCGCCGGCGAAGGCGTGACCGTTCAGGGCGGCCACGGTGAAGGCGGGATAGACGAACAGCCGACCAATGGTTCGCTTGAGCTCCTTAAGAGTCTCGCGAAACTCGATGGGACTACCGGCGAAACGCGCCAGGTCCAGTCCGTTCGAAAAGAACTTCCCGGTCCCCGTCAAGACCACCGCCAAAGGGCCCGTGGTCGCTTCTAACTCGTCGAGTCGTTGGTGGAGTGCGCCGAGTGAATCGAGGTTGATTCGGTTCTCACCGTCGTCCCAGGTAAGGATGGCGACGGAGGCTTCGTGCTGCAGCCAGATGTCCATGGGGTGAGCATACGATGGCTTTTCGCTCGGTATTAAGTTGTCGGTGTGAGCGAAGAACGTGAGATCCCCGAACCCGACGTCTCGGCCGAACACCCCGTTTCCGACCACTGGGTCTGGGTCGGCGCTCACCGTCCGCCCAGTCCCCGTGCACTCTTTGATCACATGACACAAAACTGGGCGGCGGGCGAAACGTCGAGGGACGTTCACCCTGCAGCCAAATACTCAGCCGCGCGACGCCTGCGACTCGGTGAGCGATTTACCGGCAAAACGCTGGTCGTGCCGACGGGTAACTACAAGGTACGCGCCAACGACACCGACTATCCCTTCCGGGCGGGATCGGACTTCTTCTACTTAACCGGCAGCGACGAACCGGACTGCGTGCTCGTTATCTCACCCAGCACGGAAGGACCCCGCTCCACGCTCTACGTGCCGCACCGGCGCGACGCCTCCACCCACGAGTTTTACACCGACTCACGTTTCGGCGAGCTCTGGGTGGGCGAACGACGCGGCGTTACAGAGGCCGCCCTCTACTACGTCATCGACGCGACTCCGCTCGAGAACTTAGAGAAGGACCTGGTCGACCTGGGCGTGACCGACGTGGTGACGTTGCGAGGGTACGACGCGGCGATCGACGCTATGAACGAGCCGAGCGACGACGACGAGGAGTTGGCCATCGCTCTTAGCGAAGAGCGTCTCGTGAAGGACGAGTTCGAGATCGAGCAGCTACAGCTCGCCGTTGACCACACCGTCAGGGGTTTCGAGGACGTGGTGCGCGCGTTACCGGCCGCCGAAGGCCGCGGGGAGCGAGTCATCGAGGGCGTCTTCAACCTGCGCGCTCGCGTGGAAGGTAACGACACCGGCTATAGCACCATCGCGGCCAGCGGGCCCCACGCCACCACCCTGCACTGGATGCGCAACAACGGCGCGGTGCGCTGGGGTGACCTCTTGCTGCTCGACGCCGGCGTGGAGGGCCACAACCTCTACACCGCCGACGTGACGCGGACCATGCCCATCAGCGGGAAGTATTCCCCGGCCCAACGGCGCATCTACGACCTGGTCTACGCCGCGCAGAGCGCCGGCATCGATGCGGTGAGGCCCGGGGCGACCTTTAGCGCCCCCCACGACGCGGCCATGCGAGTGCTGGCCCAAGGGCTCTTTGAACTGGGCATCCTCAAGGTTGAGCCCGACGAAGTCCTGCGCAAGGATCGACAGCTGTACCGTCGCTACACCCTGCACGGCACCAGCCACATGCTGGGCATCGACGTGCACGACTGTGCCGAAGCGCGCAACGACTCCTACTTCGGTGAACTGAAAGAGGGCTACGTGTTGACCGTGGAGCCCGGACTGTACTTCCAGGTGAACGACCTCACCGTGCCCGAGGAGTACCGCGGCATCGGCGTGCGCATCGAAGACGACATTCTCGTAACGGCAACGGGCGCGCGGAACCTCTCGGCGGCTCTGCCGCGCGCCGCGGACGACGTGGAAGCGTGGATGGCGACTCTCTGGAGTACGGGCTCCCCCAATCTCGGGCTCTAACCCTACGCACGCGACCTCAGGGGGAACGAGCGGTCCGCACCCTTGTCCCGCGTCTCGGGTGACCTCAGGGGGATCGGAGAGCTCGAAGGCCGAGTAGCGAGTGAACTCCTCGATGGCCACGCGCTCACGTCAGCCCAAGATCCGCAACGGCAGATTCCTCGGCCCGCGTATCTGGCCCGGGGACCAGGTCACGTCCTCTTTGCGGGCCAGTTCGAACCGGGGGTAGCGACGAATGAACTCCTCGATGGCGACGCGCAACTCCAATCGGGCCAGATTCGAGCCGATGCAGCGGTGAATACCCAGGCCGAAGGACACGTGTCGGTTCTCCGCCCGGTCGATGATGAACTGATCGGCGTCTTTGAAGACGACCGGGTCGCGATTGGCGGCGGGAAAGCCGAGCAGGACCCAGTCGTACTCCTTCATCGAACAGCCCAAGTACTCCATGTCGGCGTTGACCAAGCGGGCCATCGTGACCGGGGCGTAGAAACGCAGGAACTCCTCCACCGCGTAGGGCATCAACTCGGGCTCATTGACTAAGCGCTCCAAATCATCGGGGTGTTGGGCCAAGTGCCACAGCGAGGCGCCGATGGCGCCCCAGGTGGTGTCGATGCCGGCCACGAGGATGAGCACCATGGTGCCAACGACGTGCTCGATGGCTAACTTCTGACCCTCGATCTCGGCGTCGAGCAAGAAGGTCGTTAGGTCCTCGCGAGGGTTGGCCTGGTGGTCTTCGATCTGAGCGACGAAGTAGTCCTCTACCGGCTGAAAGAGCGGTTCGCGTTCTTCGAAGGGCAGGTCGATGATCTCGGTGATGACGTGGACCATCTCGACGAACTTCTCGGTGTCCTCTTGCGGGAAACCCAGCATCTGTCGGATGACGCCGGGAGGAATGTTCTTCGCGTAACTGAGCGATCCGTTCACCACCTCGTCGCCGATCACCTCATCGAGCAGGTTGTTGCACAGCTCGCGGATCTGGGGTTCTAAGGCGTTGACGATCCCGGGCGCGAAGGCCGGAAGGATCAGTTTGCGTGCCAGGGCGTGAAAGGGCGGGTCCGAAGTGATGGGCGGGGCCACGCCGATGGGCGCGGGCAACTTCTCGTCGCCGGGGCGGTTGTCGGCGATGATGACGCTTCGACTGGTGAAGTTGGCCGTGTCTTTAGCGACCTCCGACACGCCGGCGTGGGTCACCGGAAACCAGGCTCCGCCGTAGCGATCGGTGTGGGCCACGGGGCAGCGCAGACGGAGGTCGTCCCAAATGGGATAGGGGTCCTTCACCCAAGCGGGATCGGTGTGGTCCCAGTCGGTGGCGAAGTCCACGACGGGAGGCTTGTCATTCACGATCACTCCTCGATGAAGATCGCGTGTTCGGGGCAGTTGGCTTGAGCCAGGCGAGCGAGATTCAAGGTCTCGGGAGTCAACGTGCCGTCACCTATGACCACACCGCTGCCCAGCTCGTCGAAGTAAAAAAGACTCGGCACCATGGAAAAACAACGGCCTTGGCCCTGACAGAGTTCGGCGTCAATGATTACCTTCATGGCTTCCCTCGACTCGTACTCTTCCTGACCCTAGTACCGAGTCAACAAAATGGGCATAGCGAGTGAGATCCTCAGGTCGCCTCAATCTCCTCACGACTGATACCGAGAAAGTACAAGACGGCGTCCAAATAGGGCACCGAAAGGGCGGTATCGGCGTGCTCTTGGACGAGAGCCTTGGCGTTAAAAGCGATGCCCAAACCGGCCTCGGACAGCATGTCGATGTCGTTGGCCCCGTCACCCACCGCCACGGTCTGTTCGAGTGGCACCCCGACGACTTCGGCGAAGTGTCGCAGCGCCGTGGCCTTACCCGCTCGGTCCACTATGTCGCCGAGCACCTGTCCGGTAAGAGCGCCGCCCTCTATCTCTAGGCGATTGGCCGCCACCAACGTGACGTTGAGCTCGTCGAGCAGCGGCGAGAGCACTTCGAGAAAGCCCCCCGACACCACGGCTGGCACGTATCCGAGGCGCTGGAGCGTTCGAATCAGCGTGCGGGCCCCGGGCGTGAGACGCAACCGCGATCTCACGTCATCCAGCACGCTCGCGGGCAGACCTTTCAACAGGGCCACCCGCCGTCGCAAGGACTCCGCGAAGTCGATCTCTCCGGCCATAGCCGACGCGGTAATCGCGGCAATCTCCACCGCGCAGTCGCAGGCCTCACCGAGCAGGTCGATGACCTCGTCCTGGAGCAAAGTGGAATCGGCGTCCATCACCACCAAATGCTTGGCCCGACGGTGCAGTCCCGCGCGTTGGACCGCCAAATCCAGACCGATCTCTTTCGCCACCGACGTCACCGCCTCGCGCAGCGCACTGTGATCAGGTCCGATCACGATGAGCTCATAACAGTTCACCGGATAACTGGCCAGATGGACGATGCGCTCGCAGGTGGCGCCGCTGGACGCGATGGCCTGAAAAATGGCTTCGAGTTGACCGCCCGAGATCTCAGGAGCCAGGAGCGTCACGAGGAGGCGTCGACCATCCACGTTGTCGCGGGGCGTGACCTCTTCGATGCTGAATCGAATACCGTCGCTTTCAATACGTCGTTCGCTCAACGCAACCCGGAGCGAGTCGTGAGTGAGTGACGACGAACTCACTTCCGCACACAGCACCAGGGTGCCGCGAATGGTGATCTGCGCGACGTCCATCAACTGAACGTCGTCGCCTTCTAAGGAGTGCAGCGCGCCAAAGAGTTCCGCACCCACGCCGATGCGGTCGGGTCCGAAAACCGTGACGAGAAACGTTGATCGCGACATGGACAGAGGTTAGAGGGTGCGATTCGTGTTGATCGCCTACGCGCCTTCGCGTTCACGAATGTCACGCACGTCGGGACCCGCGACCCAGCCCTCGGTAGCGCTGAAGTGACGAAGGACTTTGGCCGGCACCCCTCCCACGACAACGTGATCGGGAAAGGTGCCGCGCACCACGGCGCCCGCGGCAACCGTGGTGTTCTTTCCGAGGGTGGTTCCGGGGAGGATCACCACGTTGGCACCGAGCCAACTACCCGAGCCAATCTTCACGGCGGCCTCGTTCGGCCGCTGCCAACCAACCGGCTCGTCAACTGCTTCGTAGGAGTGGTTCTGGTCGGTGATATACACGTAGGGGCCGGTTTGGATCTCGTCACCGAGTTCTATCGACCAGTGCCCAATGATGTGAGATCCGCGTCCAATCACGCACGTACGACCGATCGAGACCGTCGGCGTTGCCAGCATGGCTTGATCCCCATTCATCCCCGCGCTCAGGCACACGTTCGGTCCAATCAACGTCCCGTCACCTATGGAGAGGTAGCGCTCGTTGTAGATCACCCCCAGTGGTGCCATCAAAGCGGCCCGAGCGCCGAAATAATAGAACTCCTTGGAGTAGGCGTCGTCGTTACCGACCGTGGCGACGTCGTTGAGATAGCGGCGCCACGAGCGTACGCGCGAACCTAAGAATCGTCGGAATCTGAGACGTGCACTCACCTGAGTCACGCTATCTCCGGGTCATCGGCTCGTCGATCTTGAGGACAGTAAACATGTGTCGGAAAGATCATCGGATCTCAACGTCCGCGACGTCGGGCGTTCGTTAGTCGAAACTAATTGGAGTATCGATGTCCAGACCCTCGCCGGCGCCGACGACGTCGGGCACCAGAGCCTCGGCTAGGTGGGCGCGCACGCGTTCGTCAATTTCGGCCATCGTCTGTGGGTTCTCGCGAAGGAACGTCTTAACGTTCTCACGACCTTGACCCATCTGTTCGCCCTCGTAGGTGAACCAGGCGCCGGCCTTTTTGACGAAGCCCAGCTCCACGGACACGTCGAGGACCGAGCCTTCACGACTAATGCCTTGGCCGTACATGATGTCGAACTCGGCCTGTCGAAACGGCGCGGCGCACTTGTTCTTCACGACCTTTACGCGCGTACGGTTACCAACCACCTCGGTGCCGTCCTTGATGGATTCGATGCGACGAATGTCGAGACGCACTGAGGAATAGAACTTCAGCGCCCGTCCACCGGGCGTCACCTCGGGGTTCCCATAGCTGATTCCGATTTTTTCGCGCAATTGGTTAATGAAAATAGCCACGGTGTTGGACTTGGAAAGTCCACCGGTCAACTTACGAAGCGCCTGGCTCATGAGGCGAGCTTGCAGACCGACGTGCGTGTCACCCATGTCGCCTTCGATTTCGGCGCGAGGCGTCAAGGCGGCCACCGAGTCAATGACGATGACGTCGAGTGCACCCGAGCGAATCAACATGTCGACGATCTCGAGCGCCTGCTCGCCGGTGTCGGGTTGGCTAATCAGAAGGTCGTCGACATTGACGCCAATGGCGCGGGCGTAGACGGGGTCCATGGCGTGCTCGGCGTCGATGTAGGCACACACCCCACCGTTGCGTTGCGCCTCGGCCACCACGTGCATGGCGAGGGTTGACTTACCCGACGACTCCGGACCATACAGCTCGACGATGCGACCACGCGGGAGGCCACCGATTCCGAGCGCCATGTCGAGGGCGAGGGCACCGGTCGGGATCGATTCGATGTTGAAGTGCATGTTTTCGCCCATGCGCATGATCGAACCCTTGCCGAACTGCTTCTCGATCTGGCCGAGCGCGGCGTCGAGGGCCTTCGCACGATCATCGGTTGCCATTACTGTCTCCTTGTTCTTTGTCATGGGGGCAAATTAGGGAGCCCTTGTGACATCGGTCGGTATCCGCTTAGGGTTCAGGGTACTACGAACACTTGTTCGTATTTAGGATTTCACCGACCTTTTCATCATGGATCCTACGGGCACCGCGGCGCGCGATAGTCCATTAATTCAAGGCCTTTGATCCGAGGATTCGAACTCAATCGACCAAGGCCTGATAGACGAGCTGTCGCAGATCGCGCCGGATGGGATAAGTCCCGCTCGGGACGAGTTGGGTATAAAACGCTACGGTCAAATCCTCGAGCGGGTCAACCCAAAAGGCTGTCGACGCGGCCCCGCCCCAGGCGAAAGAACCTTCCGTGCACATCGACTTGTTCTTTCTGCGATCAATCATCACGGACATCCCCAGGCCGAAGCCCTCACCGGCGTAGGTGGATTCAGAAAAAGAGTCCGTCGCTATCGACTCCAGATCCACGTCACCGGGCAGATGGTTCTGCGTCATAAGGTCCACGGTTCGATTCGACAACAGTCTCACCCCGTCGAGTTCACCACCGCCCAACAGCAGGCCCATGAAGCGGTGGTAGTCGTACGCCGTCGAGAGCAGCCCGCCTCCCCCGCTCAGTAGTGACGGCGGATGCAGGTAGGCCTTGGCCAACGGCTCGTAGGCCACCGCCTCGCGGTTCACGGGCACGTAGAGCATCGCGAGACGATCGGCCTTCTCCGGCGGACACCACCACTCCGTGTCGCCCATCTCGAGGGGGTCAAAGATGCGCTCTTTCAGGAACACATCGAGCGGTTGACCACTCCAAAGTTCAATGAGTCGACCGAGCACGTCAAAGGCCACCGAGTAGTTCCACTTCCTTCCCGGCTGAAAGAGCAACGGGCTCGAGCACCAGTCGTCGACGGCTTCGGCGAGGGTGACGCCCGACTTGAACACGAAGTCGTAACCCTTCTTTCGGTAGATGGCGTCCACCGGGTGGATGTACTGAAAGCCGTAGGACAGACCACTCATGTGGGTGAGGAGATGGTGAATGCGAACCGGCTCCAACGCCGGTACGGTCTTCGGAGCGACCGACGTCCCGCCCGAGAAGACTCGAGACTCTCGCAGTGAGTCGATCCACTTTCCGGCCGGATCGTTCAGGTCAAAGAGACCCTGTTCGTAGAGCATCATCACCGCCACGGCGGTCACCGGCTTGGTCATGGAGTAGATACGCCAGATGGTGTCGTCTTCTACTACGAGGTCGTTCTCGCGGTCACGGTAGCCTCCCTTGTCGCTCCAAATCAGTTGACCGCCGCGCGAGATCGTGGCCAACCCTCCGGCCAAGCGACGATCCTCCACGTAACTATCAAAGTGCGGCTTCAGGCGAGCGAGTCGCTCCGTCGAAAATCCAAACGACTCGGGTTCCACTTCGACTCGCAGCTTCGACACGGCAGCCTCGCTCTCTTGAGTCGAGATTAGAGGACCGACCTATTTAGCTCGCGTGTACTCGGGGCGTTCGAGGGCGCGACGCAACACGTCGAGCGCACTAATCGCGCTGTAGGCGCGAATTCGCGGTCGATCTCCCGGCAGTCGAAGCGCGCTGTGCGTGAGGTTCTCGCCGACGCTGAGTCCCACGAAGACCGTGCCGGGCACCTGACCATCTTGCTCCTCGGGCCCGGCCACGCCGGTGACACTCAGACCGATATCGGACTTCAGTAATTCTCGCACGCCCCGCGCCATAGCCTCGGCGGCCGGACCGCTGACGACCGGCCCCTCGGGCACGCCCAGCACGTCGAACTTGACTTGCGAGGCGTAGCTCACGACGCCCCCGCGAAACCAGGCCGACGCGCCCGGGACGTTGACCAGTCGACTGGCGATGAGACCGCCCGTCAGCGACTCCGCGACGGCCAGAGTCAGAGCGCGAGACGACAGTTGAGAGGCCACCACGTCTTCCATCGACTGATCGTCGGTGGCGAAGATGATGTCGCCCAGTTTCTCTTCGATCAGTGCGCGCACTTTTTCTTCTTCGTGGACGAGCATCGACAGGGCGTGGTCGTCATCGTCGCCCCGTGCGGTGAGACGGACCTTGATGCCTTCGATGCCCGAGGCGAGAAAGGCAATGGTGACCCGCCCGCCCTTCTCCAGTTCGTCAAAGCGATCAGCCACCGCCTCGGCCAGGGCGGACTCACTCGCCCCCCACGTGCGAAGAACGCGGCTTCGAATGACCGACGTCTCGCCCGCTTCGCGCTGTCGGCGGAGTAGGTCGGGCAAAACGGCGCGTTCGAACATGTCGGTCATCTCGTAGGGCACGCCGGGAACCGCGTAGACCACCTTGAGACCGACGTTGCAGATGAGTCCCGGGGCCGTGCCTCGCGTCTGAGGAATAATCGTCGCGCCGCGCGGTACGTCGGCCTGCAGCAGGTTGTTGTCGGGCATGGACCGACCGCGTGATTCGAACAGTGAGCGAATCGTGGACACGATCGCCTCGTCGCGATCAAGGGGAACGTTCATCACTTCGGCCAACGCGGCGCGAGTGATGTCATCTTGGGTGGGACCGAGGCCGCCGCAGACGATCATCGCGTCGCTGCGCGCTAACGCCGTGCGAAAGGCCAGCACGATACGTTGGTGATTGTCGCCCACGTGTTGATGGAAGTACGAGGGGATGCCGTTGGCCGCGAGTCGCTCGCCCAGCCACTGGGAGTTGGTGTCGGGGATCTGCCCTAGGAGCAGTTCGGTGCCGACGGCGACAATCTCAACTCGCACGCGCGACGACTCTTTTGCCCGCGTAGTAGTACTGCACACCGGTATAGACGGTCAGCACCACGGCGAGCCAGATGGTCACGAAGGCGAAAGCCGGGTGGTGGGCGGTGACGGGCACGACGGTAAATCCGATGGCCCAGTCCTGTACGAAGGTCTTCCACTTAGCCAAGCGACTGGCGGGAATGGACACGCCGTGGCGGGCGGCCCGGGCGCGGTAGACGCTCATGCCGACCTCGCGCAGGGTGATGATGATCGCCGGAACGACGAAGAACGTCACCCCGTGGGGGCGTGAGACGATGACCGCGTACAGTCCGCCGAGCACGATGACCTTGTCGGCCAGCGGGTCGAGAAAGGCGCCCGAGGTGGTGGTGCCGTGGCGGCGAGCCACGATGCCGTCGAAGTAGTCCGAGGCCGCCACCGAGAGACCCACGGCCACGGTCCACCACGAGATCCGGTAGAAGATGAGGAGGTAGATAAAGAAGGGCGCCGCGACGAGGCGAAACCCGGTCATCAAGTTGGCCGGCGTGAGTAGCGCGCTTGGTCCGTAGGTACGTTCGGTACTCACCGCAGCACCGCCTCTAAGTCGGTGCCGTGACTCGCCACAATCTCTACGTCCACCATCGAACCCACGCTAAGTGCGGGGTCGACGAGTACGACGCCATCGATCTCAGGACACTCGCGTTCACTGCGCGCGACGCCGGGCGCGTCGACGAGGAGTCGCTGGTAGGTACCGACTAAGGCGTCGCGCTTCTTCGCGGTGATGGTGTCTTGGAGTTCGGAGACCTCGCGCAGTCGCTCGAGGGCTAGTTCGTGCGGCACCGGTTCGTCGAGGTCATTGGCGTACGTGCCCACCTCCGAGGAGAAGGTGAAGAACCCGGCCCAATCCAGCTGCGCTTCTTCCACGAACTCGAGCAGTCGTCGCTGGTCGTCCTCGCTCTCCCCGGGGTAGCCGAGAATGAACGACGAACGAAAGGTGGCGTCGGGTTCGACCGCTCGGATGGCGGCGATGCGCTCCAAGAAGCGATCCCCGTCACCCCATCGACGCATCGCGCGCAGCAACGGTCGCGAGGAGTGTTGCAGGGAGAGGTCGAAGTACGGCACGCCCGTCGCCAGAATCGTCTCGATCAAACCCTGCGTGAGGCCCGAGGGATAGAGGTAGAGCAGCCGCACCCGGTCCACTTCGTGGGCCAACGTGGCGGTGAGATCAATGAGCGGCTGGGTGCCACCCTGGTCGAGCACTTCGATCGCTTCGCCCCGTCCGGCGCTTCGTCGGTCGTGTCCCCAACTGGCCAGGTCTTGTGCGATCAGGACCAGCTCGCGAACGCCACCCTCCACGAGGGAACGAGCCTCGCTTAGGATCTCCGCCGTCGAGCGGGATCGTTGATCACCCCGAAACGTCGGTATGGCGCAAAATCCGCAGCGACGATCGCACCCTTCGGCGATCTTCACGTACGCCCACGGGGCCTTCGACTTCGGTCGCGGCAGGTTAAGAAGATCGAACGACGACGGTCGCTCACGCAAACTCACGGGCGTGGAGGTCGACGGGATGAGGCTCTCGCCAAATCCCGCCACCAGATCGACCTCGGGCAGGGCGCGGGCCAACTCATCGCCGTAACGCTCGGCCATGCAGCCGGTGACCACGAGACGAGAACCTTCGAGCTGGCGATCGGCCAGGTCGAGGACGGTCTCGATCGACTCCTCGCGGGCCGCTTCGATGAAGGCGCAGGTGTTAGCAACGACCAGGTCAGCCAGGTCGGGACTGGTCGCTTCGAGATAACCCTGGGACTCCAGCAGTCCCGCCAATTTTTCGGAGTCGACGTGGTTCTTCGGGCACCCGAGCGTCTCGATCCAGTACCGCACCACAGTCCCTTCGCCTAGCGTCGCCGAGCGCGACGCGCTCGGTGCTAATGGCGGAGAGGGAGGGATTTGAACCCTCGGGCCCACTTTCGCAGGCCGCATTCTTAGCAGGAATGTGGTTTAAACCGAACTCACCCACCTCTCCCTGGAAAGAGCCTACTAAAAGCCTCTCATCGCCATCACGGTCATGATGAGTGAGCCCTCAATATCGGGTAGTGGGTCAGTTTCGACCCTACGCGGGCTACCTACCGGCCCGAAGAATGTTGCGCGCGGCGTTCACGTCGGCGTGAGCCCGGTGCCCACACGCGCTACGACGCGAGCGCGCGGACCTCGGGCATCTCCATGACGAGGTCGAAGAGCTCCTGGTCACGATCCCAGGTGAGGTGTGATCGCACGTGTTCTAAGGGCAGCCAAACGAGCACGTCCACCTCTTCGTTGGGCGCGAACTCTCCGTCGTCGACGTTCATGAGGTAGTAGGCGACGATCTTGGGCTTGCCCTTACGGTGCGTGTAGTTCGTCATGCCAATGAAGCGCACGATGCCGCACTTCATCCCGATCTCTTCGTACACCTCACGCAGCGCGCCCTGTTCGAAGGTCTCGCCCTCTTCAAGTTTTCCTTTGGGGAACGTCCAGTCGCCTCGCGCTTCGCGGTAAATGCACGCGACTTCCACGCGTCCGCCGAGCACGAAGCGGGTAACGACGCCGCCCGCGGCCCGAATGAGATCGTCCGGCGCGTCCTTGGGAATGATGAGTTCGCCACTCAAGAGGTGCACGCCGCTAACGGTAGATGACGGTGCGAACGATATGGCGGATTCCAGGCTCTCAAGGGGAGAAAAGGCATCATACGTAGAGTAGTAACAATGTTTGTTGGCACCATTCCACTCGGGTGGCGCCTCGGCATCATGTTGCTTGCCGGCGTCGGCGCGGGGATCGCGAACGGCATCGCCGGTGGTGGAACGTTTATTATCTTTCCCACGATGTTGGGCCTGGGTGTTCCGGCTCTCACCGCCAACATCACGACCACCGTCGGGGTCGTGCCGAGTTACCTGGGATCACTGCGCGTCTTTCGTGTGCAGTTGCGCCCGCACAAGAAGCTCCTTGTGACCCTGATCCCTTCTTGCGTCCTGGGCAGTGGACTGGGGACGGCGCTCTTGCTGGAGGGCTCGCCGTCTACCTTTCGCACGGTGGTGCCGTGGCTTATCGGGGCGGGCACGGTCCTCTTCGCCGTCTCTCCCTACGTGACGCGCTCACTCGCGCACATCGACAGCGCGCACCGGGCGCGGCGGTGGGCGCTCTACATTGGCATTTTCCTGGTCTCCATCTACGGCGGCTACTTCGGCGCCGGCATCGGCATCTTGTTGCTCGCCGTCATGGCCCTGGTGCTGCCCTATGAGATCTTCGAACTCCAGGGTCTGCGCAACGCCGTCTCCATGATGATCAACGTGGTGGCCGCCGCGATCTTCGTGGTGTACGGTCACCTCGCGGGGCAGTACGTCATCATGCTGCTCATCGGAACCCTGTTCGGTGGGTGGCTGGGAGCAATGTTGGTCGTGCGACTCTCGCCGGCCTTCGTACGGATTCTGGTCATCGTCGTGGGCGTAGTTACGACCATCAAGTTGGCTCTCGGCTAGCGTCGAAAGTTGCCCTTTTCACTAGGGTAAGTGGAGTGAAGAGGTTCTTCTCGTTCCCGAATCCCGTGAACGACGCGGCCGCGCGAACCGTGGCGCTCGGCGTAGTTCTCCTGTCGGTCCTCGCTTTTATGACCGGCGCCGCCTGGCTACTGATTCCTCTCACCTATGGCTTCGTGGCGCGCGTCGCGGCCGGCCCCAAGATCTCGCCCCTCGGGTGGTTCGCGGTGCACGTCACTGCGCCGCGCCTGAGCGCGTGGCAGAGGTTCGTCCCCGGCCCCCCAAGCGATTCGCCCAGGCCATGGGTCTGGTTTTTTCGTCGGCCGCACTGATCACCTGGTTGAGTGCCGGTTGGCTCGACGCTCGGTGGATTCTTCTTCCGCTGGTGGGCGCGGCGTCGCTCGAGGGATTTCTGGGTTACTGCCTCGGGTGCTCCATCTTCGGTTGGCTCATTCGTCGCGGCCTCGTACCGGAGTCCGTGTGTGAAGAGTGCGGAGATCTCCGCGAGCGTTATCGTCGTTCGGGCTTCGAAGTTACGTAACTTTAATAACAATTGTTCAACAATACGAACGTCGCACGATAACTTGGGCACTCGCTTCTCTAGGCTGGCGCCATGGTCGGATCTCGCGCTCGTTGGCGGTGGCGCGTCCTCGCGGTGGCAGCAACCCTGGTGGTTCTACCCCTGCCCGTCACCGCTCTGGTCGCCGGCGCGAGTCAGGCCCGACTCTCGCTCAGTGGACTGTCGCCCGTAGCGACCAACGACACCGTGGTCAACAAGACCATCACCACCTCCTTCGATCTCGCGCTGGCCGAGCAGCATCGCGGCCAGTTGAACTCCTTCATCGCGGACCTCTCCAACCCCTCATCGCCGTATTTTCACCACTTCTTGACTCCCGCGCAGTACGCCCGGCGTTTCGGGGCGACCGCGTCCACGGTGAGCGCCGTACGCACGTACTTTGCCGGGTACGGACTGCGAGTCGGCGACCTCAGTACCGGTCACAACCTCTTGCGCGTGGTCGGGACCACGACGCAGATCGCCCGCGCCTTTGACGCACCCGTGCAGACCGTGCGCTTGGCGGGTGGCGTGCTCGACGCGCACTTCGCCGCGGCGGCGTCACTGCCTCAGGCCATCGCGAAGGACGTCACGGCCGTCGCGGGACTCTCGACGGTGGCGCCCGAGTCAACGAACGCGTCGGCCACTCATGGGGTGGCGATCGCCGGGACGTGTCCGGCCGCCGGAAGTTCGACCGGCACGACACCCAACAGCGTGGGCGGCTACACCGTGCAGCAGCAGGCGGCGCTCTATGGCTTGAACTCCGAGTGGACGGCCGGCAACACCGGTGTCGGTCAGACCATCGGCGTCTACGAGCTCGCCACGTACAACGCGAGCAACGTAAGCACCTACGACGCCTGTTACGGGTTGACGCCAACCATCACGTCAATCAACGTCGACGGCGGCCCGACCCAAAGCGACAACGCCGATAACGCTCCCGACGAAGCCACCCTGGACGTCGAAGAAGCCTCCGCGCTCGCCCCCGGCGCGGCCCTAGAGGTCTATCAAGGCACCCAGAACGGCGCCGGTCCGACCGACATCTACTCCGAGATCGCCAGTCAAGACACGGCCACCATCGTGACCACCTCGTGGGGAGTCTGCGAGGCCGCCACCAACGGCAGCGCGCAGGTCGAACAGCTCATCTTTGAAGAGATGGCCGCGCAGGGACAGACCCTGGTGGCGGCCGCGGGCGACGAGGGCTCCTCGGACTGCAAAGGCGTCCAGGGCGGCTCCACTTCCGCGCTGGCCGTCGACGACCCCGCGTCCCAGCCCTACGTCACGGGAGTGGGCGGGCTGGCCGTGAACAACATCGATCCCTTGAGTGAGTCAGTCTGGAACGACCAGTGCACCTCCTCTAACTGTGGCGCGGGCGGCGGCGGGACCTCGACCCTGTGGAGCCGTCCCAGCTGGCAGAGCGCGCCGGGCATCGCCGCGGGTGGGACGATGCGCTTGGTGCCGGACCTGTCGGTGATGGGCGATCCGTCGACCGGCTTCATTCAGTACTACACGGGGGCCGGTTCGGGACTCTGCCAACACTCGTGCTCGGGCGGCTGGGGGGGCATCGGTGGCACGTCCATCGGCGCACCGTTGGTGAGCTCCCTCATCGCCGTCGCCGCGCAGGCCTGTGGGGTCAGTCGTCTCGGCTTCGTCAATCCCTCTCTCTACGCCATGGCCGCCACCGGCTACGTCGACGTCACGAGCGGCAACAACGATCTCTACAACGTCGCCCAGTACAACGCGACGGCGGGCTACGACGAGGCCTCCGGCCTCGGTAGTCCCGACGGCGCCGCGTTCTTTAGCGGACTCTGTCCCTCCACTTACTCACAGGCCCAGAGTTCCTTCGCGGTGACGAGCACCAGTGGCGTCATCAACACCGCCGGTCCGACCGTTACCGCGACGTTGCGCAACGCCGC
>JAOBWI010000067.1 GCA_025463285.1 Acidimicrobiaceae bacterium | reverse complement strand
TGTTTGATCTTGCTCCGGGTGGGGTTTACCGAGCCACCTTGATCGCTCAAGGCGCTGGTGCGCTTTTACCGCACCGTTTCACCCTTACCTGTTCTTAGTCTCCCAAGTCATCGGCGGTCTCTTTTCTGTGGCACTGTCCTGCGCGTCACCGCGACTCACGTTTCGTGAGCACCCTGCCCTGCGGAGCCCCGACTTTCCTCACCGCTCGTGAAAGCGGCGCGGTCACTCAGTCGACTCACCATCCACCACAAAGTCTGGCACAACTAGTTCAAGCGAACAAGGGTGTTTCTTGATGAGCTATTGACAGTGGTCGTCTCGCTTCAGGCGAAAAGAGGCGCTCCAGCTTAAAGGGCTGTCACCGTCGGGCGGTATTCTCACGACGTGGTATCTGACACGACCGACGACGAGCCCGTTCTCGACGTTGGTGAGTTCTACCAACTGGTAACGGCGCATCTGGAAGCCGGTTTTGGACGCCGCCGCCCGCACTGGGTGCGCGGTGAGATCGCCAAGGTTTACGAGAAGGGTCACGTCTACGTTGACCTCGTTGACGCCGGCTCCGCCTCGTCCGATACCAAACGCCCCGTCTTGAACGCGCATTGTTGGGCCACGCCGTGGGCGCCTTTGAAGCGACGACTCGCCAGCGAAGGGGTAGCCCTGAAGGCCGGCATGGTGGTGAGTTTCCTCGGCTACGTCGACGTCTACGCCCCCCAGGGCCGACTGGGATTTTCGATTCTCGAGATTGACGTCGAAGGACTCTTGGGCGACGTCGCGCGCCGACGCCAAGAGTTGATCGCACGGTTGCGCGAAGAAGGTCTGCTGGACCAGAACCGACGGACCGAGCTCTCGGCGGTTCCCCTTCGCGTGGGACTCGTGGCGAGTCCCGGCACGGAGGGCTATAACGACTTCACCAGTCAGCTCATACGTTCGGGGTTCAGTTTTCGCGTGACCCTGGTCAAGACCTTGGTTCAGGGGGAGGGAGCCCCACCGCAGATTGTGGCCGCATTGCGGGCCCTCGAGGGAGCCGGCGTCGACGTCATCTGCGTGGTTCGTGGGGGAGGGTCGAAGGGTGATTTGGCCTGCTTTGACGACGAAACCGTGGCCCGCGCTATTGCTCTGTCGGCGATCCCCATCTTCACCGGCATCGGTCACACCGGCGATGAGTCGGTGGCTGACCTCGTCGCCCACACGCACTCGATTACCCCGACAAAATTGGGTGAAGAGTTAGCCGCCCTCGTCGCTGGTTGGTACGAGACCAATGTTCGCGCGGGCGCGCAGCGAATACTCGAGTCCGCCCTCGACGTGCTCGAGGAGGCCGAGAACTACGTGGGCGAGCGCCGGCGCACCATGATCTTTGCGGTGCGCGACCGTCTTCGCGCCGAGGAGCGGCATCTGGTGAGCACGCGCGAGCGTCTTCTGATGCAGACTCGTCACGTAATGACCTCGGCCACTCAGTTGCTCGCCAACCAGCGCCAACTTCTCGCCGCGTACAATCCGACGCGACGTCTGGCCCAGGGGTGGTCCGTCGTGACGGACGCCTCGGGGGCGGTCGTGACCTCCCTGAACAACGTGACGCTGGGCCAAGACGTGCGCGTTCTGGTGAGTGACGGTTCGTTTCTATCGCAAGTGAAAGAGAAGGGATCCACCCCATGAGTAACGTCGGTGATTGGAACGAAGCGGCGGACGAACTCAACGCGATCGTCGCGTCCTTTGATGAGGGCGAGGTGTCAGTCGACGATCTTTTCGCCAAGTTAGAGAGAGCGACCTCGATCATCGAAGCGCTCGAAGAGCGCTTAACGGCGACCAAGGCGCGCGTGGACGAGTTGGCCCCTCGCATCGCCAAAGTGGCCAACGGCGAATGAGCGGTCTGTACTTCCGTCAACTCCTGTCGGGCCGCGACTACGCCGTCGGTGATGAGGTCGCCACGGCGATGCGGAACTTCACCTACCTCGTCGGCGACCGAGAGAGCGGTGAGGCCGTACTGGTCGACCCCGCGTATCGGCCGGACGAGTTGGTGGAGTTGGTGAGCGGTGACGGTCTCGACCTCGTGGGCGTCATCGCCACGCACTGTCACCCGGATCACGTGGGCGGTACCTTGATGGCTCACCAACGCGTGGCCGGCGTAGCCGAGCTCTTGGAGATCGTCGAAGTACCGGCGCACGTCCAAGAAGCGGAGGTTCCCTGGATGGTCGAACGAGCCGGCGTGCCTCGCCAGGCGTTGAGGCCGCACGGAGACGGTGACGTGGTGAGCGTGGGCGGTGTCGAGGTCAGCCTGATCGCTACGCCCGGTCACACCCCGGGTAGCCAGTGTTTGCTCGTGGAGGGGCGTCTCATGAGTGGCGACACGCTCTTTATCGACGGATGTGGTCGAACCGACCTGCCCGGTGGCGACGCCACCGAGATGTATCGGTCGCTGCACGAGCGACTGGACGTCGTGGACGACGAGACCATTGTGTTCCCGGGACACCTGTACTCGGCTGAGGCATCGCTCGCCATGGGTGAGGTTCGAGAACGCAACGTCGTTCTCGCCCCACTCACGCTGGACCAGTGGCTCGCCTCGTTCGGTCCATGAGCACGCTGACCTCGTCCGATCACGTCCTCGTGGTGGGGGCCGGCCTGGCCGGGTGGCGACTCGTCGAGTCGTTGCGAAATCTCGGCTTCGACGGCGAGATCACGCTGATCGGCGACGAGGCGCATCTGCCCTACGACCGACCCCCGCTCTCGAAACAGGTTCTCTCTGGCAAGTGGGACGTGGCCAAGGCCTCGCTAGCGACGCACGACCACGTCACGTCACTGGCGGCCACCATGCGACTCGGTGCGCGCGTTACGCACCTCGACCTGGCTTCCACCTCGATCACCCTGGCCGACTCCTCGGTCGTGCACGGAACCCGGGTGGCTCTCGCGACGGGATGTCGAGCCCGCGAACTTCGTGTTCCTTCGAGCGGCGTCCTGCCCTCACTGCGAAGTCGTGATGACCTGGAGCGCCTCAACGCCGCATTGGCTTATCTCGCCCCGAAGAGCACCGTCGCCGTAGTGGGCGGGGGCTTCGTCGGGGCCGAGGTGGCGACGTCACTGAGTTCTCGCGGCTTTACGCCGGTGGTAGTGGAGGCGGCGGCGCGGCCATTGATCGGCGTGCTGGGCGAGGAAGTCTCGCGGTGGCTGGAGCGTCTCGCCGGTGACTTTGGCGTCGAACTACGTACGAATCATCAACTGGAGGACGTGGCCACGGACGGCAGCGGCCATCACCTTTCATTCGGGGACGGGACGACGTTGGACGCCGGTGCGATACTGGCGGCCGTCGGCTCGTCCCTCGACCTCGAGTGGCTGAGCGACTCCGGCCTCCACCTCGACAACGGCGTGGTGGTAGATAACGACCTCCAGGCGGCGCCGGGCGTGGCGGCGATTGGTGACGTCGCACGTTTTCCCTGGAGCAACGCCGCCGGAGAAGAACTTGTTCGCATCGAGCACTGGCAGGTGGCGAGTGATCACGCCGCGCAGCTGGCGGACTTCTGGATGAGTGGCGAGAGCGAAACGACCAGCATGGTGCCCTACTTCTGGTCTGATCAATACGGCAAGAAACTTCAACTTCTGGGCCATCCCCACCCGAGCGACGAGGTCCAGCGCGTGAGTGGGAGCCCGGACGAGGGAAAGTGGCTGGCCCTGTACTCGCGCAACTCGTTCGTCACCGGTGTGGTAGCCCTCAGCCAGCCACGCGGCCTCGCTCTGTCGCGGGGCCTACTGGAGTCGCCCACCCTCCTCGACGAGGCCCTTAGCGCCGCGCCGTGGAGCAGTTAGAACGGTTCAAAATGTGCTGGGAGTCTAGGAGCCGTCGAGGCCACTCGCGCGTGGTGCCAACAGCAACTCCTCCGACGCCGACGGGGGAG
>JAOBWI010000070.1 GCA_025463285.1 Acidimicrobiaceae bacterium | reverse complement strand
GGATTTCCGTTCAGATATGGGCCACCGTGAGCATCTGAAAGTAACAGTGGGAGTGTTGGCGTTAGTGATTTATTTTGGTGTTCAAATGCAGAAATGGTTCTTCAAGATGTTCGTCAGTCCACGTTTTCTATGTGCGTTCATAATTCGACATCATCAGGAATTATCACGCTTCTCGCTGCGGAACAGCTCTAGTTCCATAGCCAATTCATTGATCGGTGTCGATCAATGATCATGCGTACTCCCCGTGGGGGCCTTCGCTATAGCGTCGCTCTCGCCCGACCTCGACTTTGACGAGATCGAGCACTACACGTCGAGGAATCGTCGAATAGCGATCGCCGATCCGACCGAGCCGATCACCACTCCTACCACTAACACCACCAGATTCGTGCCGATCAGTTTCGTGGTGTCGAGTTGGAACTCGTTGTGCAACGGGTACCAGGTGCGTAAGGCGGTGACGGCGATAATCGCTACGACCGATCCTAAAAGGCCCTGAACAAAACCTTCGGTGATGTAGGGAATTCGAATGAACCAATTGGTAGCCCCCACCAACTTCATCACCGAGACTTCACGTCGTCTGGCGAAAATAGCCATTCGAATCGTGTTCAAGATGAGTACGGTCGCCGACAGCAAGAGCACGGCGGCCAAGGCCAAAAACACGATCTGAAGTATCCGGATCACCTTATTCATCTCACGAATCTGTTGACCCGGCGTGGTCACTTGGTAGACGCCGGGCTCATGCTCGAAGATATTCTGCACCCCGAAGGCGTCCGACGGGACCACCGGAATACACTGAAACGACGTTGGCATGCCACTCACCGTAAGCACTTGCCACTCATTGGCTGGCAGTTCCACCTTGGCTTGCGCGTAGTTCTCGGCCTGCGTGTAGAACCGGCAACTCTTGACGATCGGCAGACTCTTCAACTGGCTCTGTACGCCACTGATTTCACTTGCCGAAGCCGTCGGCTGCAACCAGATCGTGACGCGCGTACCCTGCTGCCAGACGACCGACGCCTGGGCCGCACTCTGTTTGAGCAGCAGCGCCGAACCGACAAGGGCCAGGGAGACCGCCACGCAGAGCACCGCGGCAATAGTCATCATGCGATTGCGCCAGAGGTTGCTGAACGTCTCTTTGACGGCGTAGCGAAGATAGACCCTCATTAGATGGCGATACCTTCGTCGACGCCGTAGACGCCGCGCACTTGGTCGCGAATCATCTCGCCGCGATCGAGCTCCACCACGCGGCGGCGCATGCGATCAACCAGCGCCTTGTCGTGCGTCGCCATCACCACGGTCGTTCCGGTGCGATTAATACGTTCGAGCAAGGCCATGATGGACTCAGAGTTCGAGGGGTCGAGGTTGCCCGTCGGCTCGTCGGCCAAGAGAATGAGCGGGCGATTGACGAAGGCCCTCGCCACGGCCACTCGTTGCTGCTCTCCACCAGAGAGTTCGTGAGGGAGGTTCTTCGACTTCTCGGCCAGGCCGACCAGTTCAAGGATCTGGGGCACCTGGGACTCCACCGTCGAGCGCGGCCGGCCAATGACTTCGAGGGCAAAGGCCACGTTCTCGAAGACGCTTTTGTTCGGCAGAAGGCGGAAATCTTGAAACACGCAGCCAATGTTGCGCCGAAGGTACGGCACGCGCCACTTAGGTAGCTCGCCGATGTCGCGACCGGCTTCGAGAATGCGACCCTGGTCGGGGTGTTCTTCGCGCAGTAACAGTCGAAGGAACGTCGTCTTGCCCGATCCCGAGGCACCCACCAAGAAAACGAACTCACCTTTCTCAATGTCGAGGGTGATGTCCTTCAAGGCGGGCGTTCCGTTCTTGTAAGTCTTTGAAACGTTTTCGAATCGGATCACGCCGTCACCCCCTCGAGTTGATGTTGGTAGTGCGTTTCGGACACGGTGATGTACCCATTCTACTTTGGGCCCCTCGCGGGAGAGAACCACGAAAACCCGTCATTTGTTGCGCCCACAAACTTTTAGGATCGACTTCTCTGTCGACGGAGCTCGGCTTCCATAAAGTCATCGAGGTCGCCGTCCAGCACCGCCTCGACGTTGCCGGTTTCGAAGTCCGTGCGGTGATCCTTCACCAACTGATAGGGCGCTTGCACGTAACTGCGAATCTGAGAGCCCCAGGCGTTCTCACCTCGAGTGCCGCTGAGCGCATCCATCTCTGACTGGAGCTGCGCTCGAGCTCGCTCGGCCAGTTTTGCTTCGAGGATCTGCAAGGCGCGGGCGCGGTTTTGATGTTGCGAGCGTTCGTTCTGACACGTGACCACGACCCCGGTCGGCAGGTGCGTTATGCGCACCGCCGAGTCGGTCTTATTAATGTGCTGGCCACCCGCGCCCGAAGAGCGGTAAGTGTCAACGCGAAGATCCTTCTCGTCGATCTCTACTTCCGCCGCGTCGTCGTCGAGCAGCGGGGTCACTTCGAAGCTGGCGAAACTCGTCTGACGGCGCGCCTGGGAGTCAAAGGGACTAATGCGAACTAGGCGGTGCACCCCGCGCTCGGCCGACAGCCACCCGTAGGCGAAGCGACCCTTGATAATGAACGTCGAGGATAAAAGACCGGCCTCTTGACCCTCGCTGGCCTCGTCGATCTCCACCTCGAACTTTCGTCGCTCGGCCCAGCGCGAGTACATGCGCAGCAACATCTCCGTCCAGTCCTGGGCGTCGGTGCCCCCGGCACCGGCGTGTAGCTCGACGATCGCGTCGTTCTCGTCGTAGGGGCCGCTAAAGAGGCTCTGCGTCTCGAGGGTCGCAATGGCGCGACCGAGGCCGTCCAGGGATTGTGCGAGTTCGTCAAACACTGACTGGTCGGCCTCGCCGGAGTCGAGCGAGTCGCCGGCGAACTCCGCTAGGACGGCGGCGTCGTCGAGCGCACGGCGCAGCGCGTCGAAGGACTCCAGATCGTTACTCAGTCGTCCGAGCTCGGTCGTGACTTCTCGAGCGTGGTCTTGGTCGTCCCAAAGATGGGGATCCGCGGCCAACTCGTTCACCAGGGCGTGACGGGCTCGACTCGCGTCAATCTTGAGGTAGTCACGCGCCGCCGCCCACCTGGTCTCGAGCTCTTCAATACTTGACAGAGCGAGACGAAGGGCGTTTTCGGCCTTAGGGTCGGCCATGGCATTTGCCAAACTTGCGGCCCGAGCCGCACCAGCAGGCGTCGTTGCGTCCCAGTTTCTCGCGCTGAGTCGCTGGGCCACTGGTCGCGCGTCCCGCCGCCACCGAAGTCGTCACCGGGGCCGTCGGCGCAGCGTGCGCCGGTAACTCCGTGGCGCCGGGCGCGACCTGGTTGGCGTTGGTGATCGCCCCTTCCAGGCCTTCGTCCTCGTCGGGCTCGTCGCTGGGGGCGGGCGTCGCCTCGACGTGGGTGATGTAGCGCACGTAGTCAATGTCCACCGCTTCGAGCAGGTGCTCGAACATCAAGTACCCCTCTTTTTGCCACGCCGTCAAGGGGTCCTGCTGAGCGACCTGACGGAGGTGAATACCGTCTCGTAGGTAGTCCATCTCCGAGAGGTGATCACGCCAGCGCTGATCGAGAATCTGGAGCATGACGTCGCGTTCAATCTCCTTGGCCGTCTCCAAACCGCCCGGGTACTCCTCGGACTTCTTCTGGTACTGCGCCACGGCCTCGTCGATGACCAGACCCGCTACTTCGTCGACGTCGTCGTACTCTTTGAGGGTCTCGACGTTCAGGTTCGTCGGATAGTACGTCTGGAGGTCGAGCACCAGGGCGTTGAGGTCCCACTCTTCGGCGAAGCCCGCGCCGAGGTGCTGGTCGACCACGTCGGTTAGTCGCTCCTCGATGAGCTCGATGGTGGCGTCGTGAATGTCTTCGCCGTCGATGACCTGCTGGCGGCGCTTGTAGATCACTTTGCGCTGTTCGTTCATGACCTCGTCGTACTTGAGGACGTCTTTACGAATCTCGGCGTTGCGGCCCTCCACGGTGTTCTGGGCGCGTTCGATCGCTCGCGAAACCATCTTCGCTTCGATGGCCTCTTCTTCGGGCATGGTGCGATCCATCACCCACGAGACGGCGCCCGTCGCGAAGATGCGCAGCAGTTCGTCTTCCAGTGACAGATAGAAGCGGCTCTCTCCCGGGTCGCCCTGACGTCCGGAGCGACCGCGGAGCTGATTGTCAATGCGCCGCGAGTCGTGTCGTTCGGTTCCTAAGACGTAGAGCCCGCCCAACTGGCGAACCTGATCGCCTTCGCCTTGGGTGATGGGCCTCCATTTGGCGGCCGCTTTCTCGTAGGCGGCGGCGTACTCGTCGCTGCCCGGCGAGAACCCCTGACCGAGGGCGTCGCGCGCGGCCAGACCCTCGAAGTTGCCGCCCAAGATCACGTCCACGCCACGACCGGCCATGTTGGTGGCGACGGTGACGGCCCCTTTGCGACCGGCTTGGGCCACGATCTCCGCTTCGCGGAAGTGCTGTTTGGCGTTCAAGACCTCGTGGGGGATGCCGGCCTTGGAGAGCTCGCGCGACAGTAGCTCGGACTTCTCGACCGACGCCGTACCGAGAAGTACCGGCTGGCCGAGGTCCGAGCGCTCGCGAACATCGTCCACGATCGCGCTGAACTTCGCCGCTTCGCTCTTATAGATCAGGTCCGGCTTGTCGTCACGGATGGCCGGTTGGTTGGTTGGGATCGGCACCACCGAGAGGCCGTAGGTGTTACCGAACTCGGCGGCCTCGGTCTCGGCCGTGCCGGTCATGCCAGCCAACTTCTCGTACAGGCGGAAGTAGTTCTGCAAGGTGACGGTGGCCCAGGTGTGGTTCTCTTCTTGAATACGGACGCGCTCTTTGGCCTCGACGGCCTGGTGCAGTCCGTCACTCCAGCGTCGCCCTTCGAGGGTGCGGCCGGTGAACTCATCGACGATCTTCACTTCGCCAGCGTCGACCAGATAGTCCTTGTCGCGGTGGAAGAGCTCCTTGGCGCGAAGGGCTTGGCCCAATTGGTGGACGTAGTTAGTGGCCACCGCGTCGTAGAGGTTGGTGACTCCGAGTTGACGCTCCACCTTCTCGATCCCGGCCTCGGTGGGGACCACGGTCTTTTTCTCTTCGTCGACCTCGTAGTCGGCGTCGCGGGTCAGCGTTCGCGCGATCGAGGCGAACTGGTAGTAAAGCTTCGTCACGTCCGAGGCCGGCCCCGAGATGATGAGCGGGGTGCGCGCCTCGTCGATCAAGATCGAGTCCACTTCGTCGACGATGGCGAAGTTGTGTCCCCGCTGGACCATGTGTTCGCGCCGACGCGCCATATTGTCGCGCAGGTAGTCAAATCCGAACTCGGTGTTGGTTCCGTACGTCACGTCCGCGGCGTAGGCCTCGCGCTTGTCGTCGAAGTCCTGTAGGTCCGGGCCGACGCGGCCGACCGTGAGACCCAAGAAACGGTGCAACTGGCCCATCCAGTTGGCGTCGCGCGTGGCGAGGTAGTCGTTCACCGTCACCACGTGCACGCCCTGACCAGCCAGGGCGTTCAGGTAGACCGGTAGCGTCGACACCAGGGTCTTGCCCTCACCGGTCTTCATTTCCGCGATCCAGCCAAAGTGCAGGGCCATGGCGCCCATCAGCTGGACGTCGTAGGGGCGCTGTCCGAGTACCCGGGTGGCCCCTTCGCGCACTACGGCAAAGGCCTCGATTAAGAGGTCGTCGAGGGTCTCGCCCTCCTCCAGGCGAGCGCGAAACTCGCCGGTTTTGGCTTGAAGTTCTTCGTCGCTGAGGGCGGTCATCTCGTCTGCGAGGTCGTTGATCGGTCCCACCAGCTCCGCGAGCTGACGAACTCGCTTGCCCTCGCCGGCCTTCAATATCTTCTGAAATACGCTCATATCCGTGCTTTACCCTACCGGTCCCCAAGGGACTAGAAAGGGGCTACGAGTGCTGACCTGGTCTTTGACCCCACACCTGCCTGCGGCGGTGTCCGTGCGCACTCCGGGCAGCTCACGCTCTCCTGGAATGGAACCGCACACTTCACCGGCTCCCTCGGTGACCGCGTTGATCACGTCGGGGCAGGACTTACTTCTAAACCGCGCCATGCTCAGCGTCCATGAGACGCCTTACGTGGGTCGTTTCGCCCGCGACTGGCATCGACTTGCAACCACAGACCACTCGTAACCCGGATTCCAGTCTAGGTCTGGTCCCTCAGACTTTCGGTCGCGTCGCCAAAACCAGGAGCAGCCGTACGCTCAAGACCACGCTGGCTATGGGCACCAGCGCGCGACGCCAACCGCGAGCCGTTTGATTCTCAAATCGCAGGGCGCTGCGATGATGCGCTACCAGCATGGCGCGAGGCGCCTTGGCCCGCGAGACTCCCTCGAGGTGGGTGACCACCGCGTCGCTCGTGGCCGCGACGCTGAATCCGTGCTCGCGAAGTTGCCAGCACAGCGCCATCTCCTCGGCGAACATGAAGTACCGCTCGTCAAAGCCCCCCACCGTTTCGAAGGACGAACGTCGCACGAGGAAAAAAGCGCCCGACACCCAGTCCACCGTGCCGTCCCGGCGCGGCGAACGGTAGCGCTTGGTGGCGGGGTTATTCGGCCAGATCGGCGAGAGAATCGCGTGCACCCCGGCCAGCCACATGTTGGGAAACACGCGCTGGGACGGATACACGGTGCCGTCGGGTCGAAGAATGTTGGGGCCGACGAGGGCCACCTTCGGATGCTCGTCTAAGTAGGTGAGCAACGCGCGCACCGCGCCCGGATGAACCACGACGTCGGGATTGGAGACCAGCACGTAGGTGGTCGCTCGAGCCAGCGCCACCCCGCGATTCACCCCGCGACCGTAGCCAAGATTGACGCCCGGGGACACGAGAACGATGCCGAGGTCCGCTAACTCCGCGGGCACCGAGCCCACTTCACCGTTCTCCACCACCACGACGTGGGTCACCTCGTTGTCGTGGAGCGAACGAACGCAGTCCACGAGAACGTCGTCGGCGTGATAGTCAACGACCACGGCCGTCACGTCGTCGGCGACGGTGCTCACGAGGTCGACCCCAGGTAGCGGCGATCGTGCACCAGGCGCTCGACGGCCACGCGCCACTCGGGTAGCGCCGTCCAGCGAGCCGCGAACTTGGTGGTGTCAAGGTCGCTGCGAGTCGGCCGCGTCGCCACCTGAAAGGCCGCCAACTCGCGCGACTCGATGGGCGTGGCGAAGGTCTCGTCTCGACCCAACAACGATCCCACGTACGCCGCGATGTCGTACCAGGTGGTCGCGCCGGAATTGGCCACGTGCCACAGACCGCCCGGGCGCTCGCGCACGAAGACCACCAGCGCGCGAGCCAGGTCGCTCGAAGCGGTCACGGTGCCCATCTGATCGTTCACGAATCGAACGTCCGCCCCCGAGGTCGCTCGTTCGGCGATGGTGTGGACGACATTTTTTCCCCGCACGCCCATTACCCACGAGGTACGAACCACGGAGTCATCGGGGGTGCACGCGAGTTCTCCCGCCCGTTTAGAGGCGCCGTAGACGTTGAGGGGATCAGGTTCGTCGTCTTCAACGTAGGCCGCGCCTTTTCGACCGTCGAAGACGTAGTCCGTCGAGATGGCGACGAGATGCGCGCCTACTTCGCGGGCCCCCCGGGACATGTTCGCCGTGCCCCGTTCATTGACCGCGAAGCAGGTCTGCGCGTCACCCTCCGCGCGATCAACCGCGGTGTACGCGGCGAGGTGCACGATGACGTCGGGTCGGGTGTGCCTCAACGCCGCGATGACGGCGTCTGGGTCGGTGACGTCGAGTTCGTGGTGCGTGAGCCCGAGGACCTGGAACTCCCCGTCTCGAACCTCGGGGGCGTCCGGTTGAAACGACGCGTCGCCGCCCCAGGGGATCGTCCCGGCCAGGACATCGAGGAGGTCGACGCCGACCTGCCCCCCGGCTCCCGTGACCAGAACTCGAGCAGCGCGACTCACGTTCGATCACTCCGTACGTGCACCACGTCGCCCACCTCGAAGGTCGTAATCGCGCCGGCCACGTCAACGAGTAGTCGTCCTTCGTCGTCGACACCCACCGCGCGGCCCACGAACGTGGCGTCGTGCTGTTCGACGCGCACGAGTGAGCCAATGGTGGACAACGCCCGTTCGTACTCCCGCCGTAACGTGGCGCGCCCTTCGTCGCTGTCGAGACACTGACGACGACCCTCTAACTCCTCTAAGAGAATGTCGAGCAGCCCACGAGGAACGATGGTGAGACCGGTCTCGGCGCGCACCGAGGTCGCGGGCACGTCGTCGGGTCCCTCGTAGGTCAGATTTACGCCGAGGCCGACCACCACGGCGAAACCCTGAGCGGTCTCGATCACTTCGGCCAGTAGTCCCGCGAGCTTGTTCTCAGCGACGACCAGATCGTTCGGCCACTTCAGTTGCGCGCGAAGGCCGCTCAGTCGCTCGAGGGCCGTGCGGGTCGCCAGCGCCACGGCCGCCACCACGAGCTGGAGTTGATGGGCCTCAAGTGGCGGACGCAGCAGAATCGAACAGAGCAGCGAGCCTCGAGGGGGTGAGACCCACTGGCGATCCAGCCGCCCCCGTCCGGCTCGCTGAAAATCGGCGATGACGACGCGTCCTTCGGCACAATCATCCGACACCAGTTCCTTGAGGTAAGTGTTCGTGGAATCGATCTCCTCGAAGTGCTCAACACGCCAAACCAAGGAGCTCATATCCAAACATTAGGGTTTAGGGGGCGAGTGCTAGAAAATGACAGGCTCGCTACGGAGGATCGCGTGATAAAGAAAGTGCTCATCGCTAACCGGGGAGAGATCGCCGTGCGCGTGATCCGGACCTGTCGAGAGATGGGCATCGCTACGGTGGCCGTCTACTCCGAGCTCGATCGCAACGCGCTGCACGTTCGACTGGCCGATGAGGCCTACGCCCTCGGGGGTCAAAGCGCTGCGGAAAGCTACCTCAACACCGAGGCGATTCTGGATGTCATCACTCGATCCGGGGCCGACGCAGTGCACCCGGGATACGGCTTCTTCTCCGAAAACACCGACTTTGCCCGGGCCATCACCTCCATGGGCGTCACCTTCATCGGACCCCCACCCGAGGCCATTGAAGTCATGGGCGACAAGATCTCGTCACGCTTAGCGGCCGAGGCGGCCGGCGTGGCCGGCGTGCCCGGACGAAGCGAAACCCTCACCAGCGCCGACGAGGTGGTGGCCTTCGGTCAAGAGTTCGGTTGGCCGGTCGCCATTAAGGCCGCCTACGGCGGTGGCGGGCGGGGCATGAAAGTAGTCAATGAGGCGAGCGAGGCGGCGCCGGCACTGGAGAGCGCGCAACGCGAAGCACTTAGTTACTTCGGCCGCGACGAGTGCTACTTGGAGCGCTACCTCACCTGGCCCCGTCACGTGGAGATGCAGATCCTGGCCGACAGCCACGGCAACACCTTGTGGCTGGGTGAGCGCGACTGCTCGGCACAGCGACGTCATCAGAAACTCGTCGAAGAGTCGCCGGCACCGAACTTTCCCGACGACGTACGCCGCGCTATGGGAGAAGCCGCGGTTAAAGTCTCCCGGGCCTGTGGGTACGTGAACGCCGGCACCGTCGAGTTTCTCTTTCAAGACGGCGAGTTCTTCTTCTTGGAGATGAACACCCGCCTCCAGGTCGAGCACCCCGTTACCGAACTCGTCACCGGCCTCGACCTCGTCGAGTGGCAGCTGCGCATCGCCTCGGGTGAGGCCCTCGATTTTGGACAAGACGACGTGCGCCGCGACGGTCACGCCATTGAAATTCGTATCAACGCCGAAGATCCCACCGGCGGGCGCTTCATTCCCTCCCCCGGCACGATCACTCGCTTCGATCAACCCTCCGGTCCCGGTGTACGACTCGACGCCGGCTACAGCGCCGGTGACACCATTTCGCAGTTCTACGACAATTTGATCGGCAAGCTGGTGGTGTGGGGCTCGGACCGAGAAAAGGCCCGTCGTCGGATGTTGCGCGCCATCGAAGAGACGGTGATCGAGGGCGTAGCGACGACCTTGCCGGCCGACGTCATAATTCTCTCCAATGAGGAGTTCGTGAAGGGCACGCACTCAACCAGGTGGGTCGAGACCGATCTCGACTTTTCTGCGCTGCCGACGTTCGCTCCGGCGGCGGTCTCCGTGGGCGACGGCGCGGTGCGCAAAGACGTGACCGCCGAAGTGAACGGCCGACGGGTCACCGTGGCGCTCTGGGTGCCCGAAGCCGACGATGACGTGACGGAGCGACCACAGAGCACGGCTCGCAAGCCCCGCCGCCAGCACCACAGCGGCGTGCTCGGCAGCGGCTCGGGCAAGGTGACTGTCCCGATGCAGGGCACCGTCGTCAAAGTCAACGTAGAGGTAGGCCAGGCCGTGGCGGCCGGCGACACCGTGATTATCTTAGAAGCGATGAAGATGGAAAATGCCGTGAACGCCGAGAAGTCCGGCGTGGTGAGCGCCGTACGCGTCGCCGCCGGCGATCAGGTCGGCGGTGGCGACGTGGTCGTGGAGATCGAATGACTCTCAACGAGCGCGCCAGTGAAGCCATTGAAAACCTTCGCCACGAACTGGTCTCGCTCAGTCACTTCATTCACGAGCATCCCGAACTTGGTTACGAAGAGTTCGAGTCCTCGACGATCCTCGCCAACTTCATCGAGGGCCAGGGCTTTGACGTGGAACGAGGCTCGGCCGGGTTGGCGACCGCGTTTCGCGCCACCAAGGGCACCGGCGACCTGCACGTGGTGTACTGCGCGGAGTACGACGCGCTACCCGATATCGGTCACGCGTGTGGCCACAACATCATCGCGACCTCCTCCTTGGGCGCGGCGATCGGCCTGGGTGCCGTGGCCGACGACGCCGGGCTCACCGTCACCCTGCTCGGCACACCCTCTGAAGAGGGCGGGGGCGGCAAGATCGATCTCTTAGAGGCCGGGTACTTCGACGACGCCCACGCGGCGATGATGGTGCACCCGTTCCCGAGTGATCGGCTTGAGGCGACGGTGCTAGCGGTGGACCATTTCGACGTGATCTATCACGGGAAAGAAGCCCACGCCTCGGCGGCACCGTGGGAAGGGGTCAACGCGCTCGACGCGCTCACCATCGCCCAAGTGGCCCTGGGCCTTCTTCGCCAGCAGCTGCGACGCGGCGACCAGGTGCACGGCATCGTGACCGAAGGCGGCTCGGCGGCGAACGTCATTCCCAGCCGTGCGGTGGGACGATTTATGGCCCGCTCGCTCACCTTCGATCGACTGGCCGAACTACGAGAGCGCGTCAACGCGTGTTTTGAGGCGGGCGCTCTCGCCACGGGTGCCACGCTCTCCTTTGAAGAACTGGGACACCCGTTTTCTCACCTCGAGAGCGACCCGGCTATTTTGGCCCACTACCGCCGCGCCGCCGAAGCGCTGGGACGCGACTTTCACCTAGACGACGATGAGGTCCCCCGTCCCACCATCTCAACGGATATGGGGAACGTCTCACTGGTGGTGCCCTCCATCCACCCTCTGCTCATGATCCCGACTAACGGCGCCATCAACCACCAGCCCGAGTTCACGGCGGCCTGCGTCACGGCCGCCGCCGATCAGGCGGTTATCGATGGCGCCCTCGCGCTTGCCCACACCGCCATCGCGGTGGCCGGGGACGAGACACTTCGTGAGCGACTCCTAGCGCGCTCGTGATGCTCGAACACGCACTCTTGTACGTGAAAAACGGTGAGGAGGACGATTTCGAGGCCTCGATGCGCACGGCCCTGCCCATCATTGAATCGGCGCCGGGTTGTGGCGGGGCCGAGGTGCGTCGCCAGGCCGAGAATGACTCGATCTATCTGCTGTTGGTGCGATGGACGTCGATCGACGCGCACATGACCTTTCGACAGACCGATCTCTATGCGTCCTGGCGCGCCTTGACTCATCCCTTTTACGCCCAGGCCATCAACGCCACCCACTTTCACGATCCCCTCGAGCGTTAGCTCGCCTGGTAGAGACCGAACTCACCTCGTAGAACGTCGGCGACCTCGCCCAGCGTGGCCAGTCGTGACAACGCCACCTTCATGGGATAGAGCACGTTCGCCGAACCACGTGCCGCCGTGGCCAGGTCCTCGAGGGCCACGCGCACCGCCTCGCTGTCGCGGGTCGTCTTCAACAGCCGAACGCGTTCGACTTGGGCGCGCTGTTGAAGTTCATCGATGGGAAAGACGTCCGACTTGGTGGTCTCGGCGTCCACAAACTGATTGACGCCTACCACGATCTTGTCGCCCCGTTCGACGCTGCGCGCGAACTCGTACGCCGCGGCCTCGATCTCGTCTTGAAGGTAGTGCGCCTCGATGGCCGCGACCGAGCCGCCGCGCTCGTCAATCTCTTCGATGTACTCGCGCGCAAGACGTTCCACCTCGTCGGTGAGCGACTCGACGTAGTAGGAACCGGCCAGCGGGTCGACGGTGTCGGCGATACCCGACTCGTACCCGAGCACCTGTTGGGTGCGCAGCGCGAGCCGAGCGGCCCGTTCGGTGGGCAGACCGAGCGCCTCGTCGAAGCCGTTGGTGTGCAGGCTCTGGGTTCCTCCGAGGGTGGCGGCCAGTCCCTGAATGGTCACGCGCACGATGTTGTTCTCGGGCTGTTGGGCCGTGAGGGTCGAACCACCGGTCTGAGTGTGAAAGCGCAGCATGGTGGATTTCGGATCGCTCGAGCCGAAGCGCTCGCGCATGATCCAGGCCCACAGGCGCCTCGCGGCGCGATACTTGGCCACTTCTTCAAAGAGGTTGTTGTGCGCGTTAAAGAAGAAACTGAGGCGCGGGGCGAAGTCGTCCAACGCCAAGCCCGCCGCGAGCGCCGCTTCGACGTAGGCGATCCCGTTGGCCAGGGTGAAGGCGACCTCTTGGACCGCCGTGGAACCGGCCTCTCGGATGTGATACCCCGAGATCGAAATCGTGTTCCAGTGGGGAATCTCCTTGGCGCAGTACGCGAAGGTGTCGACGATGAGGCGCATGGAGGGCCGCGGCGGATAGATGTAGGTCCCTCGAGCGACGTACTCCTTCAAGATGTCGTTTTGAATGGTGCCGCGCAGTTGAGATCCTTTGACGCCCTGCTCTTCACCCACCAACTGATAGAGCAACAACAGCGTCGAGGCGGTGGCGTTGATGGTCATCGACGTCGTCACACTATCGAGCGGCAGATCCTTGAGAAGGAGGCGCATGTCATCGAGCGACGAGATCGCCACCCCGACTTTGCCGACTTCACCTTCGGCGCGCACGTGATCGGCGTCGAGCCCCATCTGCGTTGGAAGGTCGAAGGCGCACGAGAGGCCGGTCTGACCGGCCTGGAGGAGGAACTTGAATCGTTCGTTGGTCGCTTCGGCCGTGCCAAACCCGGCGTACTGGCGCATGGTCCACAGCCGTCCGCGGTACATGGTCTCTTGCACCCCGCGGGTGTAGGGGTAGTGGCCCGGTTCACCAAGTTGGACCGCTTCGTCAAAGTCTTTGAGGTCGGCGCTGCGGTAGACCGTCTTTATTTCGATACCCGAATCAGTAGAACGCTCGTCAGAACTCACCCACAAAGGTTACGCGTTCGGCGTGAAAGCACGATAGTCGAGCTACTGAAGGGTAAATCAGGAGGACTTCGTGAAATCGACAAAGATAGTTCGATGCACTGCTCGAACTGCGGCTCGGAGATGATCGACTCCACTTGCACCAACTGCCAACGCTCGCTGCCACCGAACGCGCGAGGCCAGATCGACGGGCGCACCGGGCTCATGCTCGCGGGATGGTGGCGGCGCGTGGGCCAAGCGTTCGCCGACACGGTTATTTTGCTGCTGCCGTCACTGATTGTCTTTTCGCTCTTCGACCAACTCGACGGCTTCGTGGTCGCCACCTTGGTCACCCTCTGTGCGCAGGGCGCGTACTTCGTGAAGTTTCTCTCCGGCGCGCGAGGTCAGACGCTGGGTAATCGGGTGGCCGCCTCCCGGGTTCGTGACGCAGCAACGGGAAAACCAATTGTGTGGATGCAAGCCTTCAAGCGGTGGATCTTCGTGGCTGTCTACGCGGCCTTTGCTCTCGGTCCCCACCCCATCGGACCAGTCGCCTGCTACCTAATATTTCTCGTCGACATCCTCTTTCCTCTGTGGGACCCGAGGAACCAGACCCTGCACGACAAGTTCGCCGGCACGATCGTGGTGGTCGCTTAGACGCCCACGGGGTGAGGCATGCACAGATCGTCGTACTCAGCAATGACGAGGGGACCCGCGTTCTCGCCACAGGCCGGACACGCCGGATCGCGCCGCACCTTGAAGGTCCGAAACGACTCGTCGAGCGAGTCGTAGGTCAAGAGGCGACCCACCAGTGGTTCGCCCAAGTTAAGGATCAACTTGATGGTCTCCACGGCCTGGATGGAGCCGATGATGCCCGGCAACACACCCAACACGCCGGCCTCGGCGCAGCTGGGGGCGAGTTCGGCGGGTGGCGGCTCGGGGATCATGCAGCGATAGCACGGCCCCACGTAGGGAAAGAAGACCGTGGCTTGGCCCTCAAAACGAAAGATGGAGCCGTGCACCACGGGGATGCGTTTCACTAACGAAGCGTCATTGACCAAGTAGCGCGTCGGGAAGTTGTCGGTGCCGTCCACGATGACGTCGTAGCCGTCGATGATGTCGAGAATATTGTCGGCGCTCAAACGAGTGTCGTAGGTCACCACCTGGACGTCCGGGTTCATCGCGGTGAGGGCCGCTTTGGCGCTGTCCACCTTGCGCATGCCCACGCGGTCCAGGGTGTGAAGAATCTGGCGCTGCAGGTTTGACGAGTCCACCACGTCCATGTCGATAATGCCGATCGTGCCCACTCCCGCGGCCGCCAGATAGATGGCGGCTGGCGAGCCGAGTCCACCGGCTCCCAGCAACAGGACCTTGGCGTCCAGCAACTTCATCTGTCCCTTTTCGCCCACTTCGGGCAAGAGAATGTGACGTTGATAGCGGTTGCGCTGGTCGGGCGTCACGACGCGGGGCGTACTCCAGGCGAGCCCTTCGTCTTTCCACTTGTTAAAGCCGCCGATAACAGAAACCACGTCGAGGTACCCGAGGTCTTGGAGAGTCTTGGCGGCGAAGGCGCTGCGAGTTCCGCCGGCGCAGTAGACCGCGATGGGCGCCGCCTTGTCGCCGAGACGACCTTCGACGGAAAACTCCAGTTGGCCCCGGGGCACGTGGATGGCCCCGGGCAACGCGCCTTGCTCGAACTCGTCGGGCTCTCTAACATCAAGCAACGTATAGTGATCGAGCCGGTCGGCCACCTCGTGGGGGTCGACTTCACGGATCTCGGCCTTCGCGGCGTTCAACAGGTCTCGAGGTGATGACACAGGGACGCTCCTTTTCGGTGGCTAAACCTTACCTGCTGGGTCAACATTCCCTCGCGTTGTACCTGCTAAACCACGACGGGTGGAACTACGAGAGCTTTTGGCCCAACGGCGCATGACTCGCTCCTTTGACGGCACCGTGGTCGACGAGGCCTGGCTCGACCGGCTCTGCGCCACCGCGCTCTGGGCACCCACGGCGGGGAACTCCGCGGGGGTGCGCTTTTATACCCTCGGCGCCCCCTTCGTCGACGAGTACCTGGCTCGCGCCACCGATCTCGAGTGGCGCGAGCGATCGCGTCGCTACGAAGGGCTTCGTCGAGCGGGGGCCGTCGTGCTGGTCACGGCGCGAGTGGGTGAGTATCTGCGGCGCTACAGCGAGAAGGACAAGACTGACTCGACGCTCAGCGAGGTGTCGGCGTGGCCGCTCCCCTACTGGCACACGGACGCGGCCATGGCCACGATGGCCCTCCTGCTGCTCCTCGAAGAGAGTGGGTGGCAGGCGGCGCTCTGGGGCAACTTTCGACACGGCGACGCCCTCTTGGAGTGGCTCAAGGTTCGCGACGAAGAGCTCTTCGCCACCATATTCGTCGGTCGCGGTGACGAAAACGACCCACCTTCGCCCTCCCTCACTCGACCAGTTCCCTCTCGTCAAGCGAGAGTGACGCGACTTACTCCGGCGCTGGACTCTCCCTCGTAGGCGACGGGGGCGCGGCGCGCAACGCGGTCTTCGACAGGTCGATCAGGTACTCGACGAGGGTTCGAGCAGAAAATGCGGTGGCGCCCTTGGTCACGTATCCGCGTACCGCGTCCGAGCGTGACGGCCCCGCGATGTCGAGATGAGCCCACGGCTTGCCCGAGGTGAAGCGCCGCAGAATGAGCGCGCCGATGATCGAGCCGGCCCGCGGAGGCTTGCCGATGTTCTTCATGTCGGCCACGTCGGACTCGATATGACTTTCGTAACTCTCGACCAGGGGCATGCGCCAGAACATCTCGCCCGAACGTTCACTGGCGTTGGCCAACTGGGTCGCTAACTCCTCGCTGGATACGTACATCGCGCCCACTTCGTCGCCCAGAGCGACGTTCTGCGCGCCCGTCAAGGTGGCCACGTCGACGATGACGTCGGGCTCGGCGTCCACGGCGAGACTGAGCCCGTCGGCCAGGATCAATCGACCTTCGGCGTCGGTGTTGAGGACTTCGATGGTCATACCATTGCGAACAGTGAGGACGTCGCCCGGCTTAATGGCTTTCTCGCCCACCAGGTTCTCTGTCAACGGCGCGATAGCCGTGAGACGAAGAGGAAGTTTCAATCGGCTGGCCAACGACGTGACGGCCATCACGACCGCCGCACCGGTCATGTCGGTCTTCATCGCCATCATGCCTTCGGGAGTCTTCATGGACAGACCACCCGCGTCAAAGGTGACCCCCTTGCCGACGAGGGCGACGTGAGGAATCGGGACTCCGGGCATCGGGTCGTAGCGGGCGTAGACCAGTCGGGTCGGCTGCGCCGAACCCAGTCCGACGCTGAGTAGCGCGCCGAGGCGCTCGTCTCGAATCTTTGTTTCCGTCCACACGTCGACGCGCACGTGCTCGTCGTCACTCAGTCGTTCGTCGATCTCGCCGGCGAGGATCCTCGGCGACATATCGCCCGCTGGCGTGTCGACAAGACACTTGGCCCAATTGACGGCGTCGGCGATGATCGCACCGGTGACGACGCCGTCGGTCACGGCGTCGTGCACTTCAACCGTGGGCAGTGGGGCGCCCACGGGCACCACGTCAAAGCTGGCGGCGTCGCTTCGGCCCTTGAAGCTGTACGAGGACAGCAGAGCACCCTCGGTGAGCGCTTGGGCCACTCCCGCGGGATTGCGCAGTCCTTCGGTTGGTAAGAAAAAGGCCAGGGGCGTCTCCCCCGCGGCTCGCACCGCACTGGCCCCGGCCAGTCGATAGTTCTGCAGGAGTTGATCACTCGAACCGAGTGAGACGAAGATCACGTTCGTCTCGCGTAGCGATCTCAGTACCACCGCGCTTCCGGCGTCACCCTTTAAGCCTTGGCGGTGATTCCACTCTGGGGACAGCGAGCGAGGGACATCCAGCCCACCCACGCTCGAGGGAATGGCCGAGCTGATCGTGCCGACGCCGTCGCAGAAGAGAACCGGTACGACAATGGTGGGTTGACTCAACGCCTCGTTGATCGACGACACCCGGGCGCTACGACTCATGACGACCTCTTCTTCGTCTTGGCCGTGAGATGCGTCGGTCCTTCGGCCCAGCGCGCCGTGGCCCACACCAGGTCACTCAGTCGATTGAGGTACTGAGTCACCAAGGAGTTCTCGAGCGGGTACGTCACGGCGAGGCGTTCGGCCCGGCGCACCACCGTGCGCGCCACGTCGAGAGCGGCCGAGAGCGGATTTTCTCCCGGCACCAGAAACTCAGTGGGCATGATCGTCTCTTCAGCCAGTGCGTCGATCTCGTGTTCGAGGCGCTCCACCATCGCCGGCGTGATCAGCGACTTTTCGGCAACGAGTTTGCGGCGATTCTCCGGCAGCGTCGCGACTTCGGCCATCAACACCCAGAGGTCACGTTCAACTGAGATGAGCAACTCGTTCATGCGAGAGGCCGGCTCACTGAGCGAGCGCGCCCATCCCAGCGCGGCCTGCGCTTCATCGACCGCGCCGTTTACTTCGATCGGTAGAGAGTTTTTGGCTACCCGACCGCCGAAATAGAGTCCCGTGGTTCCGTCGTCGCCCCCTCGCGTGTAGATCTTCACCTCGTTCAGCGTAGTTAAACAAAGTGGCACCAGTAACCTGATGTAGCCATGGAGCCCTTACGACTGCCGTACCCTCGCCCGGGTCTCGACGATGCGTATCTGCAGGCCCTCTCCGAGCGCGTACTGATCTTTGACGGGGCGACCGGCACCAATCTCCAGCTCCGCCACCTCGAGGCGGACGATTTCGGAGGCGCCACCTTCGAGGGCTGCAATGAGATTCTGACGCTCACGAAACCCGCGGTCGTCGAAGACCTCCACCGATCATTCTTTGACGTGGGCGTGGACGCCGTTGAGACCAATTCTTTCGGTTCTTTCTCGGTGGTTCTCAACGAGTACGGCATCGCCGAGCGGGCTCACGAACTGGCCCTCGCCTCCGCCCAGATCGCGCGGCGCGTCGCCGACAGTTACGCCAGCCCCGGCCAGCCCAAGTTCGTAGCCGGCTCCATGGGGCCGGGCACCAAGTTCCCGACGCTCGGCCAGATCTCCTACGACGACCTCTCGGCCAGCTACGAGGAGCTGGCCTACGGACTCCTCGAAGGAGGCGTCGACCTCCTACTCATCGAAACGATGTTCGACCTGCTGTCGGGCAAAGCGGCCATCGCGGCCTGCCACCGCGCCATGGCTCGACACGGCCGGATCGTACCAATTCAAGCTCAAGTCACCATCGAGCTGACCGGCCGCATGCTGCCCGGTACGGAGATCGGCGCCGCGATCGCCTCACTCTCGCCCCTCGGCATCGACGTCATCGGCCTCAACTGTGCCACCGGCCCGGTGGAGATGTACGAACCGCTGCGCACTCTCTCTGACAGCGCGCCCCTCCCTCTGTCGTGCATGCCTAACGCCGGACTGCCCAGCGTGGTGGAGGGCCAGATGCACTACGACTTGACCCCCGAGGCTCTGGCCGAGCACCTGTCCAAGTTCGTCACCGAATGCGGCGTCCAAGTGGTCGGCGGTTGCTGTGGCACGACGCCGGAGCACCTGTCGCGAGTCATTGAAGAGATCCGCCCACTCAGCGCAGCCAAGCGCACGCCGAACCTCGAGCCCGCGGTGGCCTCCATCTACTCGAGCGTGAACTATCAACAAGACCGCTCGGTACTGTTGGTCGGTGAACGAACCAACGCGAACGGTTCTAAGAAGTTTCGTGAGGCCATGCTCGAAGGCGATTGGGACACCTGCGTGGAGATCGGGCGTGAACAGATTAAAGAGGGGGCCCACCTCTTAGACGTCTGCGTGGACTACACCGGCGCCGACGGCGTCGACGACATGAACGAACTGATGAGTCGACTGGCCACGCAGTCCTCGGTGCCCATCATGATCGACACCACCGAGGCGCCCGTGGCCCGCCAAGCCCTCACTTGGCTCGGCGGCAAGGCCATGCTCAACTCGGTCAACCTCGAAGAGGGCGACGCGCCCGGAACGCGGCTCGACAGTTTCTTATCGCTGGCCGCGGAGTTCGGGGCCGCTGTCGTGGCCACCTGCATCGACGAAGAGGGGCAGGCCCGCACGGCCGACTGGAAGGTTCGCGCCGCTAAGGCCATTACCGACTTCGCCGTTACGCGCTACGGACTGGACGTCCACGACATTTTCATTGACACGCTGGCGCTGCCTCTGTCCACCGGCATGATCGAGTCTCGTCGCGACGGTATCGAGACGCTCAACGCAATACGGCGACTGAAGACCGAACTGCCGGGCGTTCGCACCATTCTGGGACTCTCGAATATCTCCTTTGGGTTAAACCCCGCGGCCCGACAGGTGCTCAACAGCGTGTTCCTGCACGAAGCCGCCGAGGCCGGACTGGATGCGGCGATCGTGCACGCATCCAAGATCCTCCCTCTCCATCGCATCGACGAAGGGGCGCGCCAGGTCTGTTTGGATCTGATCTACGACCGTCGGCGCGACGACTACGACCCCTTGAGTGAACTCTTGGGGCTTTTTGAAGGCGTCAGCGCGTCCAAGAACGATGGGCCTTCCCTCGAGGAACTTCCCCTCAACGAGCGACTAAAGCGACGCATCATCGACGGCGCTCGCGTCGGATTAGAAGACGATCTGAACGCCGCCATGGCCGACGGCGCCCAGCCTCTCGATATCGTCAACGAGATCCTCCTCGACGGCATGCGCGTGGTCGGCGACCTCTTCGCCAGTGGAGAGATGCAACTACCCTTCGTGCTGCAAAGCGCCGAGACCATGAAATCGGCCGTCTCTCACCTAGAGCCCATGATGGAAAAGAGCGACCAGGGCGGGCGCGGTCGCGTGGTACTGGCCACGGTCAAGGGCGACGTCCACGACATCGGTAAGAACCTGGTCGACATCATTCTCACGAACAACGGGTACGAGGTCATCAATCTCGGTATCAAAGTGGGAGTGAACGAGATGCTGAGCGCGGTCGAGGAGAACCGGGCCGACGCCCTCGGCATGAGCGGCCTCCTGGTCAAGTCCACGCTCATCATGCGCGAGAACCTAGAGATCATGAACGAGCGAGCCATGTCGAACGTGCCGGTTTTGCTAGGCGGGGCGGCCCTGACACGCACCTACGTGGAACGCGATCTTCGCGAGATCTACGACGGTCGACTCTTCTACGGCAAAGACGCCTTCGAGGGGCTGCGAGTTCTGGATCAACTGGGCGAACTGCGGCGCAGTGGCGACGACAATCCCACCTTCGGGCGCGAAGTCTCGACGAGCACAGTGCAGCGGCGCTTCCGCGAACCAGCTCCGACCGTCGACCCCTCCCTGCCTCGGCGAAGTCCCGAGGTGGAACTCGACAATCAACTCTTCGTCCCGCCCTTCCTCGGAAGTCGCGTGGCCAAGGGCATATCCCTAGACGACATCAGCGAGTACTTAAACCTCACGGCCCTCTTTCGCAATCAGTGGGGTTATCGCCCGGAGAACGGCGAAGACGACGCGACATTCAAAGAGCGCGTCAGCGCCACTCTGCGCGAGCAACTCTCCATCGCCAAGGAGGAGGACCTGCTCGTACCGCAAGTGGTGTGGGGCCACTTTCCCGTCGCCGCCGACGGTAACGAGCTGGTCGTCTACGCCGACGACGCCCGCGATGGAGAGGTGACCCGATTCGTCTTCCCCCGACAACGTGACACACCGTTCCTCTGTGTGGCTGATTTCTTTCGACCGGTGGAGAGTCCCGATCACGACTACGCCAGTTTCATGTTGGTGACGATGGGTGGGCGCGTCTCGGAACGAACGCACCAACTCTTCAGCGAGAATCGCTACAACGACTACTTGATGTTGCACGGCTTGGGCGTGGAGATGGCCGAGGCCTTGGCTGAGTTGTGGCATCGGCGCATCCGCGAAGAACTCGGTTTCGCCCAAGACGACGGGCCCACACTGACCGGACTTTTTCGCCAGCAGTACCGCGGGGGCCGCTACTCGTGGGGCTATCCCGCCTGTCCCGACCTGACCGACAACGCCAAGGTGGCGACGTTGCTGGAATCAGAGCGCATCGGTGTCTCGGTGTCGGAGGGATTCCAGCTGCACCCCGAACAAACGACCGACGCCATCATCTGTCACCACCCAAAATCGAAGTACTTCATCGCCTAGCTCAGTAGCCCGCAATATCGGCTTCCGGCGTTCCAAACATCACCTCATCAGGAGCCGTCACGGGTAGTACTTACGTAAGTTGCTACTTACGTAAGCATGTGCTAACGTAGGGTCGTGGACACCTTGCTGAAGACGCTGGCTGAGCCCAAGCGCTGCGAAATCGTGCGCCTCGTCTGGTCAGAAGAGAAAGCCGCCGCCGATATCGCCGCGCACTTTCCGAGCGTCACCCGTTCGGCCATCTCGCAACATCTCGGCGTGCTTCGCCGGAGTGGTCTCATTAAGGAACGTCGGGAGGGAACGCGCCGACTGTACAGCGTCGATCACCAGGAAGTGGCACGTCTACGCGCCTTTCTCGACTCCTTTTGGACCGACGGCCTGGAGAGGCTTCGCGACCTCGCTGAATCGAAAGAACCAATGAAAGGAATGACATGAGTACTGACGCCGTTAAAGAGATCGTGGTGAAGGCGCCGCCCGCCAAGGTATTCCCGTACCTGGTCGATCCCGACCTCATGGTCCAGTGGCTGGGCTCGGAGGTATCTCTGAGTCCCGTACTGGGTGGCGAGCTACGAGTTCGCTGCCAGGGTCACCCGGGAGTGGGCGAGTTCGTCGAGATCGTCACCAACGAAAAGGTCATCTTTACTTTCGGTTGGGATGAGCCCGGACACCCCATTCCCCCCGGCTCGACGCAAGTTGAAATAAGCCTCACCCCCGAGGGCGAGCACACCCTGGTGCGGCTCACCCATCGCGGCTTGCCCGAGGACGCCGTGGCCGACCACAACAGCGGCTGGGGCTTCTACCTCGATCGACTCGAAAAGGTCGTGGGCGGCATCGACCCGGGCCCCGAGGGTCCCTCGCACAAGTAGTTCGCGCAGAACGGTGGTGTGAGAGGGTACTCCTATGAGAAAGGCTGACCTGTGGCGCTACATCGGTGCGGAACGCTCGGCCCTGGCCGACACCTGGGAATCGCTCAGCCCGCAACAGTGGAACGCTCCTTCGTGGTGCGAAGGGTGGACGGTGAGAAAGGTCGCTGGCCACGTGCTGGCCGCCGCCGAACAGACGCCGCTCAGGTTTCTAGAGGAGTTCGCCTCGGCGGGATTTAAGTTTGACGTGTTCGCCGATCGCGGAGCCGAACAACGTAGCGGTCTCTCACCGGAGGAACTCGTGCGACGCCTGCGAGCGAGGACCACCACCCACAACCATCCCCCCGGTCCCGTGAGTGCCATGCTCGGCGAAATTGTGGTGCACGGTGACGACATGCGCCGTCCCTTAGGTCTCTCCCACGCTTCGCCGGAGCCGGCGCTAGTGGCGGTGGCCGACGCCTGGAAGGCAACGAACGTTCTGATCGGCTCGAAGAAGCGCATCGAGGGGCTCCGCCTGAAGGCCACCGACGCGCCGTGGTCCTACGGCGACGGTCCGGAACTGTCCGGTCCTCTCCAGTCGCTCGTGCTCGTGATGACCGGACGCACTCAAGCGCTCAGTGACCTGTCGGGTGACGGCGTCTCGGTACTCGCGCGGCGAGCCCAGTAAATCGACCCCGGCGTTAGCGCCGAAGAACGGGAACGCCCACGGGCACCGACTCGCTCAACGCCTCTCGGGCGTGATAGCTGGATCGCGTGAGCGGAGAGGACTGTACGTGACGAAGCCCCAACCGACGGCCCCGTTGGGCTAGATCGTCAAACTCGAATGGCTCCCAAAAGCGCGCGACCGGTAGGTGACGCGCGCTCGGGCGCAGGTACTGACCGATGGTGGCGATCTGCACGCCGACCGCGGCCATATCGGCCAGGGTCTCTTCCACTTCATCGGCCGTTTCGCCCAGCCCGACCATCAACCCCGACTTGGTGGTGAGCCCGGCGTGCGCCCCGCGAGCGAGCACGGTCAAAGAACGCAAGTACCCCGCGCTCGGACGAACGGCCCGCTGCAGGCGCGCCACGGTCTCGACGTTGTGATTTAACACGTCGGGCTGGGCGTCGAGAATCAGCTGAAGGGATCGCGCGTCACCTTTTAGGTCGCTCGTCAAGACTTCGACGTTGGTCCCAGGCGAGCGTTCTCGTATGGCGTGCACCGTGGCCGCGATGGCCTGCGCTCCCCCGTCGTCGAGGTCGTCGCGCGCCACGCAGGTAATTACCGCGTGAGCCAACTTCAGTCGTACGACCGCCTCGGCCACGCGCTCGGGCTCGCTGGGATCAAGGGGCAACGGCTTTTGGGTATCCACCAAGCAGAATCCGCACGCCCTAGTGCAGCGCTGGCCGTTGACCATGAACGTGGCCGTCCCGGACGCCCAGCACTCGAAGATATTGGGACAACCCGCTTCCTCACAGACCGTGACGAGTCGCAGGTCCTGGGTAAGAGTGCGCAGAGCCTGATACTCAGCCCCCATGTGGGCTTCAATCCTCAACCACTCGGGCTTGCGGGTATCAAGTGCGAGTCCGGCGTCCGGATCAACCCCGGCCTGGCGCAGACGGCGAATAAGGGGGCGCTCGATGGACGCGGTGGCCACACTTCGATCCACCCGCGCGACGCGCGCCTCCCCACCGAGGTGCCGCTCTAACTCTTCGCCCAGAAGCTCTTCGACCTCGAGTGACGTCACCTCCACGCCGAGCGAACACAACGAGGCCACGGGCTTGTCAGCGATCCCGCAGGGCACGATGGCCTCGAATCCTTCGAGATCGATGTCCACGTTAAGGGCGACACCGTGCAAGGTTCGTCGGGCCCCGGATTCGTTACGTTCCGTGCGCACGCCCACGGCGGCGATCTTCTTCGGGACGCCCGTGAGATCGGCCCATACACCGGGGTATCCGTCGAGGCGACCGACCGCACCGAGGAGACCCTGCGGGTCGGCGCGCTTGGCGGCGTCAATGACGGCGTCTTCGAGGTGACGGACATGGGTCTTGCCCGCGGCGGGATCGTCGTCGACGGTGACGATGGCCCAGGCCACCACTTGACCCGGCGCGTGATAGGTAACGTCGCCGCCCCGATCGGCGTCAACGACCACGGCGTTGAGCTGCGAGGGCGCGATGAGGAAGTGCTCTTCGAGGGTTCGCACCCCGCGCGTGTAGGTCGGCGGATGTTCAAACAACAAGACGTAGTCGTCGCTCGCTTGCAGCAACGCTCGCTGCAGGTCGTTCGCTTCAGCGAAGCTCACCCGACCGAGGTGACGCCGACGAAGCACTTAGCGCTCGCTCTCGAGATCCATCCCCGCGAGCAGTTCGGCCACTCGTTCCAGATAACTGGCCGCACCCACCGGTTCGCAGACTCGATGATCGAACGACAGACCCAACACGATTCGTCGCCCGACGACAATCTCGGGGGTGCCACTCGTGATCCGAACCACCGGCTCCTGGCGCACGGCGCCCATCGAGAGGATCGCTACCTCGGGTTGAATGATGATCGGCGTGGTCCACAGAGTGTGTTCACTGGGCGAGCCGGCAAAGGTGAACGTCCCACCCATTAGGTCATCGGTCGTCAATTGGCGTGACGCGAGTCGCTCGTCGAGTTCGTTCACTCGACGAGCTAGCGCGCGCAGAGTCAGACCCGCCGCGGCATGCACCACGGGCACGAGCATGCCGTCCTCGGCCACACCGCGAACAATTCCGAGGTTGACCGTGCGGTGAAGAACTAACTCGTCGCCCGAGAACGTGGCGTTGAGGAGTTCAAACTCGGCCAGTGCCCGCACCGCGGCGAGACTGACCACCATCTCGTCCGTGATGCGTTCACCGTCGCGGGTAACGCGCTTCAACCTCTCCAGCTCGCCAAAGATTGAGCCGTCAACCTCGACGGCGACAAATCCGTGCGGCGTGCTCTGACTGGATACCGACATGTGCTGGCCCATTCGCCGACGCCCGTTGGAGAGCGAGACCACGACCTCTTCACTCGGACCTTGCGCTACGGCCCGCTCGGCGTCGCGTCGCGTGATCGCGCCTCCGGGACCGGAACCTCGAACACTGTGGGCTTGGACACCTCCATCACTGAGTATGCGCCGCACCACGGGAGAGACGACGACGCCGTTGGCCCCCTCGTTGCTATCTGGCGGCGACGCGCGCTTTGCTACAACCGGCGCCGGCGCGGGCGTCGGTGCGACCTGCGTGCCAGCGTCAACGACGGGGGCTTCGTGGGGCGCTGAAGGCTCGCGGGGCGTGGCGCCAGTGCCACCAGCACTAGCCGTCTCGTCAATGACCGCGACGCGAGAGCCCGTCTCGACGGTGTCACCTTCGCCGGCCACGATCTCCACCAGAACTCCCGCGGCCGGCGAGGGCATCTCGGAGTCCACTTTGTCGGTCGACACTTCAAAGAGGGGCTCGTCGCGCGCGACGGCGTCGCCCACTTTCTTGAACCACTGGGTAATAATTCCTTCAGTGACCGACTCACCGAGTGAGGGCAGGGTGACGTCAACCAACGTGCAACCCTCGCCCAGCTAGCGCGAGGAGCGTCTCACCAAAGGTCTCCGAAAGTGAGGGGTGCGGTTGGATCAGCGCGGCCGCTTCCTCCGCGGTGGCTTCCCAGTTCACGGCGAAGTATCCGGCCCCGAGTTGCTCGGTCACCCACGGTCCCGCCATGTGGACGCCCAGAATCTGTCCGCCCGAACCGTCCGCTCGCTTCTCCGCAATGATCTTGACGACGCCTTCGGTGTCACCAATAATCTGCGCGCGCGAGTTTCCTCCGAAGGGGTCCTTCTTCACGACCACGTCGTAGCCGCGCTCCTTGGCCGCCGCTTCGGTGAGTCCGCAGAAGGCAACTTCGGGGTTCGAGTAAATGGCCCAGGGCACACGGTCGTAGTCCACCGGCACGGTGGGCTCTCCGATAATAGTTTTGATCGCCACAATCGCTTCGGCGAAGCCCACGTGGGCTAGTTGCGGCGTACCGGCCACCACGTCGCCCACGGCAAAGACGTTCGGCGCCGTAGTGCGCATGTAACCGTCGGCCACCACGAACCCGCCGTCGTTCAGCTCGACTCCTGTGCCCTCGGCGAGAAGACCCTCGGTTCGAGGACGACGACCGACCGACATGACCACCATGTCTGTCACGACGTCCTCCTGGCCTTCCATGGAGATCGTGGTCGAGCTCTTCTTCGGCTTGTGGCCGGTGATCTTCACTCCCACGCGTGTTTCAATGCCGCGCTTCTTGAAGGAACGCTGCACCACGCTGGCTACTTCGCTGTCGCATCCCGCCAAGATCGAAGGCAGGCCTTCGAGGATGGTGACGTGCGTCCCCATGTCCGAGAGCAGCGAAGCGAACTCACAGCCAATTGCCCCACCGCCAATGACGGCGGCTCGTTCCGGCAGCGCCGTCAGATCTAAGAACTCATCGGAGGTGAGCACGATTTTTCCGTCGATCTCAAAGCCAGGAATCGTGCGTGGCACCGACCCGGCGGCCAAGATCACGTTCGCGCCTTTGGCCACCACTCCGGCGTCCGCGCCGTCCACCACCGTGACACTCAGATCCTTTTCCAGTCGACCGGTCCCCTGGAAAATCGTGACTTTCCGTCCCTTGAGGAGTCCCGAGAGTCCCTTGAAGAGTCGATCGACCACCTCGTTTTTGCGGCTCTGGCTCACCGAGAAATCCACCGTGACCTCTTTGACGTCAATGCCGAAGTTGGAGGAGTGTTCCACGGTACGGCGAACGTGGGCCGTCTCTAAGAACTCTTTGGCGGGCACACAGCCCCGGTGCAGGCACGTCCCACCGACCTTGTCGAACTCGACAATCGCGATATTTAAGCCCGCGGCGGCGCCGTAAAGGGCGGCGGCGTAACCTCCCGGTCCTCCACCGATGACGACGACATCGAACTGCTGGACCTCATTAGCCACTGCGTTTCCCTTCGGTAGAACTTCGACGTCCCCCGCAAGGAATCCTAATGTTTTTGAACAATTCCCCCACAAAGTCAGGAGTGCTGAGGGCGCTGCGTGTCGGCCGCTACGGTCGCGAGATGATCGACGAAGTCGTTCATCCGGTCACCGGAGTGACCCTTCACCCACGAGAAGGTGACCTCTCGTCCGCTCTCGAGCACTAGGGGCAACAACTGCTCCCAGAGGTCCCGATTGGCTACCGGATCCCCCTTGGAGTTTTTCCAACCGCGTCGCAGCCACCCCGCGTACCACTTGTCGTGAAAACACTTCACCACGTAGTTGGAGTCGCTCACGATCTCGACCGGTCCCTCACAGTTTTCACGAAGCGCCTCCACCACCGCCAGCACCTCCATGCGCTGGTTGGTCGTATGGGGTGCCGCGCCACTGGCGTAGGTCTCAGTGTCGCTGGCCCAGGCCCACCCTCCGGGGCCGGGATTGCCGCGGCAGGCGCCGTCGGTATGGATGCGAATCATATGACCCGGGTGATCCAGGCGTCGGGGTCGTTGGTAAAGCGCGTCACCGCCTCGGGCAGTTCGCCGCGCAAGACCTGCCCAAGGGTGACGTGCTCTAAGACCTCGCGCAACGTTCCGCGCACGGCCACCCACACGTCACGGAGATGCTTCGCTTCTCCCTCGTAGACCAGGGTCTCGGGACGCATGCCCCGCACGCCGGCCATGGGCCCGCTCACCACGCGCAAGATGTCGGCGATCATGATCGAGTCGGGGTCCTTCACCAGTCTGAAGCCTCCGTCGGGGCCTCGTTGGCTGGTCACCAGTCCCCCGCGACGGAGATCGCTCATGATGGCCCCCAGAAACTTAGCCGGTAGCTCTTGTTCGTGAGCGAGATGATCGACGCTCACCGACACGTCGCTCGCCGCCAGGGTCAAGAGCGCGCGAATCGCGTACTCGGCCTTGGCGGGAATCTGCATACAGCCATTCTGCCCCAACCCATCCCCCGACGTGCCGTCCTCTGGCCGTCTCATAAGGTGATCGGGTGCTCGATCTGGCTACGCGCCGTCTCTATCTCTGTGTCGGCCAGCGCGACGACATGTCGAGTTTCCTACCGGCGGTTTTAACCGGCGGGGTGGACGTAGTTCAGCTGCGTGAGAAGGTACGTCCCCTCACCGAGCAGCTCCAAGCGGCCCGGCTGATGAGATCGATCTGCCACGAGTTCAACGTCCCCTTTCTGGTGAACGATTCGCCAGAACTAGCCCTGGACGCTGGCGCCGACGGTGTTCACGTGGGCCAAGAGGACCTCAGCGTCACCTCCTGTCGTCAGATTCTTGGGAGTGAGGCCCTCGTGGGGCTCTCCACCCACTCCGACGATGAGTTCGAGGCCGCGCTCTATGAGGACGCCACCTACTTCAGTGCCGGGCCCCTCGTCGAGACCCCGACCAAGCTCGGCCGACCGGGCACGGGCGTGGGCTACGCACTACGCAGTCAAGCCAAGACGCGGGCGCCCGTTTTCGTCACGGGCGGGGTCAACGCGTCGAACGTGACCGACCTGGTGTCGGCCGGTCTTCGTCACTTTGTCGTGGTGCGAGCGCTCAGCGAAGCCGACCACCCTCTGGACGCGGCTAGGGCGCTTCGCCGGGCGCTCGACGAGGCCCTGTCAACGGTGACGATCGAGCCAACCTAACAACGTCGCCACCATTCGCGGATCGGCCCGGAGCTGGTGTCCGGCCCCTTGAATGAGGCGAAGTTCCGCGCGCCCCTCGGCCGCGGCCACCAAGTCTCGCGCGTCGGAGGCCGGAACTTCCACGTCGTCGGTACCGTGACCAATCAATAACCGTCGCGGGGGAAGCTTGGCGATCGCTCCCGTGGGATCGATATTGAGCAGGTCCCTGTAGAGCTTGCGAGGTTCCAGCAGATCTTTCTCATCCCCGACCACGCCCGCCACCTGGACCGCCCGATGGATCTCTTCGGGCGATCTGCACCACGGTCTCAGATGCGCGGGTGCCGCGAAGGTCGCCACGCCGCGCACGCGATCATCCTTCGCCGCGACCGCCAGGGCCAACGCTCCTCCAAAACCGAATCCCGCCAGCGAGATGCGCTGCTCCTCGTCGCACACGCGGTCGATGATGCGTCCTAGGTCTTCGCGCCACTGGGAGGCGGAAAACGTTCCCGTGCTGCCGCCCACGCCCGAGAGTGTGCCCGTCGCCACGAGCCAGCCCGACTCGTTGGCCACGTGCTCGGCCAACTCCGGCAAGAGTCCGGCCGCCTGACGGCCCATGCCCACGAGTCGCGGCAGCCCGTGAACGAGCACCAGTACGTGACCCGCTTGGGGTCGAGGGTTCGTGATCGATATTCGTAGGTCAAGGACGGACCCGCCGCTGCGTAGCTGCTCGTGGTCGAGCACGAAACGCTAAATGCCTAGCCGTTGCGCCAGGAGTTCACGGTGATAGGCCGGGTCCCCTAAGAACAGCTCAGAGCTCTTGGCGCGCTTGAAGTACAGGTG
>JAOBWI010000065.1 GCA_025463285.1 Acidimicrobiaceae bacterium | reverse complement strand
TCGAAAGGAACTACGCTGACCAATCTCGCGCCAGTGCGGCATGAGAAAACCAATCAAACGAGCCTCCGGAATACCCAGGCCGATTCAACCAGTTCGGAAGGTTCAAGTACACGACAAACAATCGTTGACTGGTTAGACAAAGAGGGTAACCAAGCTGTTGTGACTGACGGAACAGCAACTGTCTATGTTGGCGTGGTGCGACCCAATACCGGGAGTGCGTACGTGCGCACATATGCGGACGGTATTTGGAAAGATAATCTCCTGGCACTACCGAGGTACTAACGAGTGCCAATCCTCCGACTAAATACGCAACAAGAACATCTGGATGCGAACACCGCAAAGTTCATCAGCATCAGTAATCTTCTTGCTGGTATTCAGGACTTTGCGCAGGGAGGCAATCTAGATCCAAATATCAATATTGAGTCCGCTCGAAAGATTTTCGCGAGAGGAATACAACCAGTGCGTACGCTAACTCCGCACGCAAAACGGATGCTTCGAATTAGCTGGCATACAGAATTAGCTGCTCGGATACTCGACAATGTGCTCGCTGCGAGTGGGGTCCCTGATCCTGATTTGTTGACGACTCTTCGTCGAGTCTCGGCGCAGACACTTCCAGTTCAGGTCTATTACGCGATCTTCAATAGCTCTCGTTGCTTCACTCTCGTTATAGGTTCACCATGCTCCACTCATTCGCAAGTACATAGGGATTTCGGTAACAGAGCGCGTGGAGCACCGGGTCCATGGGGAGTCACATTGAAAGGTGACCCTGAAGACACTTCGTCCTGTATTTTTACGCCGGTGATGTCGGGAGATATTTCCTTCAACCCGATGGAACGAGGTCACCCGCCTAATGAGTACCTTGGTCTAGCGCTACGTATGACACGGCGATGGCAGATCGAGTTTCGACGAGTGGGTTGGCTCAAGGATCCGAATAATCGAAGCAGTAAGGGCGAGCCTTACAAGGTGTTACCCAAACGCGGGCGAGATGAAATTCTGAATCGATTGCGACCGACAACCCTTCTGGATCTCGTTTACGAACTAAGGAGGAGAACAAATTATGAGTCAGCCGATGAATATGGTTCGGATGCTGACGACGCCGCGGTAGCCCGTTTCCACGGCGGTCTGCTTTACCTACTAGATAGTTGTCTCTTGATCTATGAAGCCGACTTGGCACGATATATCGGAATTAGCACGTACTTGGAGACGGCTAGAGAATGGCGAAACTCGTTAGGACGAATCAATGGCCACGCGCTGAGGGCGTTTGACGCTCGCAATCTAGCGATACAAGAGGCGGCTTCAGCTATGTCGATTTCCATTCGATAACCTTTCCCAGTTCTCGATCTTTGACGTATTTCAGAACGGTTTGAGGCGAGATTTTGAGACATTCGCCAACCTTCGCGGACGACATTCCTGATTGATAAAGCTGCACTATTTCATTGATCATGACCTCTGAAGGAGGCTGTAGGCGTATTGTTACCCCGACCTTCTTAAGCCTCTCTGCCACAGTCGTGCGATGACAGCCGAATTCAGCGGCTAGTTCGTACACAGTGGCTCCAGCTTCGTATTTAGTGGCCATCTCGGCCACCTGAGTCGCTGTGAGCCGCCTCTGGCGTTGACGGAGTGGGCCAAGAAGTTGAAAATCAGAAGTCGTAAAATTACAACGTTTTTGGCCTCCCGAGCGGTTTTTAAGAAGGGTTAACCATTTGTTTGAGTCAGCAGTGGATAGGTCCACGCGAAACGTCCACGATTTTGGAGGCTCTTCGGGTAGTAGCGGGCGAGGCCTCTTCACCCGTCATCTCAACACCATCGAATCGACGACTCTGAGTCTGGGCTTGCCGTCGTAACGCAGGGCTCGCGTTCAGAGATTCTCGAAGTTCGTGAATCGTCGGCCGCTACGGCCCTCGATCACACCGAGACGTGTGCGAAGACTCCGGAAATACTCAGCCTCTAGTTCCCGAGGACTAGTGGAAACTACACGCTCAATGTCAATCAGATCCGTCGTGAGCCCTCACACCAATCGACCGGACTTGGCCCTCCCGGGACGTGACGTTAGTAGGAAGACTGGATATCATGGAGAGTCACAGCGTTAGACGCTATGAGGGGGGTCACGAAGGCCTACGCCGCGGTCGAGGCGTTATCTCAAGCAAAGGATCTCACGACTACTTCACATCAGGGCAGAAAGAAGGCACTCATGACATGGACCGGCACGAAGGACTTGGACGGCTATATATCGGAAATCCGAAAGGTGCGCGGTTCGGTCACTCTGCTGCCTGACCCACCCCCACAAGATATTTGGTGTCCATTCATTTCGGTCGATGATCACGCTCTGGAACCGCCGACGCTCTTCCAGAATCGTGTGCCAAAAGCTCTCGCTGGCCGGGTTCCGCAGCTTCATTACGGCTTCGACGGTAATGAGGAAGTTCCCTACTGGCAAATCGAAGATCAGCAGGTACCGATCGGCACGGGAAATGGTGCTGCCGGACGGCCGATGGTCGAGCACAACGGGGCCGCTCAAGACTTCGCCGACTTTCGTGTGGGTGTAAGCGATTCAAAACATCGTCTCGCTGATATGGACGTGGTTGGCATGTGGGCGTCGTTGTGCTTCCCGGCCACCATATGGGGCTTTGCCGGTAAGAAGTTTGCCAAAATGAGCGACCCGGTCGTGGGACTCGCCTGCGTGAAGGCCTATAACGACTGGATGATCGAGGAGTGGTGTGCGGCCGATCCGGACCGATTCATTCCGTGCCAACTTCCGTGGTTGCCTGATCCCAGCGAGGCAAGCAAGGAGATTTATCGGAATGCGGATCGGGGCTTTCGGTCCGTGAGCTTCTCGGAAAATCCCCTTGCTCTTGGTTTCTCCTCCATACACACTGGCGCGTGGGATCCGTTCTTTGCGGCCTGCGAGGAGACTGGCACTGTAGTGAATCTTCACGTTGGGTCCTCGGGGACTGTGATTCTGCCTGATCCCCTTAGTCCAGGGGAGAGCCAACTCGCTCTTATTCCCCTCAACTCGGTAATTGCGAGCGTTGACTGGGTTTACTCGCGAATTCCCATACGCTTTCCCAATCTGAAGATTGTTCTGTCAGAAGGCGGCGCCTCGTGGGTACCCATGGTGAAAGAGCGCCTCTCCAGAGCTCATCGTCGGGTAGACATCTCGGCTGTTTGGAGTATCGACGATCCGACTCCGGTAGAAGTATTCGAGAGGAACTTCTGGTTCGCATCGATTGAGGACCCGTCGGCGTTTAAAAACCTCGCCGACATTGGGTTGGATAAAATAATGCTGGAGTCCGACTATCCGCACAGCGATGGCACTTGGCCTGAAACGCAACAGATTATGGCTCGTGATCTGAACCACCTATCTGATAATGAGGTGCTCAAAGTTTGTGTCACCAACGCATGCGATGTCTACCAGGTAAAACCGCCGCCTCGGGAGCGGTTTGAGCGCTCGGTTCGCGGTCAGAAAATGGTGGCCAATCACTGAAGCGGGTCGGTCAGATCCGCCTAGCCCGATTCATCAGGCCTGCCGTTGGTGGACTCCACCGGCGGACATTGCAATCATGACTCAATTCAGAGGACTGAAGCTGCCGGAACTGAGCGGATCAGGCAAGGAGCTCGCTGAGCTAGCGGTTGGTCCAGATGTGGGCGACAGCCGACGCCTCCAGGTCGCCTGCGCCGACTCACCGATCGCGTGATCTCGCTGGGAAAACAATCGCGAAGATCTCTAAGGTTACGCCTCGCCTACCGAGCCACCCCGAAGCAACCGACCGGCGAGCGCGCCTGTCAATTCGCCGTCCTCGAAGGAGACCTGGCCGTTCACCAGTACCGTGTCGATGCCCACTGCCCGCTGGACGAGACGTGGTCCGCCATCGGGCAGATCCCATTGCAGCTTCGGCATGCACGGCGCGACGGTCTCGGGGTCAAAGATCACCACGTCAGCCTGGAACCCTTCTTCGAGCCGACCTCGGTTCTGCAGGCCCCAGGTTTGCGCGATGTCGCTGGTGAGCTTGCGCACCGCCTCCTCGAAGGTGAGCCGTTGCTTGTCGCGGACCCATCGTGAGAGCAGGATGGTGGGAATCGCCGAGTCCATGATCTGCGAGATGTGCGCGCCGGCGTCGGATCCGGCAATCACGGTGTTGGGGTCTGTCAGCGCTCCGTAGGTCTCGTCTTCGGTTTGGGTGGCCAAAGGCTGCACGAAGAACTGCTCGAAGTCTGTCTCGAGGACGAGATCCACCATCGCCTCAACGGGGCTTACGCCGCGGCGGGCAGCGACCGTAGCAACGGACTCGTTCGGGCCCTCCATCGAGGTGAGAACGATCATGGACTCGTAGTCAGGTGGCCGCGGTTCGGCATTGACCTTTGTTACGTAGTGGCCGTTGATCGCAGCGTCGACCAGCCGCTGACGAGCGTCGACGTCGCTCAGCCTTTGTCGTTTCTCGCCGAGGGGAAGTTCACCAAACTCCCTCCACTCGGGCAACTGATGGAACGGCGTGATCGTCTGGAAGTTCATGACACTCTCGGGGTTTTTGATGTTCATCTGACCCACGGCCCGTCCGCCTCGACGCTTGGTGTCGGCGAGCATGGCTAAGTCTCTGTCATCGCGGACAAAGAACGTCGTCGGACGTCCGCTCGCGATCGCGAGGCCGCTCAGTCTGGAGAGGAAGTCAAGCCTGTCCTCGTTGTTGCGACTTTCGACCGCCAGCTGGAATACCCCGGTCCCTAATTCGCGCATGACATCAACCAGCGCCTCTACCTCGCTCCACGAAGCGAGCCTGCTGGCAACCGGGTCGTCGCCAAAAGTTGTGTGCGCTGGCGAGCGCGACGTGCTGAAACCGATCGCTCCGGCGCTCATGGATGCCCGCACCGCGTTGCGCATGTGCTCCACGTCCGATTCGTTGGCCTCCTCGTGATACGCACGTTCGCCCATGACGTATGTGCGGATGGCCGAGTGGCCAACGTAGCCCGCGATGTTGATGCCCTTGGGCAACCGATCGACCGCGTCGAGATAGTCCGCGTAGGACTCCCACGTCCAGTCCACGCCGAGCTCGATTGCCCGCCGCGCAATATCCTCGGCACGCTCAATACTGCGGATCACCAAGTCGGCTCCGCTGGCCCGGCCCGGTGCGAGCGTGAAGCCGCAGTTACCCATCACCGCTGAGGTCACGCCGTGCCAGGCGGGGGAGGTGCCCAGTGAGTCCCAGAACAGCTGGGCGTCGAGGTGGGTATGGCCATCGATGAAACCAGGCGCGACAAAGCGACCATCCGCATCGATGACTCGAGCTGCCGGTTCGTTGACGACGCCCACCGCCGTCACCTTTTCCCCCGAAATACCTACATCACCGCGATACCGCGGACGCCCGCTGCCATCAATGATCGTCCCACCCTTGATGAGGACATCGAGAGCCATGCTTGTTCCCCCTTGAAATTGTGCTTCACACAACTGTAACTAACAGGAACGCTAGACGATCCTTTTCCATGGCGCAAAAGGTATCCCGCTGCGTTTCGCCAAGGTCCGAGCGACGTACTGCGTAGCGCAGGTCTTTAAAAAAGACCGTCCGGTCACTCGTTACGAGCTGAGTAGGCAATGGATCCGGTCAAAGAGAACCACCGCAAGTTGAATTGAGTGTGGACTTAGAGGTCGCCGAGGAAAATCACCTACGGCGACGTCGAGCGAAACGCAGCAATGCAACGAGGGCAACACCAATGACCACCGAGGGCATTGCGACTCGTCGGGCTAGCGATCCACCCGCAATATCAACGAGGTTCACCGGCTCTGCTTCTTCTGAGTTAATACGTCGTGCGCCCACCGACGACTCCGGTGCTGGGTGAGAGCTCTCGTTACGCGAGACTCGTGGCACCGATTCGTCGTCGACTCTCGACGCCGCAGCATCATTGCCGGAGTCGTTCGCGGATGCTCCGTCCTGCGAAGCGCTCTCGCTCTTTTCTACCAGCACCTTCGACTCGAGATTGGCAACGAACTGATCGAGCATCTTCGCCGACACGTCCGCGAGCACGCCGCGTCCGAACTGCGCCACCTTCCCGCTAATGGTCAAGTCCGTGGTAATGACGACTTTGGTGCCCGCCTCAGAGGAAGACATGTTGGCGGTTATGGTCGCCGTCACGTCTCCCTGCCCGCGAGACTCTCGGCCCTCGGCCTTCATCACCGCGCGATGCGCGATCTCGTCGAGCTCGGTGATTCGAATCGTGCCCTTGTAGGAAGTGGTGATGGGACCGACCTTTATCTTGACCGCTCCGCGATACTCCTCACCCTCGACTTCGCGCAACTGCGCGCCGGGCAAACACGGCGCGATCAGCTCAAGGTCGGTCAGAACAGCCCAGGCCCGCTCAATGGGAACGGCAACTTCGAATTCATTACTCAGTTCCATCGTTTCAACTCCATCGTTGTAGGTCGTCGCGCGTGTCGATGTCGGCGGGGTCGCCGACGCACGGCACTTCTTGGACCAGTTCAGGATACAGGCGCGCCACTGACCGGGCGCCCTCGTCACCCTTCGTCGGTAGTCGCGGCCACACCTCGGCGTCGAGACGAACCGGATGACCGCGTCTGCCGTCGTAGGTGGCGAACACAATGGGGCCTCGTGGCGCAGTGGCCACCGTGCGCCACGCGTCGCTGGTGAGTCCGGGCATGTCGCCGAGTCCAATCACCGCGGTGTCGTGACCCCGACGGGCGCACCACTCGAGGCCAACCCGCAGCGAAGTTGCCTGACCGTCAATCCAATCGTCGTTCTGGAGCAAGACGACCGTGTCGGGCACCACGTAGCGCAGTTCTATGGCTCCGGCGACGACAACCACGTCGTCCAGCCCCGCTTCGAGAGCCGGCGCTGTCGCCCACGCGACGAGTGCTCGACCTTTGACAATCTGAAGAAGTTTGGCGCCAGGGGGCGTTGTTCGATCGTCACCGTTAAAACGGCTACCTCCTCCGGCGGCCAGGATTACAGCGGCGACGGACACCGATTCAGCCTACTGGTGTGGCTCTTTCGAATTTGTTGCACAACGGAAACGGCGGACGTCGACGACGAAATCGACGGCTTCGAACGGCTCAGTGGATCGGGCCGGTCCCGTCGCGAAGTGGCGTCATGGCTCGCCGCGATCGACCGCTTTGCACCGCAATGATCTCGGCGCAGATGGACACCGCCGTCTCTTCGGGCGTGCGCGATCCAATATCGAGACCGATTGGGCTCATCAGTCGCGCGCGAAGTTCAATCTCACTTACTCCGGCCTCAAGCAACCGCTCCCAGCGTCGCTCATGAGTGCGCCGCGACCCCATCGCCCCGATGTAGCCCACTTCCGTTGCCAGGGCGCCGATGATGGCCGGCACGTCGAATTTCGTGTCGTGCGTCAACACGCACACGGCGTCCCGGGGGCCGAAGGGAGGCCGCACGCGCTCGAGGTAGCGGTCGGGCCAGTCCACCACAACCTCATCGGCGCCCGGGAAGCGCTTAGCGGTCGCGAAGACCGGCCGAGCGTCACACACCGTGACAACGTACCCCAGCACCTTCGCAACATCGACGAGCGCCCGCGAAAAGTCGACCGCGCCAAAGATGATGAGTCGCGGCGGCGAAACGAAGGACTCGACGAATACTTCGAGCGCCACGCCTTGCGCCTCTCCGCGGGTGCCGTAGTGTCGTAGGCCCGAGACCCCGCGATAGAGCATGGCCAACGCGTCGCGCGCAACGACTCGGTCCAGTTCGGCGCCGCCCAGAGTGCCGAGCGCCGCCTGGTCCGGACGAATCAATAGTTTGGCGGCGAGCTTGGTCGCTTCACCCGTTTCCTCGCTGACACGCGTCACCGAAACGAGGCCGACCGGTTCGCCGTCCAGAAGCGAGTGACGAAGCTCCCGGTAAATCTCTCCGCTCACCAGTCCAGCGGCTCCACCAGGAGGTGCACCGTTCCCCCGCAGGTCAGTCCGACGGCAAATGCTTCGTCGTCGGAGTAGCCGAACGAACACCGCCGAGGTGTCCCCGTCGCCATTACGTCAAGCGCTTCTAAGACAACCGCGCCCTCGACGCAGCCCCCCGAGACCGAACCAACTACTTCTCCGTCTTCGTTCACGGCCATCGTTGCACCGGGATCACGAGGACCCGATTGTTCGACATCAATCACGCGAGCGATGGCAACTCGTTTACCCTCAGCCAGCCAAGCAATGGGACGATCCCGTGTCCCGCGATCAATGCGCGCCGGCGTCCCCCCTTCGCGAGGGGTGTCGCCTGCGGGTGATCGAGGCTTCGTTCACTTCGGCTGTGCCAGCGCGGCCTCGATCGCCGTGGTGACCTTCTCCGACTCGGGCTCGTCTTCGGGCTGGAACCGGGCGATCACTTCCCCCTTGCGATTGACGAGGAACTTGGCGAAATTCCAGGGGATCGGGCCGGCGTGATGGGGATCGGTCTCGGGGCTGGTCAGGAACTGGTAGAGCGGGTGGATCCCCTTCCCCTTGACGACGATCTTCGCGAACAGCGGGAAGGTGACGTTGAACTTCGTGGTGCAGAACGACTTGATCTCCGAGTCGGCCCCCGGCTCCTGGTGGCCGAACTCGTTGGCGGGGAAGGCGAGGACCTCGAAACCCCGGCCCTTGTGCTTCTCGAAGATCGCCTCCATCCCCTGGTATTGCGGGGTATAGCCGCACTGGCTGGCGGTGTTGACGATCAGGAGCACTTCCCCTTTGAACCTGGAGAGATCGACATCTTTCCCATCGATGTTCTTGACCGAGAAGTCGAGCACCGTGGTCGGTTTCTTGGCGGGTTCGTCGGCCGGGACGACCCGGGGGACGCAGAGCAAGGCGAGTGCCGGTAAGATCAAGAGGGCGATGCGGTCGAACACGGTGGAAGTCCCCGACGAAAAGGGTGGGATGGACGCGCGGCAGCCGGGGGTCGGAGGGCCGATCCGGGCCCGCGTGGGCCCCGGGCGCGGAGCCCTGGCATCAATGGTTATTATCATGACCGGGCCCCCCGGGGAAATCAAGGTACGGCATCGTCCCGCCCCGTGAGCGGGTGCGTCGCCGCCGGTCCCGCGTCGATCGCGGGTGCCGTGCCTTGGCGGGGAGACCGCGAGGATCCATCGCATGAGGGAATGGTACACCGCGGGCGCCCGGCGCGCCCTGGATCGAGCGAAGGCGCGGGCGCGTTGGCGGGGCGCGACGGTCGTCGAGCCGATCGACCTCCTCGCCGCGCTGGTCGACGAGGCGGAGAGCCGGGCCGCCGAGGTGCTGGCGGAGTTCGGCCTCGATGCCGCCCGCGCCCCCGCGGCGCTCGGCACGGGCGAAGGGCCGCCCCCGGCGGTGGATGAGGATGCGGCCGAC